>DKBA01000006.1 GCA_002450985.1 Acidimicrobiia bacterium UBA6912
TGGACCATCACCCGGATCCCCACCGGCGAGCTCCGCTTCACCCATCCCACCCGAGGACCCTGACCGAGCCTCGTACGCCGGCGGCGGTAGGCCACTCACAGCCGAGCCACCGCTCACTTCCCAACGCCGCGTGGCGAGCCGCGCAGTCAATCGGCGAATTGCTCGACGATCTGCTTGTGGCTCTCGATCGCCGCCATCGCCGCATCCCGGGACTCCTGTGGCAGGAACAACACGACGCGGCTCACGCCGGCGTTGCGGAGCTCCTCCAGCCGATCGGGCTTTGCAGGGGCGGAGAACACGCCGATCTCGATCGTAGCCGGGTCCCGGCCGGCGTCTTCGGCTGCGTTCCGCAGGCGGGCGATCGCCTCGATGATGTCGTAGCGGCCGTAGATGGGCATCCATCCGTCGCAGAACTCCACGATGTGCGCGATCGTCTTGGGGCCGGCGGCGCCGCCCATCACGACGGGCGGGTGCGGCCGCTGGACCGGCTTGGGCCACGCCCAACTCGGCTCGAGGTGCACGAAGTCGCCGGCAAAGCTGGCCTCGTCCTCGGTCCACAGCGCCTTCATCGCCAGGACGTGCTCTCGCAGCATGGCCCGGCGCTNNCCGCCGCCAGCGCAACGACCTGGTCGTACGAGCGCCAGTAGTGGTCAGGCAGCGGCGGCGCACCCTCGCGGCCGCCCCACGGGGTCTCCCGGCTGGCCGGAATGTGGCTGTGCTCCGGAAACCAGACGGACTCGAAGCCGCGCTCCTCGGCGGCAACGGCGAGCTCGACCGGCTGGATCGTGGTCTCGGTGGGAAAGATCATCAGGCCAATTCGCATGAGCGGCAGCCTATCGGCTCGTGCGGCGCCCACCGGGTCGCCGACGAGCGTTCGCATTCGGGGTCGATTCCCACCTCACGCCCGGATCACGTACACACGATCCTCGAGCTTGCCGATCATGCGGTAGATGGTCCAGAGGGTGTTGCCGAGAACCACTCGGTAGGGCACCACGCCCATCTGCTCGACGAACCGGTCCCTCTCCCGGTTCAAGCGTGCCGCACGGAGCAGACGCTTCTCGCCGTCCTCGCTCTCGAGCAGGTGCTCGAGCCACTCCGACGCCACCCGGTCGATCACGTCGATCGTGAAGCCGGCCGCTTCCACGGTCCGTTCGAAGAGCTCGCTGTCGAGTCGCTCTGGCACCTGGGCGAGATCGGCGCTCAGCCGGGCCGCCTCCTTCGGCTCGAGCAACGGTGTCGCAAACACGTCGTGGATCACCATGGCCCCGCCGGGCCTGAGCACGCGCCGGCACTCCGCGAGCGCACCCTCCAGGTCTTCTACGTGCCCGATCATGTCCCTCGAGAAGACCGCGTCGAACACGTTGTGGGGAGCGGGAATGTCGTTGATCGACCCCAGCTCGTTGTCGACGAGGTGGCCATGCTCGTGATCGGCGATGGCCTGCGAACCGAGGTCGATGTTCGCCTGGACAGGATCGACCGACAGGACCCGACACCCGAACCGCTCGGCGAGCTCGAGCGCCTGGGCTGCGTCACGGCCCCCGATGTCGAGGACGTAGCCGCCTTCCCCGACGCCCAAGGCCCCGAACGCGTCGTACATCGACGTCCGCGGTCTCGGGTCGAGGCTGAGGTCCGCCATCGCAACGGCGTCCTCCCACTCGATGCCCCAATCGCCGTACATCTGCTCGACGGTCAGCGGGGTGGTGAAGTCGTCAGCCATTCCCCCACCCTACGGCCGACACCGGTGAGCCGCGTAGACGGGGCCCCACGGACCCGATCAGACCGTCGTCGATCGCAGCACCCACCAGCAGCGAGGTCGACTTCGAGACCGAGAACAGCATCGAGGCGGTCGCGGCGTCGTGACCGGGTGCGTACCACTCGTACACGATCTCGCCGCCTTGCACGACCACCATGGCCAGACCGCCGTGCTCGGCCATCACCGTACCGATCGGCTGTGCCTCATCGTCCAACCTCACCACCGGCTCGGGTCCCTCGGCCATCGCCCACGGTCGTGGGTCGGGTGATGGCGCAGTCGCCCGACCCGGGTATTCGAGGTGAGCCCACACCGTCGTTCGTGCCGTGGGTGACCGCCCGCCACGGCATCCGGGCCGATCGCCCAGGCCCACGCCCCCATGGCGAACACGAAGATCAGAGCGAGCGTCCCGAGCGTGATCAGGATGCGGCGTAGCCAGCGCACGAGCGTGAGCGTGGCCAGACGCGACCAGTCCGATCAGACGCCGCATGCGTGATGGCCAACGCCTACGTGCGGTCGATGGTCTGGGACGGAGTCGGATCGACGGCGTCGTCTCGCAGCGCACATCGTGACGGTGCAGAGCCCTTCGGCTCTAGATCGGCATCTGGATCCTGGGACAGCATCGGGGCTGGACGGTGGCGCGTTGCCGTCCGAAGGCTCATTGCCGTTGATTCCGCCGGGCGAATCCCATGAGCGATCGCCGGGGACGAGCCCGGCCGACCGAAGGAGGAGAATCATGAGGACACGTATCGTGACGGTCCTCACCGTCGTGTGCCTGCTCCTGGGCGTGATGGCCGCAGGCGTGATGGCTACCACCGATGAGGCCGCGCGGGCAAACGGCGGCGTGACCCGTTTCGAGGTCATCGTCGTCGCAAACCCTGAGACCGAGGCGTACTACGAGTGGGGTTGGACCCTGTACGAGGAGATCAGGACGACGGACGGGGAGCACCTCGGCCTTGGCGGCGGGCCGTGCTTCAACCTGAGTCCGGACTCGGAGATCCTGGAGGACGCCGTGTGCGACCTCGGCATGCGGTTTCCCGACGGCACCATCACGGTCAACGGTGCCATCAACCTGACCGAGTGGGCTGCGGGTGAGACGGTCATGGCGGTCACCGGAGGAACCGGGAAGTTCGCACACGTGAGCGGCGAAGTGGCGATCATCCCGGCCGAGGACTTCACCTACTCGAGGGTGATCTTCTACCTGAGGAACGCCAAGGCCCGCTACTGACCGCCTCGACGCTCACGCCGATCACCGCATGACGGCTGGACGCGGGGAGACGTCGCGGTCAGTCGAACCCGGGGCGTGGCGCTCGCCGGAAGCGTGCGCCACGGCCCGTGCGGGCGATGGCGCCCCTCAGACGTTGCCCAGGTTGATCACCATCGTCTGGAGGTCGGTGAACTCGTCGACTTTGCCGCGCCCCCAGCCGGTGTCGGTGCCGGCAGCGCCGCCGAACGGCTGGAACGTCTCCCAGAAGTCGGTTGAGTCGTTGACGATGACCGTGCCGGAGCGGATCCGGTCGGTGTACCAGAACGCCCGCTCCAGGCTGGACGTGAAGACCGCCGCTTGCAGCCCGAGCCGGGTGCGGTTGGCCATCGCCACCGCCTCGTCGTCGCTGGGAACGGTCAGGACCGGCAGCACCGGACCGAACGACTCCTCCTGAGACACCGCCGACTCCTCCGGCACCCGGTCGAGCAGCGTGAAGTCGTAGTAGAGGTTGGTCGGGTATCCGGAGGCCCGGCCACCGCCCACCAGCACCTCGGCGCCCCGATCCCTGGCATCGGCGATGTGGCGGTCCATCTTCGCCGCCGTCGGCTCGTTGTTGAGCGGGCCCATGTTGATCCCCTCGACGAAGGGATCACCGAGGCGGACCTCCTTCGCCGCCGCCAGCGAGCGCTCGATGAACTCGTCATGCACCGCGTCGACGACGATCACCCGCTCGGTGGCGCAGCACACCTGACCGGCGTTGTAGTAGGCGCCGTACACCGCAGCCGTCGCCGCCGCCTCGATGTTGCCATCGCTGGTGACGATGGTGGGCCCGTTGCCCGACATCTCCATGATCGACCGCTTCACCCCCATCTGGGAGATGATGCGCTTCCCCGTCGCCGACGATCCGGTGAAGCCGATGGCGTCGACACCGTCGTGGGTGACCAGCATCTCGCCGATCTCCGCCTCGCCGGGGATGATCGAGACCAGTCCCTTCGGTACCCCCGCCGCGTCGAACGCCTTGGCGAGCTCGAGCAGCGCCCATGCGGTGTGGATCGGCGGCTTCACGATGACGGCGTTGCCGGTGGCGAGCCCCGGGCCCAGATACTCGAGCGGGATGGTGACCGGGAAGTTCCACGGGGTGATCGCCGCCCACACGCCGACCGGGCGGCGGAAGGTGAACATCCGCACGTTGCGGTCGGTGGTGGGGATGACGCTCCCCATCAGCCGCTTCACGTCCTCGGCCGACTCGGTGAAGTACCCGTTGGCCTCCTCGATGTCGCCGAGCGACTCCTCGTGGTAGGGCTTGCCCTGCTCCAAGGTCTGGATGCGGGCGATGTCCTCGACCATGGGCTCGATGGCGGCGGCGATACGGTGGTTGAGCTCGGCCCGCTCGATCGCCGACCAGTGGCGGTACTCGTCCTGCGCCGCCCTGGCGGCGGCCACCGCCCGATCGACGTCGGCCCGGCTCGCATAGGGCACGTCGGCGATGTGCTCGCCGGTGACGGGTGACATCAGGCGATGCACGGAGTCTCCGGTCCCCTCCGTCCACTCGCCGGCGATGTACAGCTTGACGGTCTCGACCACGATGCCCTCCGCTCACGATTTTCCTACAACACTGTTGCGTGACAGTGTTATATTACACGACGTGACCACGTCATCGCTCAACTCCGCCACCACCCGCCCCCTGTGGTGGGAAGGTCTCGACGGCGAGCTCGGCGGCCGCGATCCGCTCCGCACCGACCTCGACGTCGACGTCGTCATCGTCGGCGCCGGCTACACCGGACTGTGGACCGCCTATGAGCTGGCCCTCGCCGATCCGGCGTTGCGCATCGCCGTGCTCGAGCGCGCCCACGTCGGGTTCGGCGCCTCGGGACGCAACGGCGGCTGGTGCTACGACGGATTCGCCGGCGGGCTGGGCCGTCTCGAGAAGATGGCGGATCTCGACACAACCCGGGCCTTCGCCGCCGCGCTGCGCGAGACCGTCGACGTCGTCGGCAAGGTGGTGGCCGACGAGGGCATCGCCTGCGACTTCCACAAGGGCGGCAGCATCGAGTTCCTCCGCAACGAGGGGCAGCGCATCCGCGCCGAGGACGACGTCGCCGAGGCCCGGCGCTACGGATGGACCGAGGACGAGCTGCGCCTCCTCTCCCCCGCCGAGGCTCGGGAGGTCGGCAACAGCCCGCACCTCCACGGCGGCCTGTGGTCGGCCCACACCGCCGCCATTCAGCCCATCAAGCTCGCCCTCGGCCTCGCCGCCGCCGCCGAACGTCGCGGTGTGCAGATCTTCGAGCACACGGCGGTCACTGCCATCGCACCGGGGAGGGTCACCACCGCCGCCGGCGCCACGGTCGCCGCCCCCGTCGTCGTGCGGGCCACCGAGGGGTATACGGCGGAGATCCCCGGGCACCATCGCCGGCTGGCGCCGCTGTACTCGATCATGCTCGCCACCGAGCCGCTCCCGGAGGCGCTGTGGAACGACATCGGGCTCGCCGACCGCCAGACGTTCGGCGACCTGCGCCACCTCGTGATCTACGGGCAGCGGACCGCCGACGGCCGCGTCGCCTTCGGCGGCCGCGGCGCCCCGTACGACTACGGCTCGCACATCCGCACCAACGCCGACTTCCCCGCCGCCACCTTCCACCCGGTTCGTGAGGCGCTGGTCGAGGTCTTCCCGCAACTCGCCGATGTCGCCATCACCCATCGTTGGGGCGGCGTGCTCGGCGTGGCACGGAGCTGGCTGCCCACCGTCGGGCTCGACCGCACCACCGGCATCGGCTGGGCGGGCGGCTACGTCGGCTCCGGCGTCGCCGCCACCAACCTCGCCGGTCGCACCCTCGCCGACCTCATCACCGGGAAGACCACCCTGCGCACCCGCTTCCCGTGGGTCGATGTGCGCACCCGCAACTGGGAGCCGGAGCCGTTCCGGTGGCTCGGCATCAACGCCGCCCTCAAGGTGATGACGAGCGCCGACGCTGCCGAGCAGCGCACCGGCACGCCTGCGAGGCGAGCCGACGCCATGTGGTGGCTGGCGAAGCACTGAATCGAAGAGGCCGATCGTGAGCATCGAGGAGCAGACATGAGCATCCAGGGACCCGAGACAGCTGCGTGGTTCGACCGCGCCTACGCCGCCATGGTGAACGGCGTGTCGAGCGGTTGGCGCTACTGGGGTCGCAACGAGACCCTCGTGCTGTCGCGCGGCGAGGGCGGCTACGTCTACGACTCCGATGGCAAGAGGTACATCGACTACCACTGCGGCTTTGGACCGATCATCCTCGGCCATGGCGACCCAACCGTGGCGTCGGCCGTCGCCGAGGCGGCCGCCGCCGGCACGACCTTCGCCTTCACCCAGGAGCGGGAGGTCGTCGCCGCCGAGACCATCAAGCAGGCCGTGCCGTGGGTCGAACGGCTGCGCTTCACCAACACGGGCACCGAGGCCACGATGCACGCAGTGCGCCTCGCCCGGGGGGTCACCGGCCGCGACGTGGTGCTCAAGTTCGAGGGCACCTACCACGGGGCCCACGACTACGTCATGTACTCGACGCCGGGCAAGCCGACCGAGGCGTTCGGCTCGCCGTACCGGCCGCTCCCGATCCCGATGAGCTCGGGCATGCCCGACGTCGTGACGTCGCTCATCCGCACGCTCCCCTACAACGACCTCGAGGGGGCGCAACGGCTCTTCGCCGACTACGGCAGGCGGATCGCCGCCGTCGTCGTCGAGCCGATGCTCGGCAACGCCATGGGCATCGAGCCGGTCGACGGGTTCCTCCAGGGTCTGCGCGATCTGTGCGACGCCAACGACGCCATCTTGATCTTCGACGAGGTGAAGACCGGCTTCCGCATCGCCGTCGGCGGCGCCGCCGAGGCGTACGGCGTCGTGCCCGATCTCGCCGCCTTCGCCAAGGCGCTCGGCAACGGCGTGCCCGTCGCAGCCATCGCCGGGCGCGGGCCGGTGCTCGACGGGTGGGCCAAGGGAGGCATCGTCCAAGCCGGCACCTACTCGGGCAATGGCATCGCCGTGGCGGCGGCACAGGCCACGGTCACCAAGCTGATGACCGGCGAGCCGATGGCCCGGCTCGACCGAGTCGGGCATGCGCTGATGGAGGGCACCGCCAAGATCCTCGCCGAGCACGGCGTGGCGGCGACCGTCCAGGGCAGGCCGGCCATGTTCGGCTTCTACTTCGGCGCCGGCACTCCGCACGACTACCGCGGGGTCGCCGCCCACGACGAGGAGCTCTACGAGAAGCTCGTGATGGGCATGATCCGCCGCGGCGTGATGCCGAGCCCGGATGCGCTCGAGCCGTGGTTCCTGTGTGCCGCCCACAGCGACGAGGACGTCGCCACGACGCTCCAGGTCTTCGAGGAAGCCCTCGTCGAGGCGCTGGGCTGATGCCGATCCAGGTGGACGTGACTCAGCGCAGGGTCGACATCGCCGAGGCGACGCTGGCGGTGGCGGCACGATCCGGCCTGGGCGGGGTGACCATCCGCTCGGTGGCAGCCGAGCTCGGGGCCTCGACGACCGTGATCACCAACTACCTCCGCACCCGCGCCGATCTCCTCGCCAACGCCATGGAGCTGCTCGCCGACGAGTGGATCACCGAGCTCGATGCGGCCAGCGCCGACCTCGACCCGGCCGACGCCCTCGTGGAGGTCATGTGCGAGGCGGTGAGCTGGGACGAGCAGGAGCGGATCCGCAACCAGTTCTGGGTGGCGGTGCTGTCGGAGCCCAACCGACCCAAGGCAGTCGCCGATCAGCTCAGGGCCGAGAGTGACGCCGTGCGCGACCGGCTGGCGAAGCTGGTGGAGCAGTGCGGCCATCCCGACCCTGGGGCCGCTGCCGATCAGCTCTTCCTGTTCGCCCAGGGCGCCTTCGTGTCGATGGTGGAGACCCCTTCGCGGTGGACGCCGGAGCGGTTGCGCCAGGCCGCCGTCGCCGTCGCGGAGAGCGTGCTGGCGGCGGCGAGCTGAACAACGCCGGGTTTCCGCTCCCGCCCTGGTTTCCCCTCCCTCACATTTCGAAGGGAGGACGGAGAGGAAAGACTCGGGATCAACCCGACTTCCCGCGCATCGGCCGTAGGCTGTCGCAGGCAGCGATCCGAGGCGCCCGATGACCGACATCGCAATCCGCACCCAGGGCCTGGTGAAGACCTACGGCAAGACCCGGGGTCTGGCCGGGCTCGCGCTCGAGGTCCAGACGGGCGAGGTCTACGGTTTCCTCGGACCCAATGGGGCAGGCAAGACAACGACCATCCGGCTCCTCCTCGACCTGATCCGGCCGACCAGCGGTTCGGCGCAGGTGCTCGGGATCGACCCCCAGGTCGAGGGTGTCGCCCTCCGTGCCCGCACCGGGTACCTCGCCGGAGATTTCCTGGTCGACGGACGCCAGACCGGACGCCAGCTCCTCACCTACCTCGGCAACCTGCGCGGTGGGGTCTCCAAGGACCGCATCGGTGCCCTCGCCGAGCGGCTCGACCTCGATCTCGACCGCAAGATCAAGGGGCTCTCCCGGGGCAATCGGCAGAAGATCGGTGTGGTGCAAGCGTTCATGCACGACCCCGAGCTGCTGATCCTCGACGAGCCCACCAGCGGACTCGACCCCTTCCTCCAGCAAGAGTTCGCCAAGATGGCACGGGAGGCGACGGCAGACGGCCGCACCGTGTTCATGTCGTCGCACATCATGAGCGAGGTGCAGCAGGTCGCCGATCGAGTCGGGATCATCCGTGAAGGCAAGTTGGTCACGGTGGAGCGCGTCGAGGACCTCCGGGAGCGGTCGATGCGCAAGGTCGTGATCCAGTTCGCCGCCCCGGTCCCGGCCGAGGAGTTCGCCTCGGTGCCCGGAGTGCGCGACCTCACCATCGACGGCGCGGTGCTGCGATGCCGGCTCGACGGCATGGCCGACACCCTCGTCAAGGCGGCGGCTCGGCACACCGTCGTCACGCTCTCGATCGAGGAGGCCGACCTCGAGGAGCTGTTCTTCCACCACTATGCGAACCACGGGGAGGCCGGCGATGCTGCGTGATCCCCTCACCAAGTGGTTGTGGGACGGGCGCCGCTCGCTGCTCGGCTGGGCGCTCGCCGTGGTCGTGCTTGGCGCCGGCTACGCCGCTTTCTGGCCGACCATCGACTCACCGGCCATGCGCGACGCCCTCGCCAACTACCCGGAGGCGCTGCTCGAGGCGCTCAACTACACCGACATCGCCACGCCCGACGGCTACCTGAGCGCCACGGTCTACGGCCTCGTCGTCGCCATCCTCCTCCTCGTCTACGGGATCGGGGCCGGCGCCAGAACGATCGCAGGAGACGAGGAGGCCGGCACGCTCGACCTCGTGCTCGCCCACCCGGTGAGCCGGCTTCGGGTCGCGCTGCAGCGGTTCGGAGCGCTCGTGATCAGCATCGTGCTGCTCAACCTCGCATTGCTCGTCTCCTTGTTGGCGATCAGCGGCCCGGTGGGCCTCGACGGCATCACCCTCGGTGAGTACGCCGCCATGCACACCCACCTCGTGCTGTTCGCGGCGCTGTTCGCCGCCGTCAGCTACGGGGTCGGGGCTGCGTTCGGGAGCCGGGCGGCGGCCATCGCGGCCGGGGCAGCCGTCGCCTTCCTCGGCTACCTCGCCAACGGCGTCCTCCCCCAGGTCGACGGCCTGGAGTGGACCCGCAACCTGTCGCCCTTCCACTGGCTCACCGGTGGGAACCCGCTCCGCAATGGGATCCAGGCCGGCGACCTGCTGATCATGCTCGGGCTGATCGTCCTGCTCGTCGTGCTCGGCACGTGGCGCTTCGAGCGCCGCGACGTGGCGGTGTGAGGCGCGGAGCGTGCCGTTCCAACCCGACCCCGACGCCATCGTGTGGCGGCTCCACCTCCAGTCTCCTCCCGAGCGTGTCTACGCGCTGCTCGCCTCGGACGCAGGACGGGCGTCCTTCTGGGCCGAAGAGGCGCTGGAGAGGGACGGTGTCGTGCGCTTCCGGTTCATCAACGGCATTCACTACGCAGGACGCGTTCTTGCCGCCAGGCGGCCGGAGCGGTGGGTCGTCGAGTACTTCGGCAGCATCGCCGAGTTCACGCTGGAGCCGGACGGCGAGGGCGGCACCGACCTCACGCTCCGCAACACGGGCGTCCCCGACGTTGACCGCGTCGAGGTCACAGCAGGCTGGCTCAACGTCCTGCTCCCCCTGAAAGCCGCGGCCGACTTCGGCGTAGACCTGCGCTCCCATGACGCGAGCAGGACGTGGAACGTCGGCTACTGCGACCAGTGAGCCTGCCCGCGCACGGTATCGACGATCAGCTTCACCGTCCCCGCAACGATGGCGATCGAGAGCGCCACGATCATGAACACGAGGCACACCCTCGCGAGCGTCTCCCAGTTGAAGGCATACGGCGTGAAGTCGAATGGGAAGACGGCGAGCGTCCTGGCGACCACGGCGAGGCTGATCCCCGCGGTGACGACGTCGCCGAGGGTCTTGAGCCACCGTTCGTCATATGCCAGGTAGACCGCGTTCACGATCATGCTCGCCACGATCGAGACGTTGAGCAGCGGGAGCACACGGTCGAAGTCCCCCGTGAGAAACCGGGGCCACTCCCATGCGAGCAGGTTGTTCACGACGTACAGGAGGACCCCGTTCACGCCGATGGCCACCAGATAGCCGAGACGGCGCGCGGCAACGGACGGACGGCTGCGGGCGAGGACGGGTCGTGGTCTGGTGGGGGCGGCGGTCATACGGTCTCCTTTGCGCTCTCCCGAGGCAACCACGAACGTGTATCGCCAACCAGGGCCAGAGGTCATCGCCGCATCGTCCGTCGACGCCACGTAGTGTTCGGCAAGGAGCGACCGAGGGGAGACGGTGATGATCCACGTGGTCGAGAAGGGCGACACGATCCGGCGGATCGCGGAGCGTTACGGATCGACGGTGGCGGCGATCGTGGCCGCCAACCCCGAACTCGCCGATCCCGACCGTATCCGGCCCGGACAGGAGTTGGCCATCCCCGGCAGGGATGTGCCCGAGGTATCGGGTCCGGCTCCCACGCCGAAGCCCGGACCCACTGCGAAGACGAAGCCCAAGGCGAAGCCCACACCGACACCGCCTCCAGCCGCACCGCCTGCGGCGACGACTCACACGATCGTCGCCGGCGACACCCTGGGGAAGGTGGCGAAGACCTTCGGAGTGAGCCTGTCCGAGCTCCTCGCCGCCAATCCGCAGATCACGAACCCCGACGTCGTNNCTACGTCATGGAGCAGCTGGTTGCGGCCGGCTACCCCGTCAACGGAGCGGCGGGCATTCTCGGCAACCTCTACGTGGAGTCCGGGGTTCTCCCGAACCGGCTGGAGCGAAGCTCGTCGACGACACCTATGCGTGCGCCCGACTTCGCCGGCGTGAAGCGAGACTTCGCTCCCGAGGAGGTCATGAATCGGGACGAGCAGACCCGCCGCGGTCCGCGCTACAAGGGCGTCGGTCTCGCCCAATGGACCTATGGCCCGCGTCGCGCCGGGCTCTTCGCCCACGAGTACCAGGGCGAGGTGCTCGGCGCCGAGATCCTCTTCGACATGGATGCGCAGATCGACTACCTGATCACCGAGCTCGGGCGATCCCGGGGCATCCAGCGCAAGGTCGCCGATCCCGACGTGACGGTGGANNGTAGTCGGGGTTGGGCCACACGATGAGCGCCGACCAGTTGTCGGTGGCCTCGTCGGCGAGGTAGTTCTCGAGCGCCGCCCGGATCTCGAAGCCGTTGTCCATCTGGAACGTGAGCGTGGCGTCATAGATCTCACGAGCCGCCACCTTCTCGAGGTACTCGTGCGCCGAAAGGTCGCCCTTGTGGTCGACGAAGTTGTGCATGTGACCGCCGGCGATGATGCCCCGCTTGTTGTCCCTGCGCACGAGGTCCTTGCGCAGCTCGTACAGCCGGCCCCCGATGCCTCGGCGGCGCCACTGCGGGTGCACGACGATGTCGGTGCCGTAGTACCAGTCACCGTCGGGGTCGTGGTTGCCGCATTGGTGCTCGCCGGTGATCTCGATGATCGAGTGCTGGGGGTGGGCGAAGTCGAAGTCGAGGTAGATACCGGCGCCCTGCCCCACGACCGTGTCGCCGTCGAGACCGACGAAGAACCCCTCGGGGAAGGTGCGGGCGTAGGCCCGGATGTCCTCTTCCGACAGCAGCTCCTCCGGATCGGCATGGGGAAATGCGATCAGCTCCAGCGCGGCGCACTGGGGCGCCAGCTCTTCGGTGAGGTTCACGTAGCGAAGTTCGCTCACGAAGCCGCCTCGCTGAGCTGCGACAGAGCGAAGTGCTCGTACTCGTTCTCCGACGGCACCCCCCAGCACGCCCAGAAGTCTCCGGTGGCCGGACGCATGATGGCCGCGCCGCACGACTCGTAGTCGAACGGCGGCTCCGGGTGTCGGCAGATCGAGCGCTCGTCGCGGGTGAGCGCCACCAACGCCTCGAACGTCACCGGGCGATCGCCCAGCAGCTCGGGGGCGTGGATGAGGCGGTCGACGGAGGATGTCTGGAGGGCGGCAGGCCGCGCTCCCTCCACCGCCTGCGTGGCCGCGACGAGGCAGTGGTTGGTGTGCGTCACCACGTCGCCACCGAGCTCGGACAGGTAGCGAACCGTGGGCATGGCCTCGATCGACACTCCCCGCCCGGTGCGGTCGAAGACGAGGAAGTTGTGCCCGCCGGCGAGCCTGGCATCGAGCACGCAGCGCACTGCATCGTCGAATGACGTCTGCCGCAGCGCCTTGCGCACCACGAACGGCCACGTCACCCCGATGCGCCCGTCGTCGGCGGTGAGGTTGTTGATGCCGATGGCGATGCCCGCCTCGTTCATGCCGATCTGTCCGAGCGTCCCGACGGTGGTGAACACCAGGGCCCGTGGCCCGCCGGCCGGGGTGACGTCCAGCATGAAGATGCGGGGGGTCGCCGTGGCGTGCATGTCCCAGGTCTGGGCGAGGAAGCCGGCGCCGCCGGCGATGGCGTCCGGAACGATCACGGCGGTGCANNGCGGTGCAGGCGTCCTCGACCGCCGTTCCGCCCGCCACGGCGCGCACCGTGTCGATGAAGTCCGTGTAGCCGCCGACGATCACCGCCTCGGCGGGCGTGATGCCCGCCGCGTCCGCCATCGCCGTCATCTCTGCGAACAGCGCCGCGTCGTACGCCTGGTGGGCGGGGAGCATACGGGCGGCGAGGGCGAGCACCTCGTCGCGGGACAGGTGGGTGCCCTCCGGCGAGCGAGCGATGCGGTCGTCGGCGTACTCCCGGATCTCGGCGGCGAAGCGCGCGCCGTGGGCGGCGCCCATCGCCTCCGGCGAGCCGGCGACCGCGAGCACCCGGATCGGCTGGCCGTTCACGCCAGCCCGCCGATGTACCGGGTCTTGGTCTCGACGTACTCGTGCAGGCCCTCGAGACCCGACTCCCTGCCCAGCCCGGACTGCTTCATGCCGCCGAACGGCGCCTCGGGCGTGACCGGGTACCAGTCGTTGACGCCGACGAGACCGAACTCGAGGGCGTCGGAGACCTTGTAGGCGGTGCGCAGGTCGTTGGTCCACACGAAGGAGGCGAGGCCGTAGTCCACCGCGTTGGCGATGGCGATCGCCTCGTCCGTGGTGTCGAACGGGATGATGGGGAGCACAGGGCCGAACACCTCGTCGGCGGCGACCGGAGCACCCTCGGGCACGTCGGCGATGACGGTCGGCCGGTAGAAGTAGCCGGGCCCCTCGATGCGGGACCCTCCGGTCACCACGCGGGCGCCGGCGCCCACCGAGGCAGCGACCATCTCCTCCACCCGGTCGCGCTGGCCGGCATTGATCAGCGGGCCGATGGTCGTCGTCGGGTCGAGCCCGTTGCCCACGATCTCGCGGTCGGACGCCGCTGCAGCCGCCTTGGTGAACTGGTCGACGATGGACGAGTGCACGAGGAACCGCTGCGGGGCGATGCACACCTGACCGCAGTTGCGGTACTTGGCGGTGACGCCGCCGGCGGCGACGGCTTCGAGGTCGTCGACGTCGGGGAACACGATCACCGGGGCGTTGCCACCGAGCTCGAGCGCGAGCCGGGTGACCGTGCGCGAGGCGCCGTCCATCAACAGCTTGCCCACGCGGACCGATCCCGTGAACCCGATCTTGCGCACCCGAGGATCGTCGAGCAGCACCTGGCCCATCTCGTGGGCACTGCCGTTCACGACGTTGATCACGCCTGCCGGCACCCCGGCGTCGTGGAGGGCGGCACCGTAGAGCATCGCCGAGCGGGCGGTGTACTCGGAGGGGCGCACCACGGCGGTGCAACCGGCGGCGAGGGCCGAGGAGACGGCGCGGTTGATGTTGTAGATGGGGAAGTTCCACGCCGTCACGACGGCGACCACCCCGAGCGGCTGATGGGTGACGTCGATGTGCCTGCCCTTCACCCGAGCCGGGATGATGCGGCCCCCCAGCCGCTTGGCCTCCTCGGCGGCGTAGGTGAGGTAGTTGGGGGCCGACAGCCACTCGGCCCGCGACTGGGCGAGGGGCTTGCCCGACTCCTCGGTGGTGATGCGGGCATAGTCGTCGGCGCGCTCGACGAGCAGGTGGGCGGCTCGCATCAGCGGCTCCGCCCGCTCGTACGGCGTCATCGCGGCCCACGAGGCANNCGATGAGCTGCAGGTGCGGTACCGCGTGCTGATGGTTGGTCATCGAGTGCCCCAGTCGTAGGTCTGCTTCACGAGCTCCAGATACCCGAACACCTCGATCTCGCTGACCGGCCCCATGGAACGGATCCGGTTGACCGTCTCGAGGAGGTGCTGGTTCGTCTCGCACACCACCTCGAGCAGCATGTCGAAGCGGCCGGTGGTCACGACGATGTAGTCCACCTCGGGCAGCTTCGACACGTCCGCCGTCACGGCGTCGAGCGGTCCCACGACCTTGACGCCGAGCATCGCCTGGATGCCGAAGCCGAGCGTGGTCGGGTCGGTGACGGCCACCACCTGCATCACGCCCTGCTCGATGAGCTGGAGGACTCGCTGCCTGACCGCCGGAGCGGACAGCCCGACCATCGGGCCCAGCTTGGTGTACGGCATCCGCCCGTCCTCTTGGAGCGCCCGGATGATCTCCTTGTCGGTCGCATCGAGCCGCACACCGTTGGCGTCGGCGTTCGGGGTTCGGTTCGCTCGCTCGCGCACATCGGATCCATCGTCGGGAACGTGTCACAAGAGCGTATCAGTTGCAGCGGCCGCCTGCACGAGTCATACTTTCGATCCAGCTTGTTCGGACAACCCGATCGTTACTGGAGACCCATGAGCGCCGGCATCCACCTCGTCACCGAGATCCCAGGGCCGAAGAGCAGGGAGATCGTCACCAGACGAGAGGCCGCCACCCCCAAAGGCGCCAGCAAGCTCACCCAGATCGCCGTGGCGTCGGCGAACGGCGCCCTCGTCACGGACGTCGATGGCAACCGCCTCATCGATCTCGCCGGAGGCATCGGCGTGCTCGCCGTCGGCCACACCCCTCCCCCGGTGGTGGCCGCGCTCCAGCGGCAGGCGGCCGATCTCGTCCACATGTGCGCCATCGTCGCTTCGTACGAGCCGTACGTCGCCGTGGCCGAAGCGCTCAACCGGATCACGCCGGGCGACTTCTCCAAGAAGACCGTGCTGATGAACACCGGCGCCGAGGCGGTGGAGACGGCCGTCAACATCTGCCGCTCGGCGACCGGCCGGCAAGGCATCGTGGTCTTCGACGGGGCCTACCACGGGCGCACGAACCTCACCATGGCGATGACGTCGAAGTTCAACCTCTTCAAGAAGGGCTTCGGCCCCTTCGCTCCCGAGGTCTACCGCTTCCCCTTCCCCAACGCCTACCGCAGGCCCGACGGCATGACCGCAGACGAGTTCGTCGCCTGGCACGCGGGGAACCTCGATCACTGCTTCACCGCGATCGTCGACCCTTCGCACGTCGCCGCCGTGGTCGTCGAGCCGGTCCAAGGCGAGGCAGGCTTCGTCCCCGCCCCCCACGCCTGGCTGCGCCGGCTCCGCGAGCTGTGCGACCAGCACGGCATCGTGCTGGTCGCCGATGAGATCCAATCGGGGTTCGGCCGCACCGGCACCCTGTTCGCCATCGAGCACTCCGGCGTCGTGCCCGACCTGGTGACCACCGCGAAATCGCTCGCCGCCGGCATGCCGCTGTCCGCCGTCACCGGACGCGCCGAGATCATGGACGCCCCGCACCCGGGCGGTCTCGGCGGCACCTACTCGGGCAACCCGCTCGCCTGCGTCGCCGCCCTCGCCGCCATCGAGCAGATCTCGGACCCCGGCTTCCTGGCGAGGGCCGTCGTGATCGGCGAGCGGCTGCGCAGCCGGCTCGACGCCATCCAGCGGCGCCACCCCGACCTCGTCGGCGACGTGCGCGGCGTCGGTCCGATGCTCGTCATGGAGATGGTGCGAGACCGCACCAGCAAGGAGCCGTGGATGGAGGCCGCGTCCGCGATCACCGCCGAGACGGTGCGCAACGGGGTGATCACGATCCGGGCCGGGCTCTACTCCAATTGCGTGCGCTTCCTCCCACCTCTCACCATCTCCGACGAGCTGCTCGACGAGGCGCTCGACGTGCTCGATGCCGCCGTCGACACGGTCGCCGCCGAGACGGTTCCGGCGTGATGCGGGTGAGGAGGCATCCAGCCAGCATCCGGCCGCCCCTCGTGCCTACTCTGCGACGCTGCTCGCCGGCCCGTTCTCGTGGAGGTGCATGGGCATGACCGATGCAGTCACGCTGCAGGGTGTGACCAAGCAGTTCGGCGACGTGGTCGCCGTGTGCGACCTCGACCTCGCCATCGCCGACGGCGAGTTCTTCTCGCTGCTGGGCCCGAGCGGATGCGGCAAGACGACCACCTTGCGGATGATCGCCGGGTTCGAGTTCCCCACGACGGGGTCACTCAAGATCCACGGCCAGGAGATGGGCCTCGAACCACCGAACAAGCGCCCCGTGAACACCGTGTTCCAGTCCTACGCCCTGTTCCCCCACATGACCGTCGAGGAGAACGTCGGTTTCGGCCTCCTCATGAAGAAGCTGGGATCGGCGGACATCGCGGAGCGAGTAAAGCGGGCCCTGGACATGGTGCAGCTCACCCATCGGGCGGCCGCCACTCCCAAGCAGCTCTCCGGCGGCCAGCAACAGCGGGTGGCGCTGGCCAGGGCCCTCGTCAACGAGCCCGAGGTGCTGCTCCTCGACGAGCCGCTCGGCGCCCTCGACCTGAAGCTGCGCCAGGCGATGCAGCTCGAGCTGAAGGACCTCCAGGAGCGGGTGGGGATCACCTTCATCTACGTGACCCACGACCAGGACGAGGCGCTGACGATGAGCGATCGCATCGGCGTGATGAACGAGGGCGAGCTGCTGCAGGTGGGCGTCCCCCAGGAGATCTACGAGCACCCGACGTCTCGCTTCGTCGCCGACTTCATCGGCGAGATCAACCTGCTCCCCGCCGTCGTCGTGGACCACGAGACGGTGCGCCTCCTCGGCAACCACCCCATCTCGGCATCGACCGGCGCCGCCTCGGGCAACGAGGTGACGGTTGCCATTCGTCCTGAGCGGTTCGAGCTCTACGACCTCGACGAGCCGATCCCAGAAGGGATGAACCGCATCGAGGGCACGGTGAGTCGCAGGATCTACCACGGCGACGTCTTCTACTACGACGTCGACACCCCGGCGGGAGTGATCGAGGCCAAGGAGGAGAACCGGCCGGGCGTCGAGCTGTACGAGGTCGGGGAACGAACGATCGTGGTGTGGGCGCCGGCGGCGACGTCGGTGGTACAGGAGTGAGATGACGGCACCCACGGACAGGCAGGCGGTGACGCCGGAGCTGGAGGCGGCGGCAGAGCGGGCCGCATCTCGCCGCGGCGTGTTGATCGCCTTGCCCTCGTGGGCCTACCTCTCCCTCTTCTTCGCCATCCCGCTCGTCATCGTGCTCGTCTACTCGTTCGCCACCCGCAGCTCGACGGGGCTCACCCAGCTCCGGGACTGGAACCTCGACAGCTACGCACGGCTGTGGGACCCGCTGGTCGGCGAGATCGCGCTCCGATCTCTGCTCCTCGCCATCGCAACCACCGCGATCTGTCTCGCTGTCTCGTACCCCTTCGCCTACTACATCGCCACCCGGGGGCCGACGGCCCGCAACATCCTGCTGGTGCTGGTGATGATCCCGTTCTGGTCGAACTTCCTGGTGCGCACCTATGCGTGGCGGGTGCTGCTCGGCACCGACGGCCCGCTCTCCCAGCTCACCCAGGCCCTCGGCGGCGAGCCGATCCGATTGCTGTTCACCAACACCGCGGTCCTCATCGGACTGGTGTACGGCTACCTGCCGTTCATGGTGCTGCCGCTGTACGCCGCCCTGGAGCGCATGGACTGGCGGCTCGTCGAAGCGGCACGCGACCTCTACGCCGACGGCTGGACCGCGTTCCGCAAGGTCACGTGGCCGCTCTCCCGCCCCGGCGTCATTGCAGGGTCGATCCTCGTGTTCATCCCGACGCTCGGCGCCTACGTCACGCCCGCCATCCTCGGCGGTGCCCGGACCACGCTGCTCGGCGACTACATCGTCAGCCAGTTCCTCGCCGCCCGCAACCAGCCGTTCGGCTCGGCGCTGTCGATCGCCGTCATGTCGGTCATGCTGGCGGCCACGATCCTCTACTTCCGATCGGGAGCGAGGAACCTGTGAGCATCAGCACCGGCGTTCGCCCCAAGTCGCCCACCGAGCGACTGCTCGCCGCCAACTCGTGGCTCGTGTACGCGTTCTTCTACGCCCCGATCCTGGTCCTCATCGTCTTCTCGTTCAACGACAACAACAACGTGGGCATCTGGACGGAGCCGTCGCTGCGCTGGTACCGGGCGATGGTGGAGAACGACGACGTGCTGCGTGCCATCCGCACGTCTCTCATCGTCGCCGCCGTCTCCACCGTGATCTCGACGGTCCTGGGGACCATGGCCGCGCTCGCCCTTGAACGGTTCCGGTTTCGGGGGCAACGCGTCTACGACGGGCTCGTGTACCTGCCGATCATCATCCCCGACGTGACGATGGCGGTGATGCTGCTGCTCTTCTTCGCCCAGTCGTTCCGGATTCTGGACGGGCTCATCGGGTGGAGCCCGAACTTCGGCATCGGCACGATCTCGCTGAGCCACATCGCCTTCAACATCTCGTTCGTTGCGGTCGTGGTGCGCGCCCGCCTCGGACAGCTCGACCCCCGGCTCGAGGAAGCCGCCGCCGATCTCTACGCCAACCAGTGGCAGACGTTCCGGCGAGTCACGCTCCCGCTGATCCTCCCCGGCGTGCTCGGCGGGGCGCTGCTGGCGCTCACGCTCTCCCTCGACGACGTCGTCGTGACGAGCTTCGTCGCCGGGCCCGGGTCCACCACCCTCCCCGTCTACGTCTTCGGCCTCGTCCGGCGAGGGGTGACGCCCCTCATCAACGCCGTCAGCACCGCGATGCTGGTGGCTTCGATGATCCTCGTCGGCATCTCGCTCGTGTTCCAACGGGGCACCGCGAGCAGCCCACGGGTGGCCGAGGCCCATCCCCCTGAGTGACATCCCGAAGCACGACCAGGAAAGGAACCACCATGCGACACTCGAGACTCTGGCGATTGGCACTCCTGGTGCTCGCCATCGCCCTCGTCGCCGCCTCCTGCGGCGGTGACGACGACGACGCCGTCGCGGCCGACTGCTCCGCAGACCAGGTCGACGGCGATCTCAACTTCTACAACTGGTCGGAGTACATCGACCCCGAGCTGATCACCGCCTTCGAGGAGGAATACGGCGTCGACGTGGTCGAGTCGTTCTACGAGTCCAACGAGGCCATGCTGTCCCAGCTCCAGTCGGGCGTTTCGTACGACCTCGTCGTGCCGTCCGACTACATGATCGGCATCATGATCACAGAGGGCTTGCTCCTCCCGCTCGACAAGGACGCGATCCCCAACCTCGAGAACCTGGCGGAGGATTTCCAGGCCCCGCCCTACGACCCGAATCTCGAGTACTCGGTGGCGTACCAGTACGGCACGACCGGTCTCGGGGTGAATCTCGACCTGGTCGGCGACGCCTTCACCCCGAGCTGGGCGCTGGTCTTCGATCCCGCCCTCACCGCCAACTTCGCCGGCGGCGTGTCGCTGCTCAACGACCCGCGGGAGACGATGGGCGCGGCGCTCGAGTACCTCGGCTACTCGCTCAACGACACCACCTTGGACCACCTGCAGGAGGCGACCGACCTGATCAAGGCCGCCAAGGCGAACATCGCCACGTTCGATTCCGATCAGTACGACGAGTCACTCGTCAACGGAGAGGTCGCCGTGGCCCACGGCTACTCGGGCAACATGATCGTGGCCATCGGCGAGGCCGACAATCCGGACCAGTTCACCTACATCCTCCCGGAGGAGGGCGCCACCCTGTGGATCGACAACATGGCGGTCCCGGTCGGCTCGCAGGCGCCGTGCACGGCCTTCACCTTCATCAACTACCTGCTCGACGCCGAGAACGGTGCGACGCTCACGAACTGGAACTACTACGGCAGCCCCAACGCCGCGTCCGAGCCGTTCCTCGATCAGGAGGTGATCGACTTCTACGCAGAGACCGCCAACGCCAACACCGAGGTCATCACCGACACGGGCAGCTACGAGATCAACTTCACCGACAAGCTGGCGGAAGCCAAGAGCTGAGCGATCCGGACGGGGGCCGTCGAAGGCGGCCCCCGTCCGCCGCGTCTGGAGCGCACATGGGCGACTTCGCCGACCTCGTGTTCCGCAACGGTTTCGTGTTTCGCAGTGATGCTGCACGGAGCTGGGCGCACGCCCTGGCGGTGCGNNGGCCGTCGACCGAGATCGTCGACCTCGACGGCCGGATGCTGTGCGCCGGGTTCCAGGATGCCCACGTCCACCCGGCATCGGGGGGGACGGCCATGACGCAGTGCGATCTCCTCGGCGTCGAGGACGTCGCGGTCGCGCTCGACATGATCCGGCAATGGGCGATCGACCATCCGGCGGACGCCTGGGTGCGGGGACGCGGCTGGAAGTTTGCGTGGTTCCCCGGAGGCTGCCCCTCGGCGGAGCTGCTCGACGACCTGGTGCCGGACCGCCCCGCCTATTTCGAGGTGGCCGACGGCCACGCCGGTTGGGCGAACAGCCGCGCCCTCGAGCTCGGCGGGGTGACGGCGGCGACCTCGGACCCGCCGGATGGCAGGATCGAGCGGCGCGAGGACGGGAGCCCCCAGGGCACGCTCCACGAGGGAGCGATGGGTCTCGTGGAGCGGGCACTACCGCGAGAGACGGTCGAGGACGTCGCCCGCGGTCTCCTCGCCGGCCAGGATCATCTCCTCTCTCTGGGCATCACGGCCTGGCAGGACGCCTGGGTCGGGCCGGAGCTTCACGAGGCCTACGTCCGGCTCGCATCTGACGGTCGGCTGCGGGCCACCGTGCGCGGCGCCCTGTGGTGGGACCGCGCCGGCGGGGCCGAGCAGGTCGAGAGGTTCCTCGCCGCACGAGCCGACTCATCCGAGCGGTATCGCCCAGGCGCCGTGAAGCTCATGCTCGATGGCGTGTGCGAGAACTTCACCGCCGCGATGCTCATTCCGTACCTCGATGGCGACGGCCGTCCCACCGACAACCACGGGATCGACATGATCGACCGGGAAACCCTCCCTGCCATCGTCTCCGCATTGGTGGGGCGTGGGTTCCAGCCCCACTTCCACGCCATCGGAGACGCCGCGGTGCGCAACGCCCTCGATGCCGTCGAGGCGGCGTGGACGGCGCACGGGCGGCGCGACGTCCGACCCCACATCGCCCACATCCAGGTCATCGACCCCACCGACGTGCCCCGCTTCCGCTCGCTGGGGGTGGTCGCCAACGCCCAGCCCCTCTGGGCCCACAACGAGCCGGCGATGACCGAGCTCACCATCCCCTTCCTGGGGCCCGAACGCAGCGGCCACCAGTACCCGTTCGCCGACCTCCTGCGCCACGGGGCCACGTTGGCCATGGGGAGCGACTGGCCGGTGTCGACGCCGGACGTGATGGCGCAGATCCACGTGGCGACGCAGCGCCGAGGCCCGGGAACGGGACACGACGAGCCGTTCCTCCCCACCCAGCGGGTGACGCTCGCNNTTCGAGGAGCCCGACGTGTGGCGCACCCGCGTCGACCTCACGATCGTGGGTGGGGAGATCGTGTACCGGCGCACCGCGTGAGCCGCGACGTCGTCGTCGTTGGTGCCGGGATCGCCGGGTTGACCGCCGCCTCCCTGCTCGCCGCCGCCGGTCGCGACGTGATCGTGGTGGAGGCGCGTGACCGCATCGGAGGCCGTACCTGGACAGTCGACGTCGGCGGAGTGCCGGTGGACCTGGGCGGCTCGTGGATCCACGGACCGATCGGCAACCCGCTGAGCACGACCATGTCCCGGCTCGGGCTGGCGACGCGCAACGACGGACGCTGGGACACCGGGCTCGACGTGTTCGCAGCCGGGCGTGGCTGGCTCTCCGCAGAGGAGGTCGCGACGGTCATGGACGTGCGCAATGCGTGGGATCCGGCCGTCGCCGCCGCCGAGCTCGGCGGCGAGGCGTCCCACCACGAGGGAGTCGCCGCTCACGTCGCGCGTTTCGGCCTCGATGCCCCAACGGCGGCGCTGGCCGTCTTCGTCCTCGACTGGCTCGAAGGGGCGATGAACGTCGGCGGAGACCCCCACCGCATCTCGACCGCGGGGTCCGGGTGCTACGTCGATCTCCCGGGCGGCAACGCCGTGCCGGTCGGCGGCTATCGGGAGCTGGTCGGCCGCCTCGCCGCCGGTCTCGACATCCGGACCGCGCTGCCGGTGCGATCGGTGCGCCACGGAGACGGCGGAGTGTCGATCGAAGCGAGCGGCATGACGATCGAGGCCGACTGGGCAGTCGTCACCCTCCCCCTCGGCGTGCTGCAGGCGGGCACCGTTCGGTTCGCCCCGGGTCTCCCGGTCCAGGACGCCGTGGATCGCCTCGCCACCGCCCATCTCGAGAAGATCGTGTTCCGGTTCGCCGAGCGGTGGTGGCCGGCCGGGCGCCGCCGGACGATCGTCGTCACCGAGGATCGCCGCTTCGCCAGCTGGGTCGACATGACCGAGCACGCCGGGGCGCCCACGCTGCTCGCCTTCTACAACCCCTTCTCGACCCCGGCCGTCTCCCGGGTGGCAGCCCGCGACCGCATCGCCGGCGCCTTGTCGGTGCTCGGGGGGATCTACGGGGACGTCCCTCAGCCGCTCGCAGCCCGGGCCACCGACTGGACCGGCGACCCGTACGCCCGAGGGTCGTACAGCTACGTCCCGCTCGGCGCTACCGCGGGCGACATGGAGGCGATCGGCAGCCGCTTCGCGGCGAGGCTCATCCTGGCGGGCGAGCACACGGTTCCCGAGTACTTCGGCACCGTTCACGCCGCGCACGTCTCCGGCCAGCGGGCGGCGGCTGCGATCCTGACGAGCTGACCGCGCCGAGGCCGGCGGCGGCCAAACCGGCCGCGCGTCACCCCTGCTCGATGTAGGTGAGGATCGCGTCGTACTTCGGTGCCTCGGCCCGCGTCTGGTCCAGGTACTCCCGGGCACCGAATCGTCCGAAGGGCGTCCACGCCCCGGTGTTCGTGTAGTGGGCGAAGAGGTCCACGCCCGCCGCCTCGACGGCAGCGAAGAAGTCGAGATAGAGGTCCTTCATGCGCGGGTCGCGGTTGGCGGCGTCGAACAGCAGGCCGATCTGGTCCGCCTTGGCGGCATCACCTTCGCAGTTGTTGCCGCGCAGGTGCTGCCCGCCCTCGTAGACGGCGAGGGCCAGACCGTGCTCGTCGGCGATCCCGGCCTGGACGCCGAGACCTTCGACGGTGCCCGGGATCTCCTCGTCCTCCAGGAAGGCGAAGAGGTCGTCGAGGGACATGGCGGCAATGAGATCGCAACGCGACGACCAGTTCGCCTGGAAGCCGAAGTAGCCGCCGACGGCGAGCACGTCGGCGAGACGCGCCATGTCGCCCGACTCGAGGATCCGCCGCGACGCCTCATCGGGCTCGCTCGTCATGCTGCCCACCACCGCCCGGAAGCCGTCACCGAGCTCCTCCTCCCAGATGGTGAAGACCTCGGATGCCCGGAGCGCGTAGTACTCGGCCACTGCGGTGAACGGATCGGAGGCGAGCCCGAGCGCGGTTCCCCGGTCGCGGGCGTACTCGTTCTGCGCAAACTGGGTGTTCCACACCTCGTTCGAGTACTCGACGTAGGGGGTCAGGCCGTCGGCGAGCTGCGACGCGACGAGACCGGCGAACTCCCGGACATAGTCGTCCGTGGCGAGGTGCGGCAGGGTGAACCACGGGTCGAAGCCGAGCCGGTTGGCGAGGTCGACCATCACCTCGATCGGCACGCCGTCGACGGTCCATCGTGCGTCGTCCGGCAGCGGCCTGTCACCCCACTCGGCGACGGTGGAGTCGTTCGTCAGCATCCAGTTCATGAACCTGACGGATGCATAGCCCTCGAGGCTCTTCAAGAAGTCGGGGTGGAAGACCAGCTCGTCGTAGTGCTCCTCGAACGAGAGGTAGCCGGGGCGCTCAGGGTCCGCGGCGGCGACCCAGGTGTGGGGATCGTCCTCGTAGACACCACCCGGCATGATCACCCGGATGTTGCGGAGATGGTCGTCGGGGTCGACCGCCACGACGTTGAGCGCGATCTCCCCGGAGGGGTCGACATCGAGCACGTCGCGGCCCGGGCCGGACTCGACGAGCGTGGCGGCACCCGTGTACTGCATCTCGCCTCGTCCCTCGTACAGGACGACATACCGCCCGGCGGGTCGCGTCGCCAGCGGACCGGTCAGCATGGCGGTGCGGGCGATCTGGTCGGGCAGGAGCGAGCGAACCCAGCCGTGCTCGTCGAGATCGAGTGGGCGGCCGTCGTCCCACACCGGATCGCGGTCTGGCGCCCACGGCGTACCCGACACCCAGGGGCTGGACAGCTTGAAGGTGTCGATGAACGCCCATTCGGCGAAGCTCGCCGCCACTCCGAGATTCGTCGCCATCCAGCCTCCGACCGGGGTCACGACACCCGGGGAGCCGTCGGGCGATGCCTCGCCGGGAGAGGTGGCGCCCGCTTGGGGCGCATCGACCGCCACTGCGCCTTCGCCGTCCCCCCGAGCAGCCGCCCCTGCGTCGTCGCCCGACGGCGACGTGCACGCCCCGACGATCAGGGCGAAGAGGGCCGCGACGACGAGACGTCTTCGAGCATCCATGCCGCGCACCTCGCCCCCTCTCACCGAACTGCGCCCGACCGGTCGGAGTCTATCCCCGGACGTGGGTTGTGCGAGTGGTGTCGCCAAGTGGGCCGGGGAACGCGTCAGGTGCCCCCACTATCATCCCCCACGTTCCGCCTCGTGGCCCGGCGGATCGCATCGAGAGATCTCGCGGCGCACCGCGCCGCCGTCCGCTCCGAGGATGAGGACCAGCATGCCCCTACCCAACTGCATCGTCATAGGTGCGATGCGCTCGGGCACCTCGACCTGCTACGGCTTGCTGGACCAGCACCCCGACGTCTTCATGAGCACGCCCAAGGAGCCGAACTACTTCGTCTTCGCAGGTCAGGACGAGTATCCACTCGTGGAGGCGTCCGACAGCGTCACCGACCGTGCCCAGTACGAGCGGCTCTTCGAGGATGGGGCCGGCATGAAGATCCTCGGGGAGGCGTCACACAACTACCTGTATTACGCGGAGACTGCGGCGCCCCGGATCGCCGCCGAGGTCCCGGACGCCAAGCTCATCGCAATCCTCCGCAATCCGGTCGACCGAGCCTTCTCCCACTACCTGCTCCATGTGCGCAACGAGAAGGAGACGGCACCGACGTTCCGCGACGCCCTCGATCTCGAGGACGAGCGTGTTGCCCGCGGCACACACTTCGGTCACTACGTGCGACGTGGCCGCTACGTCGGACAACTCCAGCGCTTCCTCACGCACTTCGGTGCGGAGCAGCTCCGAATCTACCTCTACGAGGATCTGGCATCCGATGCAGCAGCATTCGCACGAGACTGCTACCGATTCCTCGGTGTCGACGCTGCGTACACACCCGACACGGCGGTGCGGGCCAACCCATCCGGCATACCGAAGAACCGGGCGCTCCACGCCCTGCTCGTCCAGGACAACCTCGTGAAGCGGATCGCGCAGCCGCTCCTGCCCCGGAGGCTCTACAGAGCGGCGACTCGGTTGCGCGACCGCAATCTCTCGCATCCGGAGCTGGACCCCGACGTTCGCCACGAGCTCATGGAGGTCTTCCGACAGGAGATCATCGACCTCCAAGACCTCGTCGATCGGGATCTGACGGGCTGGCTACGCTGAATCGGGCCCGGCGTTGCCAGAACGCGACCGGGCTGGGAGAATCCCGAAACGGCGGGCCGCTCATCGGCCCAACGCCGCTGGTCTCCTGTGTGGAAGAAGGGGAGGAGTCCACAGATGGGTGCGCACCGCGCCCCCAGTGTGTCGATCGGCTTGCCTGTGTACAACGCGGGGGCTTTCTTGCGTCCGGCATTGGACTCGGTCATGGCCCAGACGTACGAGAACTTCGAGTTCATCATCTCCGACAATGCATCGACGGACGGCACCAGCGAGGTGTGCCAGGAGCTGGCGGCGTCGGATCCCCGGGTGCGGTACTACCGCAATCCCACCAATCGCGGTGCGGTCTTCAATCACAACCGCCTGGTGTCGCTGGCGCGCGGAACCTACTTCAAGTGGTGCGGCCACGATGATCTCATCGAGCCGACCTTCGTCGAACGGTGCGTCGAGGTGCTCGACGCCGACGTCGACCGCCGGTTCGTGCTCTGCTTCACCCTGCGCGACACCATCGACGAGGCCGGAGAACCCTTGCCGGACGCCGTCCAGGCGCCGGCCTTCGACGATCCGTTGCCGCATCAACGTCTCCGCAAGTTCTGGGCCGCACCGCGCATGCACCAGACCATCTACGGCGTGATCCGACTCGATGCCCTCCACCGGACCGGCCTCATCGCCGACTACTACGGCTCCGACCGGCAGACGCTCATCGAGCTCGCGCTCATCGGAGGGTTCGCCCGGATCGACGAGGTGCTCTTCCACCACCGGGAGCACCCGGGCCGCTCGCAGTACACGGAGGACAAGCGGGTGTGGATGACGGCGGTGCGGCGAAACGGCAAGCCCGACTTCGGCTACTGGCGCCGCCTCGGCCTCGTGTCGGAGATCCTCGGCCGTGACTATCTGGAGCCTGGGGACCGGTTGCGGCTCACCGCGGAATACGCCCGGTATGGCTTGCGGCGAGCATCCCATTGGCTCCCGCAGCTCGGCCGGGAGATCGGAGGCGCCGCCGCCACCGCCGTCCGCCTTTCGGGTCGCAGCGCCGGCGACGACTGACGCCGCGACGCCTTCCCCTTCACTCGAGCCAGGCGGAGAGATCGCGACCGGTGATCTCCTCGAGCTCGCGGATGTCGCCGGCCAGCGCAGCCTTGACTCGCCGCCGCACATCGGTCGAGAGAGCTTCACGCCCTGGCGTGGACGCCATCCGCGCCATGCGCCAGGCCACGCCACGCCGCACTCGGTTCGACCTCCTCCTCCCGGCGACCGTTGCGCTGACCCAGGCCACGGCACGGTTGCGCACGACTCTCCCCTCGTTGAGCGCCTCGTACGTGTCGAGGGGAATCGGGTCGAGGCCGAGGGCGCCCAGCAGCTCGAGATGGACGGACTCGGGTCGTGACGCCATCGCAGCCACCTCGACGAAGTGGACCTGTTCGCTGGGGAACTGCGCCACGTAGCGTGACACCTGCTGGCCAATCCGGCCCACCGCCAGGTAGTCGAGGGAGCGCCGGAACTCCGAAGGGTCCTCCCGAGCGGGACCCGTGAAGACGGCGCGCGCAAAGTCCTGTTCCGACTCGAGGCCGACGAGGACGTGCCGGCTGTGCAGTGATGCCAGCATCTCCGCCGGGTCGCGCAGCATGACGACGATGTGGGCGTCGGGGGCCATGGTCCGTATCGACGCAGCCGCCTCTCGGGAGTACAGGTACCACGGAGTGGCGTCGACGCGGTACCGGTTCGCATCCAGAGCGGCGAACAGCGCGAGATACTCGGCCCGGTCGGCGATGCGGTGCGGCGTGGCGAGATCGGCCGCGTGGTAAAACGGCTCCTTCAGCTCCGAGCGTCCCACGTCGGGATGTGCCGCGAGCCACCTCTGCAGCGACGTCGTTCCCGACCGCGGCGGACCGACGATGTAGAGATTGGGTAGATGCAGCGGTGCGCCTCCTCCTCGAGCCCCTGTACGCACCGTGCAGCCTACTGGGAAAGCCTGTGACGACCCTGCGAGCGACCGACCGGACGGTTGTCGGGCGCCGCTACGCTCCCGGCCCATGTGTGGGATTGCAGGGGTCTACGGTCTTCCCGATCTGCTCGAGCGTGCTCCGGCGATGCTCGACGCCATCGCTCACCGGGGGCCCGATGCGGCGGGACTCCACGTCGCCGATGTGCCGCCCGGCACCGCGCTCGGAAACCGGCGGCTCGCCATCCTCGATCCCCGCACCGTCGCCGATCAGCCATTCCGAACCGATGGACTGGCGCTCGTCTACAACGGGGAGCTCTACAACTTCCACGCCGTTCGCCGTGAGCTGGAAGCCGCCGGCCACACGTTCACCACGGAGTCGGACACCGAAGTCGTCGCCAAGGCGTGGCGGCAATGGGGCCCGGACAGCTTGCGTCGCTTCCGCGGAATGTTCGCCTTCGCGATCCTGGACGAGCGCTCGGGACGGCTGGCCCTCGCCCGCGACCCGCTCGGCATCAAGCCCCTCTTCGTTGCGCGACGGGGCCGAGGGCTTGCGTTTGCGTCCGAGATCAAGGCGCTGCGCACGGCACTTCCCGATCTGGAGATCGACTTCGCCGGTGTCGTGGCGTCGCTCATGTACTACTGGATCCCCGACAGCCACAGCGTGTTCCGCGGTGTCGAGCGACTCCCGGCGGGGCATTGGGCCGAGATCACCCCTGAGGGCGCGTTTCGCGTCCACCAGTACTGGGACCCGCGCCGCGAGCTGCTCGTCGACTCCGGCCCGGAGCCGAGCACGGAGGAGCTGCGCGAGATCATCCACGAGTCGATCCGTGCCCACATGATCTCCGACGTTCCGGTGGCGACGTTCCTGAGCGGTGGCCTCGATTCGAGCCTGGTCACCGCCGTCGCCGCCGCCACGGCCCCCGACATCGAGGCGTACACGATCGCCTTCCGCACCGAGGACCAGCGATTCGAGGCGATGCCCGACGATGCTGCGTATGCGCGCCGGTTTGCGGACCAGCTCGGTATCACGCTCAACGAGATCGAGATCGCACCGAGCATCGTCGACACCCTGCCCCGGATGGTGGCGATGCTCGACGAGCCGATCGGCGACGCCGCCGCCATCAACACCTTCATGATCTGCGAGGCGGCCCGCGACGCCGGCATCAAGGTCATGCTCTCCGGCATGGGCGCCGACGAGCTGTTCGGCGGCTACCGCAAGCACCTGGCGTCGCTCGTGGCGGCTCGCTATCGCCGGATCCCGGCGCCGGTGCGGCGCACCGTCATCGAGCCGGTGGTCGATGCGCTGCCCGTTGCCGGCAGGCGGCGCGGCTACCGCTACACGAGGTGGGCGAAGCGCTTCACCGGCTTCGCCGGCCGCGAGGAGGGAGACGCCTTCCACGGCAGCTACAGCCTGTTCGGCACGGCCGAGCTCAACGCGCTGGTGTCCCCCGACCTGCGCCCGGCCATCGCCGACCTGGAAGCCGAGCATGCCGCCATCTACTGGCAGGGGCCTCCGGACGATCAGGTGAACCGCATGTGCTACACCGACGTCCGTCTCTTCCTCGTCGGGCTCAACCTCGCATACACCGACCGCGCCAGCATGGCGGCATCCACCGAGGTGCGCGTGCCCTACGTGGACGTCGAGGTGGCGAAAGCTGCGTTCGCCATCCCTGGGGAGCACAAGATCGTGGGCCGGAAGGGCAAGATGCCGCTCAAGCTGGCAGCGGAGGGCACGGTTCCTGCCGAGATCATCAACAGGCCGAAGGGTCTCTTCAGCGCACCGTTGCGGGCCTGGATCCGTCGTGATCTCACCGAGATGGTCGACGACCTCGTGCTCGACGGCGAGTTGATCGGCGACGGCCTGCTCGACGAAGCCGTCGTGCGGCGTATCGTGGCCGCGGATCGCGCCGGGACGGAGGACCGTTCCAAGGAGGTCTGGCAGCTCCTGACGCTCGAGACTTGGTACCGGGGCGCCAAACCCGCCAGAGTGGCGCCGCACTGACCGTTTCCTCCGGCGCGAGGGGTGCGGACAAAGGGGGATTGAGATGAAACAGGTCGTCCAGAACTACAAGAGCGGCGAGCTCCGTCTCCTCGACGTGCCGGCGCCGCTCTGCCGTCCGGGAGGGGTGCTCGTCCAGACCGAGCACTCGCTCATCTCGGCCGGCACCGAGAAGATGAAGGTCTCGGAGAGCCGGATGTCGCTCGTCGGTATGGCGAAGGCTCGCCCCGACCAGGTGCGCAAGGTCATCGAGACCGTGTCCCAGCAGGGTGTTGCGTCCACGTACCGGAAGGTGATGAACCGCCTCGACTCGTTCACGCCTCTCGGCTACTCATTGGCGGGGATCGTCGTCGAGGTCGGTGACGGCGTCACCGATTTCACGGTGGGGCAACGTGTGGCGTGCGGCGGCAACCTGTACGCCCATCACGCCGAGCTCAACTGGGTGCCGCGCAACCTGTGCGTGCCGGTTCCGGATACCGTCTCCTCCGCAGAGGCGGCGTTCACGACGGTCGGCGCCATCGCGATGCAGGCCTTCCGCCAGTCCGACGCCCGTCTCGGGGAGACGGCGGTCGTGATCGGGCTGGGACTCGTGGGTCAGCTGATCGTTCAGATCCTGCGCAGCGCCGCGGTCCACGTCGTCGGCATCGATCCGAGCGCAGAGCGGTGTGCCATGGCGGTTGCCGCTGGAGCCGCCGAAGCCGGCCCCGGCGACGAGCCCACCGCCATCGAGCGTGCCGTCGCCGCGCTCAGCCACGGCTCCGGCGCCGACCACGTCTTCCTGGCGGCGTCCACCGACCAGCGGGAGCCGCTGTTCACAGCGGCCGCCCTCGCCCGCGATCGGGCCCGCATCGTCGACGTCGGGAAATGCAATCTCGATCTTCCGTGGAACGAGTACTACGAGAAGGAGCTCGACGTCCGTTTTTCCCGCTCGTACGGGCCGGGGCGCTACGACCCGATCTACGAGGAGGGCGGCATCGACTACCCGATCGGGTACGTCCGGTGGACGGAACGCCGCAACATGGGCGCTTTCCTCGACCTCGTGGCACAGCGAAGGGTCGATCTCTCGATCCTCGAAGCGACGTCCCACCCCTTCGCCGATGCGGCCTCCGTCTACGACCAGCTCCACGAGGGCACGCTCGGCGGAGTCGCCGTCCTGTTCGCCTACGAACCCGGTGAGGCGCCGGAGACGGTCGTGACCGCGCCGGCCCCACCCGTCGTCAGCCGCGATGTGCGTCCCAGCCCTGTGGTCCGCCTGGGAGTCATCGGTGCGGGCAACTACGCATCGACCATGCTGCTCCCCCACCTCGTCGAGCGGCCGGACATCGATCTGACGGCGGTCGCCACCACGACGGCGCTCTCGAGCGCGACCGCCCAGGAGCGCTTCGGCTTTCGCACTGCGACCACCGATTACCGGAAGGTGCTCGAGGACGAGTCGATCAACGCGGTCCTCATCGCCACTCGCCACGACACCCACGCCCGAATCGCCGCCGAGGCGCTGCGCGCCGGCAAGGCGGTGTTCGTCGAGAAGCCGCTGGCCGTCTCCCCCGATCAGCTCGCCGAGCTCGTCGCCGTGGTCGCCGAAACGGGAAACGACCGGATCCAGGTCGGCTTCAATCGGAGATTCGCTCCGCTCCTCAACGCCATGCGAAGCGCCTGGGGTCGACCGGCCGGACCGACCGTGTTCGACTACCAGGTCCGTGCCGGGGCGCTCGCCGCCGACAGCTGGTACCGGCGGACCGAGGAGCAGGGCTCACGCTTCGTCGGAGAAGGGTGCCACTTCGTCGACACCGCCTCGTGGTGGCTCGGTGCCGACCCCATCGACGTCATCGCCACGGCGACCCCCGACGACCCGGACAACCTGCACTGCACCCTCCGGTATCCGGACGGCTCGCTCGCCACCATCACCTACCTGACCTCGGCGGCGCCGAAGCGCTACCCGAAGGAGACCATCACCGTCCACGCGGCCGGAAGCGCCGCCCGGTTCTCGAACTTCTCCTCGTACGACCTCTGGAAGGGCGGACGGCGCAGGCCGAAGCGGACCCTCACAGGCGTCGACAAGGGACAGGCGGCACAGCTCGCCAAGTTCCTCGACGGAGTGCTCCTCGGGACGCCGATGCCGATCCCCTTCGCCTCGCTTCTCGCCACGACGGACGCGACGTTCGCCGCCCACCGGAGCGCCGCATCCGGCGAGCGTGTGCNNTCCGCCGTCTCCGGGCGATGTCGCCCGGTGAGGTCGCCCGTCGCGTCCGCGACGAGACGTGGCATCAGGCCTTCCGCATCCGCCGGGACGCCATCGTCGCGCCCCGCGCGGTGTCCGACGGCCGCCCGCCACCGCTTCCCGAAGACGGTGGCGCCGCGCCCGATGCCCGTTTCGTCGATGCGCTGGTTGCGGCCGCCGAAGCCATCCTCGCCGGCCACTGGGTCGCCCTCGGCGTCGAGCGCAGCGATCTCGTCCCCGAGCCGGACTGGTTCTGGGACCCGGAGACCGGCGTCCGCAGCGACCCGGATCGGTACTCGTTCGACGTGAATCCGCGGGACCCCTCGCAGACCGGTAACGTGAAGAACGTCTGGGAGCTCTCCCGCCACCATCACGTCACCGTGCTGGCCGCCGCCTACTTCCTCTCCGGCCGCACGGAGTTCGCCGAAGCCGCCGCCGACCAGCTCCGCTCGTGGTGGCGACGCAACCCTTTCCTCCACGGCGTCAACTGGACCAGCGGGATCGAGCTCGGAATCCGCCTGATCTCCTGGACCTGGACCCGGCGCCTCCTCGACGGATGGCCGGGGGCGGCGGCGCTCTTCGAAGACTCCCCCGAATTCCGCGATCAGCTCTACCAGCACCAGGTGTACCTCGAGCGTTTCGTGAGCCACGACTCCTCGGCCAACAACCACCTCATCGCCGAGCTCGCCGGCCAGTTCGTGGCGTCGTGTGCCTTTGCGCTGTTCCCGGAGTCGAGTCGGTGGCGTCGAGCGGCAGCACAGGGTCTGCTGGCCGAAGCCGAGGCCCAGACCTTTCCGTCCGGCCTCAATCGGGAGCTGGCCAGCGACTACCACGGATTCGTGCTGGAACTCCTGCTCGCCGCGGCGACGGAGGGCGAGACCTGTGGCCACCCGATCGGACCCGGCATCTGGGAGGTCATCATCCGCATGGCCGACGCCGGCGCCGCGTTCGTCGATGCGGATGGCCGGGAGCCGCGACAAGGCGACGGTGATCAGGGAGTGGCCCTCCAGCTCGACGGCGGCCACCGTCCCCGCTGGCGGTCTCTGCTGCCGACGCTCCAGCGCCTCGTCGGACGGTGCAGCTGGTGGCCCGAAGTCGATGAGACCGATGTGCGCACCGCCCTGTGGACGGCTGGCATCGTCGTGTCGCACCAGGCGTCACGTCCGGCAGCACGCCCCAACCTCTTCCCCGATGCGGGGATGGTCCTCCTGCGCGACCCGACTCCAGGGCAGGAGGAGATCTGGTGCCGCTGCGACGGCGGACCATTCGGCTTTCTCTCGATTGCCGGTCACGCCCACGCCGACGCGCTGTCCGTCGAGGTCCGCTTCGGAGGTGTCGACGTCCTCGCCGACCCCGGAACCTACTGTTACCACGTCTCCCCCGAGTGGCGCAGCTACTTCCGGTCCACGCGGGCGCACAACACGATCGAGGTCGACGGCGTCGACCAGGCAGAACAGTCGGGACCGTTCAACTGGAGGCGTCACGCCGACGCCGAGACCCTCCACGTCGCCGGGCTCGACGGAGGCCCGGTGGCGAGCTGGACGGGCCGTCACCACGGGTACGAGCGCCTCGACCCACCGGTGGGCCACACGAGGAGCGTCGTGCTCGACCGGCACGAGCGACGACTGACCGTCACCGATCGGCTCTCCGGCGGAGGCGCCCGTCCCGTGCGGCTCTCGTTCCATCTCGGGCCGACGATCGCGTGCAGCCTGGAGACGGCCGGTGCCCTGCTGACCTGGCGCGACGGCACGCGCGAGAGATCCGCGGCGCTGCATCTCCCGCCGCAGCTCACGTGGCGAGAGGCACGCGGGGTCGAGTCGCCCGCCGGAGGCTGGTACTCCGAGCACATGGGGAGTAGGCTCGCCGCGGTCGCCCTCATGGGGGTGGGCGAGTTGCACGATTCGATGGTGCTCGAGAGCGTGCTCGAGTTCCATCGCGGATGATCCTCGAGGGGGGACAGGGGTATGCGGATAGCCGTATTCGGCTTGGGGTACGTAGGGAGCGTCACCGCGGGGTGTCTCACCCGCGACGGACACGAGGTCGTCGGCGTCGACCTCAGCACCACGAAGCTCGAGATGCTGGCGCGGGGCCAGTCTCCGGTGGTCGAGCCCGAGCTGGGCCGGCTCCTGGAGGATGCCGTCTCCGCCGGGCGGCTTCGGGCCACCGCGGATCCCGTCGCCGCCGTCGCCTCCACCGACCTGAGCCTGGTGTGTGTCGGCACGCCGAGCAAGCGCACCGGTCAGCTCGACCTCCGGCACGTCGAGCACGTCATGGAGGAGATCGGCACAGCGCTCCGCGGGGTCGATCGCTTCCACGTGGTCGTGCTTCGCAGCACGGTGCTNNGAAGGGTCCGCGGTCGCCGACTACGTGGACCCACCGAAGACGGTCATCGGCGCCGCCGACGCTCGCGCCCGCGAGACGGTGGCGAGCCTCTTCGAACACCTCGATGCCCCCCTCATCGAGACCGACCTCGAGACGGCGGAGATGGTCAAGTACGTCGACAACGCCTGGCACGCCGTCAAGATCGGGTTCGCCAACGAGGTGGGTCGTCTCTCCAGGTCCATCGACATCGACGGGCGGCGGGTGATGGACATCTTCGCCGAGGACACGAAGCTCAACATCTCACCGAAGTACCTCCGCCCGGGGCAGGCGTTCGGGGGATCCTGCCTGCCCAAGGATCTGCGGGCGCTCCAGTATCACGCCAAGTCGCTCGACCTCGATCTCCCCCTCATCACGTCGGTCCTGCCCTCCAATCGCGTTCACCTCGACCGGGCGTTCGACCTGATCACCAGCTCCAGGAGCCGGCGCATCGGGCTCCTCGGCCTGAGCTTCAAGGGCGGCACCGACGACGTGCGAGAGAGCCCGATGATGGACCTCGCAGAACGCCTCATCGGCAAGGGATACGACATCCGCATCCATGACCCCGCGGTCAGCCTCTCCGCGCTGATCGGGGCGAACCGCGAGTTCCTCCTCACCCAGATCCCCCACATCGCCAACCTCCTCGTTCCCGAGATCGACGATGTCCTCGCCCACGGCGACACCATCGTGATCGGCACCGACCACGCGTCCTTCAAGGATGTCCTGTCCCGCCGCCGTCCCGAACAGACCGTCATCGACCTCGTCGGACTCGATGCCGTCGACGAAGAACCCGGAACGTATCTTGGCATCTGCTGGTGACCCGCGACGGGTCCTGATCATCGTCCAGAACCTCCCGGTACCGTTCGACCGGCGGGTGTGGCTCGAAGCGACGACGCTGCAACGGGCCGGCTACGCGGTGAGCGTGATCTGCCCGAAGATGAAGGGCTTCAACCGGTCCCGCGAGACACTCGACGGCGTCGATATCTACCGCTACGCCATGCCATTCGACCCGAACAGCCGTCTCGGCTTCGTCGCCGAGAATCTCTGGGCCTGGTGCCGCGCAGCCATCCTCACCATGTACATCGCGCTCTTCGGCAGAGGCTTCGATGTCATCCATGCCTGTAATCCGCCCGACACCTACTGGGCTGTCGCCCTGTTCTGGAAGCTCGCCCGAAAGCGCTTCATCTTCGACCACCACGACCTCTCGCCAGAGCTGTACGACGTCAAGTTCGGCGGAGCACCGGTAGGCGTCGTGTCGCGATTGCTCCACGCACTCGAGCGGGTCACATTCGCCATCGCCGATGTCGCGATCGCCACCAACGACAGCCACAAGCGCATCGCGGTCGAACGAGGTCGCATGGACCCGGATCGCGTTTTCGTCGTGCGTTCGGGACCGGACGTCGCTCGGTTCACGGAATACCCGCCCGACCCGACCTGGAGGCAGGGAAAGGACTACCTCGTGGCCTTCCTCGGCGAGATGGGTACCCAGGACGGAGTGGAACTGTTGCTCGAAGCTGTGGCGGGCCTCGTCGATGGAGGACGCGACGACTTCCACTGCGTTCTCGTTGGTGGTGGCACGCATCGCGCCGCGCTCATGAAACACGCTGAGGCGCTGGGCATCGAAGATCGCTGCACCTTCACCGGCGTCGTGAGCAATGATGATCTGTGCCGGATCCTCTCATCTGCCGACGTCGGTGTCGACCCCGTGCCGCGCAACATGTGGTCCGACAAGAGCACGATGAACAAGATCGTGGAATACATGTTCTTCGGCCTGCCCATCGTGGCCTTCGATCTCGCCGAGGCGCGAGTCTCGGCCCGCGACGCCGCGGCCTACGCCCGACCCAACTCCGTGGAAGACCTGGGGGCGACCCTCGCCGCTCTGCTCGATGATCCCGAGCGCCGGGCTGCGATGTCGGAGTACGGCCGGATGAGGTTGCGCGAGGAATTGGCCTGGGAGCACTCGGCACCCTATCTCCTCGATGCCTACAGATCCGTGTTCTCCTGAGCGTCCCCGATGACGGCGGCCGTCGCCTCGGCGACCGAGGCCGGCGGTTCCTGATACATCTGCCCCAGCACCTTCTGGTAGTGAACGGCCCGCCACACGTTCGATGAGGCGAGGCTCAGCGGACGGGCGAATGACTGGAGGAAGGCCGCGCCCGAGGCGACGGCGATGCCGAAGGCGTAGGCCATGGCCTCGATGAGCGCCAGACGCTTCTCGTAGCCGCCACCGTAGAGCTCGCGTTGATTGGCCAGCACCATGCCGGCCAGCGCGCTCGCCACGATGGTCAGGGCGGCCAGTCCCCCGACCTCGTACGCCTGGGGAATCAAGCGTGCCAATGGATTCCACACCCAGTCGCCCCCGGCGATGACGAGATAGGCGAGCATCGCGATGCCGATGATGACGACGAACACGCGCGCCACCCGGCGGGCGTCTGCTCGATCGCGCCGGTGAGCCGCCTCCATGGACCGCGGGCCGAGCGATGCGTTCAGGCCGACCCCGAGCACCATCATCGGCTGGGCGACGAGGCGGGCCCCTTCGGCATAGCCGAGCGCCTCGGTGCTGGCGAGGTGGCTGATCAGGGCGGCAACGGCGAAGGCGGCGGCGCTCGGCACGATGCCGGTCACGAGGAGCCAGCGACCCGACTGCACGAGCTCGGCGAGACGCACCGCCCCGGGCCGGCTCCTGAGCGCCGCGGCGGCCAGCACGACCGCATAGACGAGCGACACGACGGCGGCGATGGAGAAGCCACCGAAGGGCACCCACACGTCGGGGACCCCCGCCGCGACGAGAACGCCGATGCCTGCGACCGATGCGAGCAGCTGCACCCCGGAGATCGAGGCGGCCCGCCACGACCGACCGGCGATGTGGAACATGCGGCGGATGTGGGCTTGCGCCGGCATGAGCAGGATCGGAGGCATCGCGGTGAGCGCAAAGGCGAGCAGGTCACCTCGGTCGGCTTGATTCCACACCACGAGTGTCGCCAGCCCGATCGAGGCGAGCGACGCAAAGGCGGCGCCGAGCCCGAAGCGGAGGGAGTCACGGAGGATCAGCAGCCGGGTGGGCACCTCTCGGGCCACGGCCTTCACCTCCGCCGGCAGGTAGATGAGGAACATCGGGAGCACGAGCCCGAGCTGGTACGACGTGAAGAACACGGCGTACACGCCGAGCAGCGTCGCATCGAGGAGCTGGGCCGCCGCCACCCCAACGGCGAACGTGCCAAGCGAGTTGAAGGCGGCATCGAGGAGGCCTGCCGGCACCTTGTGACGCAGTCCGCTTCCCATCAGTGCCTGCGAGACGGTCGGCGGATGTGCGTGGTCGCATCCATCACGTTCTGGCGGCGTCGAATCGGCGGCATCCCCGGCATCCCCCCTGTTCCCGCCACACTAACGCCCGACAGGGGCCCGGAGAGAGGAGGTGGGGTTCCGACGCCGTGACGCGGCCCGCCACCCGGCGTGCGAGCCATCGAGGCACCGCAACCCGGCGTGCGGGCCCTAGTGTCCTCGACACCAACGGCCCCGCCGGCTCGCCGGACCCGAACCCCGTGGTTGCGAGAGCTCCACGGTTCATCGGGCGCACGGGGGCTGCGATGTAGCCGACGACCGCAGCGATGGGGAGCACGTCCGTTGCGAATCCTCCAGGTCCACAACGCATACCGGCAGCGGGGCGGCGAGGACGCCGTCGCTGAGGCCGAAGCCGCGCTGTTGTCAGCGGCAGGACACGAGGTCCGTCGCCTGGTCGTCCCCAACCCCGAGGGTGCCGGGGCGGCGGCCCGTCGGCTCGCCGTGGCGGCGTGGAACCCCGCTTCGAGTCGCCTCGTCCGCACCGCCATCGCCGATTTCCGCCCCGACGTCGCCCACGTCCACAACACGTGGTACTCGCTGTCGGCGGCGGCAGTTGCGGCGCTCCACCGCGAGGGCGTGCCGCTCGTGATGACGCTCCACAACTACCGCTACACCTGCCTCAACGGCCAGCTCCTCCGCAACGGCAGGGTCTGCGAGCTCTGCGTCGGGCGCACGCCCTTGCCCGGCGTTCGCTACGGCTGCTACCGCGACTCTGTCCCGGCCTCCGCGATGGCCGTCACCGGGGTCATGGCGGCCCGCGCCACGTGGCCCCGGCACGTCGACCGGTTCATCACGATGACGGGCTTTGGGCGTGAACTGTTCACCGCGAGCGGGCTTCCGGGCGACCGCATCGTCGTCAAGCCGCATTTCGTCGCCGACCCCGGCCTCCGAGACACACCACCGTCACGGTCCAAGACGGTGGTCTTCATCGGGCGCCTGGCAACCGAGAAGGGCGTCGATCTGCTGGTCGAGGCATGGCGCCGCACCACCCTCCGCGACTATGAGCTGGTGATCATCGGCGATGGCCCCCTGCGCGACCCGCTCTCCGCAATCCTTCCCGAGAACGCCCGGCTCATCGGGTGGCAGCCACCGGCGCAGGCCCGCCGGCTGTTGCTCGACGCCCGCCTCCTGGCGTTTCCCTCGATCTGGTACGAGACGTTTGGCCTCTCCCTCGTCGAGGCGATGGCGGCGGCGACACCGATCCTTGCGTCCGATCTCGGCGGCACGCCGGAGATCCTCGGTGATACTCTCGCCCACGAGCTCGTCACGCCCGGGGAGGTCGACCACTGGGCCGCACGGCTCCAGCGGACCGTACCCGACGACTCCTGGGTCGACACCGCCGGCGCAGCCGCCCGCCGTCGCTACGAGGAGCGCTACACACCGGCCCTGGGGCTTCTCGCCCTCGAGGACATCTACGACTCCGTGCGTCGCGAACTGCGGTGACGCAGCCGTGGCCCGGCCTCGCACCCCCTACCCCATCGCTCGACCTCTCTTCGCATCAGATCCGAAGAAATCGGGCCAATTGACTTGAGCAGCGAGCCGGGTGCGTTTACTCTCGCCGCTAGGGAGTGAGGACGAAGCCACCGGACTTCCGGGTCGCCTCGGTTTGCCGAGACGAGTTCGTCTGGGGTGGCGCAACGAGGGGGGACGGGAATGGTGCCTCGTCAAGAGTCGGGCATGGGGGCGTTGGCGGAATCGGTTGCGGCGCAGCCGGCGGAGCCTGGGTCTCTCGAACAAGCGGCGCACGGCGCAGCGGCTGTATCACCGGATGTGGTAAAGGTGCGATTCCTCGCGCCGCCATCCGACTGGTCGCTCGACGCCCGGAGCGGGCTGCTGTCGGCACCCCGCTGGAAGCTCGCCCTCAAGCGGATGATCGACATCTGGGGCGCCGCCTTCCTGCTCCTCCTCGTGTGGCCGATCATGCTCGGAGCAGCGCTCGCGATCCGCCTCAGCTCTCGCGGACCGGTGCTGTTTCGCCAGGAGCGGGTCGGTCATCACGGCCGGCCGTTCACCATGATCAAGTTCCGCACGATGCATCGCAACGCCGAGGAGATGCTCGCCGACGTGCTGTTCCTCAACGAGCACCAGGCCGGTCCCGTCTTCAAGGTCCGGGAAGACCCTCGGATCACGCCGGTTGGCCGCGTGCTGCGACGGACCTCGATCGACGAGCTCCCGCAGCTGTTCCATGTGCTGGCCGGGACGATGAGCCTCGTGGGTCCGCGGCCGGCACTCCCCAATGAGACGGCCGAGTACTCCGAGACCGCTCGTCGCCGGTTGCTCGCAAAGCCGGGACTGACCTGCGTGTGGCAGGTGAGCGGCCGCTCCGAAGTCGACTTCGACACGTGGCTCGAGATGGACCTCGACTACATCAGGAACTGGAGCATCGGGATGGATCTCCGGTTGCTCTTCGCCACCCTGCCCGCCGTGCTGTCGGGCGAGGGGGCGTACTGAGGCGCCGGTGCGCGTCACCCGGTGCCGGCTGCGACGGCCGGCGGCGATGTCACCAACGGCTCGGGCCTGAGGGCCTCCGGCCCGGCGCCGACACCGTCACCAGCGGGCGAATCCGGATGAGCACCCGCGTACCGATCCCCTTGACGGCGAGGAGATCGTCGACACTCGTGAACGGTCCGACGATCGTTCGATAGGCGACGATGCGAGCTGCGATTCGGCGGCCGATGCGCGGCAACGTCATCAGCTCGGCCATAGACGCAGTGTTGACGTCGATGAAGCCGCTTCTCGCCGGCTCGAGCGCAGGTTGCAGCGAAGAACCGGCCCGAGAGGCTGATCCCATCGGCGGCTCGCGGCTCGGCGCAGCGGGCTCGACCGCCACCTCGAGCGGACGGCGTCGCCACAGCGCACCGACGTCTGCGATGAGCACTGCGAGGACGAGGGTCGCGACCTCCCAACCCACAGGACCACCGAAGCCATCGGAGATGACGCCCTGAACGAGGATCATGACCAGGAGCGCTCCACCCTCGGCCTGCAACCCGGTGGCGCGTCCGATGGCGCTGCGGCGCCCCAGCCAGAGCCCCCGAGCGATGGTGAGGACGAGGGCGAGGAACGCAGCGAGGCCGATCAGCCCCATCCCCATTGCGATCTCGAGGGCGACGTTGTGGGCATGACCGGCCCAGAAGAAGTGGGTACGGAGCAGCGTGCCCGGGATCATGTAGCCCTTGCCGAAGATCGGATTCTCCGCGAAATACTGCATCCCGATCTCGAACAACTTCGTGCGCTGCGAGAGCGACAGGAGCTGCTCCGTTGTCTGGCCGCGGTTCACGAAGGTCGTCAGTTGAGCGGCTCCGCTGTCCGCCGTGAAGTAGATCAGCGCGAGACCGGCGACCGCGACGACGGCCAAGAACGCAAACCGCTGTGGCCGTCGTCGTGGTGTCATGAGGACCAACACGAGCAGGGCGGCCATGGTCGCCACCGTTGCGCCGCGCGACTTCGTCAGCAGCAAGAGCCCGAGGAGCACGACGCTCAGGCCGGTGACTCCGATGCGCACCGGGGTCTGCCGGAGGAGTCGGTCGGGAAGCCCCAGATACGCGCCGAGGATGACGATGAGCGTCAGCCCGATCATCCCCGCCGTGACGATGGGGTGGATCTGGAGCCAGCCGTAGCGCCGCACGCCGAAGTCGTCTGGCGTCGAGCCGAAGCCGGGAACGATTGCGGTGGCCAGGGTGGCGAAGACGGCGAAGACCACGAACCCGCGCCGGACCACACGCCAGAACGACTCGAGGAACGAATCATTGCCGTAGGTCTCCCACCACACCAGCACGACCAACATGGTCATGACGGCGTACTGTGCCGAACGGGTCACGGACCGCACGGAGCCGGCAGTCATGCCGGAGGACACGACCACGATGGTCGCCAGCACGAGCATGAGGACCGCCGGGCCCATCATGCCGAGCCGGTAGCGACGCTCCACCCAGCCCCGCAGGACGTGCCACAAGACCCAGGCGCCGACCGCGCCGTACACGGCGAGCTCGAGGAGCGTCTGCAGGTCGGCGCTTGCGGCGGCCGATGCGCCGGGGTCGCGAAGGCGCCACTTCGCCTCCGGAACGATCGCCAACGCCAGGAAGAGGAACGCGGCGACGCCCGGAAGGACGCGAGGCGACATCACACGAGCGATGAGGCGAGCGATCACGAGGGTCCCCCGGGCGGAACGGTCATCGACCGGCACCCCGGCGCGGCACCCTGTGGCCTCGTTGCGTCGTCACCGGCACGAGCAACGCAGCCGCATACGGACGCGCCCCTGTCACGTCTCGTCGGTGCGTTGGGGCTGCAGCGACACGGTGTTCCTACCATCGTCTGCCACCTCGCTCCACTTCGAGACCGGAGGCTCGCCCTGGAGCGCGGCCCGGTGGGCCCGCAGGGAACCCGCGACGGCCGCATCTTCACGGAGCGGGGCCTTCGTGTACACATACCCGGCGAGCTCGGTACCGCTCAGATCGAGCCGGCTCTTCTCGTCCTCGACCTCTGCCACCCGCCCGCCGTGGCCGACCACGACGATGGACACGCCGACCAGCCGTGCGATCGTGCTGGCGTAGGCGATGTGGAGGAGCGGCGGGACGTCGACGACGACGAGATCGTATCGCCCTTCGGCCGCCAGAAGGAGCATCGGGAGGCGGTCGCTCGCAAAGCGACCCGGGTCGACGCCGCCGGCGGAGGGGAAGCCGACGAGGTGGACGACACCCGAATGGGCACCCTCGATCACTGCCGCGTCGATGGCGTTGCCTGACGCCAGCTCGAGCGCGACGCGGTCGGCGATCGAGCCGAGCAGCAGGTTCGAGATCCCCTGGTCGGCGACGTCTGCATCGATGAGGAGCACCCGCAGCCCGTCGTTCGCCGCGGCGAGGGCGGTGTTGGCCGCGACGACGGTCTTCCCGTCTCCCGCAGACGCCGAAACGATCGCGATCTTGGGCGTCTCGGCGTTGCGGCTACCCGCCACGACTCCGTCGGGATGGTGCGCAGGGCTCTCGTAGCGGAGCCTGATGGCGGCGAGCGCGAAGCGGAATCCCTCGGCGGCGGCCGAGCCCGGTGCGTCCCGTATCGGCAGGTCGGAGGTGAGGCGCTCCTCCCGGAAGTTCGGAACCGAGGCGAGGAGCGGCGCGTTGAGCACGAGCGCGGGCTGCGCCGGGGCGGAGAAGGTGCGGCGCCGCAGCGCCATGAAGTAGGCGGCGGCCGCACCCAGCGCAGCACCGACGACGAAGCCGAGCGCCGTGTTGCGCAGCGGGCTCGTCGATGCGGGCGGCGTGGCACTCGCTGCCGGTGAGGACAACAGCACGCCGCTCCCGAGCAACTCGGAATCGATGGCGATCTCGTCGCGCCGCTCTGTCAGGCGGGCGAGGCGGGCGGAGAGGTTCTCCCGCTCCTGGCGCAACAGGTCGATCTGATCCTGGTCGGGCACGATCGACACGGCGAGTTCGAGGGCATCGATCTCGCCGCGGAGAGCCTCGATGTCGTCGAGAGAGGCCGACTGTGACTCACTGAGCACGATGAGCTCCTGCAACGCACCATCGAGCCGAGCCTGGAGCGCGACCCGCGTGTCGGTCTCCGAGAGTGCGTCGATCTCCTCCTGGATCTCCGTCAGCCGCCCATCGGTGGTCCCGAGGAACGCATCGAGCTGATCGAGTGACGATTGGTAGTTGCTGCGCGCCTCGGATCGGCGCACATCCTGGTACGCCTGGGCGATCGCGTTGGCCCCGGCCATCGCCGCCGCTTCCGAGTCGCCTCGGAAGGCGATCTCGATGACCTCACTCGAGCCCGTTGTGGCGATGACGTCGGACGAGAGCAGCACGTCTTCCGGTGACATCGTCACCCCCTCGGCGTCGAGCAGCTCTGCGGCCCGCTCGGCAACAGGGGTGGAGCGCAAGATCGCCACCTGGTTGGCAACGTAGCGGCCCTGCGGCTGCGCCGTACGGTCGAAGAGCGCAGACGCTCTGGGATCCTCGACCACGAGCACGGCCGAGGCGGACCACGTGTCGTCCGACTGTTCGAGGAGATACACCGAGACGAAACCGAGGGCGGTGAACGCAAAGACGAACAGGAGGAACACCCACCGGTATCGCCAGATGGAGCGCACGATGCCCGGTTCGAATTGGGCCATGTCGAGATTGTTCATCTGACGGACCCCCCCTTCGCTCGATGAGCCTGGCCCCCTCTGCACATCGGCCCGGCTGAGCGGGGAAGTATACCGGCCCGCCGGGGCACAACCCCGCTCCCGACCTCACCGCCCGTTGTGTGTCCCCGAACGGCGCCGCTCAACGGCTGCGTACGACGATCTCCACCCGGCGGTTGAGGGCGCGGCCGTCCGGGTTGTCGCTGCCGTCTGGGTTCGTGTTGGGAGCTACCGGCTGACGCTCCCCGAACCCGACGGCGACGATGGTGAGCCCATCGAGCGACGGGTCCGCCTGGAGCACGGCGGCGACGTTGTCGGCCCGGCGCTGCGAGAGCTCGAGGTTGTAGGCCGCATCCCCGATGGCGTCGGCAAAGCCGAGCACCTGGATCTCGACCCCCGGTTCGAACCGCTCCGCGATCGAGGTCACCACCTCGGCGAGGGTGGCGGCGGCGTCGGCCGTCAATGCATCGCTGTCGAACTCGAACAGCACGTCGTTGGTGATGGTGTACGTGGTGAGGCCGTTACCTTGGCGCACGGTGATATCGGCGTCGCGGATCTCGTCGAAGTCGACCTCGGGCAGATCGAGCGCCGTCCGGCTGCCGAGACAGGTCCCGCCCGCCGCGTCGCTGTTGACCCCATTGGGGCAGGTGGTGTTCGACCAGCGCACGTCATCGAACTCCGCGCTCGTGATGTCGGCCCCGATGAGGTTGGCGCTGCGGAAGCGCACGCGCCGCAGCTGCGTCCCGGCGAAGCTGGCGCCGACCAGGGTGGTGCCGTCGAAAACGGCCTCGTCGAGGGTGGCGCCGTCGAAAACCGCGGCGGAGGCGTCCACCCGGGTGAAGTCGCCGCCGGTCACGACGGCTCCGTCGAACCGGGCGCAGCGCAGGTCCTGTCGCGAGTAGTCCGTGGCGCCGATCCGTTCGCCCGTGAAGTCGGGACCGGAGTCGGGGGCGCACAGCGGCTTGATCTCGATGGGGGCGACCGCGGCGGCGACGTCGGTGGCGTCCACCTCGACCGGCAACGGGGTCAGGTGATCGGCGCAGCTCCCGCCCGCGTCATCCGAGGACACCCCATCGGGACACGTCGTCTGTGCCCACCGGACATTGCCGAGCGTCGCCGTGGTCAGATCGGCGCCCGAGAGATCGGCGCCGGCGAACCGCACCTGGTCGAGCGTTGCGCCGGAGAGATCGGCGCCGATCAGCGTGGTGCGGTCGAACCGGGACTCGGTGATCGTCGCGTTGCGGAAGCTGGCTCCCGTGGCGTCTGCGGCCGTGAAGGAACCCCCCGTGATCTCGCCGTCGTCGAAGGTGGCGCAGCGCAGCGTCTCCTCGTCGAAATCCGGGGCGTTCTGAACGAGGCCCGAGAAGTCCGGCCCGGTCCCGGGGGCGCACGTGATCACCACTGCCGGAAGATCGATGGCTGCAGTCGTGGTAGTGGTCGTTGCCGGCGCCGGCGGGAGCGTTGTGGTCGACGGCGGAGGCTCCGCGGCAAGGGTGCTGGTCGTGCTCGGTGCGGTGTCGTCGCTCGATGAGCAGGCGGCGACGAGCAGCAGGATGGCACCGGCCACGACTCCGATTCGGAATGGGCGCATCGCATCACAGTAGGAGACCCACGGCACAGGGCAATCCGGCGATCGACCCAGGGACGCCGAGTCACGCCGCCTCGGGTGCGGGAGCGGCGTCCCAGTCGGGAACATCCGTCTCGAGGTGGCGCACCGGGCGATATGCCATCGCCGTGGCCGTCACCGCCACGGTGGCCGCTCCCAACACCATGATCATCAGCGCCGCCCCACGGCCGGGGCCGACCCCGATGACGGACCCGATCGAGCCGGCGAGCGCCCCTCCCTCCGCCATCGCCGGGGCGAAGACGTTGTCGATGAGGGGGCCGACGGCGAGGATCGCCAGAGGCCCGGTTGCCTGGGCGAGCAGGCGCCGGACCGCAAACACTCGCCCTTGGACGTCCGGTTCCACCTTTGCCTGCCAGATCGCCTGGCTCGAGCCGTTGGCGATCGGAACGAGCATGAACCCGACCAGACCGGCACTCGCGACGAGGGCCAGCGACGGCCGCAGCGAGAGGACCACCAGGGCGACACCGAGACCGGCAGATCCGAGATACACGCCGTAGACGCGGGGCTGCGGTCCGCCCCACGCGCTCATGATGAGGCTGCCGAGCACCATGCCGACGGCGGCGATGGAGACGACGACGCCCGCCCCCGCCTCCGACGCAAAGCCGAGCACGAGGGGGAAGAACGCAACCCCGACGGCGCCCAGCGTGAGGTTCAGGGCGGCGAAGTACCAGAGCAGCGCCAGCAGGCCGTGCCGCCTCCTGAGGTACGAGAAGCCGAATCTGGTCTCTGCCCACAGCGAACCCCGGGCGGCGGCACCTTGACGCGACGTCTCGGGGCGGGGAAACCGCACGACGAGGAGCGTGGCGACGGCGACGACGAACGTCACGACGTCGATCGCAACGACCGCTCCCAGACCGGCGAGGGCGAGCACGGCCCCGGCGACTGCCGGGGCGATGACCTGGCCGACGGCTTCAGCCAGCTGCACCAGGCCGGAGGCCCGACCGTACTGGGCCTTCGGGACGAGCAGCGTCGTCGCGGCGCTGTACGCCGGCCATTGGAACGCCTGGAACAGCGACGCCATCCCCAGGAGGGGATAGAGATGCCACACCTCGAGGCGGTCGGTGAGCAGCAACGCGGCGATGACCAGCGTGCTCGCCCCCGCACCCGCATCGGAGAGGATCATGGCGATGCGGCGATCCCAGCGATCCACCAGCGCCCCGGCGACGGGCGTCATCACGAGCTGGGGTACCTGCGACGCCAGGAGGATCAGCGACAGCTGGGTGGCAGATCCGGTCTCGAGGTACACGAAGATCGCGAGGGCAAAGCCCGTGAGGTTGGTGCCGATCAACGAGACGAGCTGGCCCGCCCACACGACCAGGAACGTCCGCATGTCCTGCAAGCGAGCATCGGTCACCACGCACCTCCTTCCAACGGATTATTGTCGATTATTCCCGACTTGTCGACCGATTCCGACTTGTGACCTCCCCCGGTGCAGCGATGCCGTCTCGTGCCGCAGCCCCGGTAGTGTCGACTACATGATGCGCGGTCGCCGAGCAGTGGTGGTGCTCTTCGTTGCCGCGACCGGCTGCACGATCGACGTCACGCCCACCACGGCCCCCGAGACGGCCCCGGTCACGGCCGCGCCCTCGACCACCACGATCGCCACCACCACCATCGCGGACTCCACGACCACCACCGCCGCCACAGAGGCCGCATGCATCATTGGCGACGTTCCCTTCGCCACCGAGGGTGTCATCGGCTCCTTCGGCGACGACACGGGCGACGCCTCCGCCATCGCCGGGTTCCGCTGGTCGGTCGAGGAGCAGTGTGAGAGGTTCGTCATCGATCTCGCCACCGCCGGTGGCTCACCCGCCGCCACGCTCGGTGCCACGGCGGCGACGCTGCGCCTCCCCTCGGGTCTCATCCGGGTGGCCCTCCCGCCCGAGGTGCAGACGACGTCGATCGCCGACACCATCGTGGACACCTCACTCGTGACCCGCGCCTACGTCGTCCGTCTCGCCGATGGTGGCCTGGCCGTGGACCTCCATCTGGAAGCGCCCACCGGCGTTCGGGCTCGTGCATTCGCTGTCGGTTCCCCGGCCCGCGTCGTCATCGATCTCCGCCCGGCGAGTGCCGATCCGCCGGTGGACCCACCCCGGACGGCCACGGGTGTGGTCCTGCTCGGCCCGCCCGCCGGGCCTGCCGAGTACCCGCTGCGCGTGACGGGCTACGCGCGTCCTGTGCAAGGCCGGCTCGTGGCGGTGCTCGCTCCCGGCACTGCCGACCGCATCGAGCTCCCCATCGAGCCTGCGGGCGGGATCGAGACGTGGGGCGAGTTCACGGCCACGTTCCAGACGGGCCCGGTCGGCACCACCGAACTGCTGGTCGGCGACCCCGCCGCCGAGATCGGCGGTGCGGACGCGCTACGCATCCCCCTCGACCTGCGCTGACTCCGCGAAGAGGCCGGCGGGCGGGGTCATCGTGATCGTCTCGCCGGCCGGTTCCCCCACGATGGCGGCGACGAACGGCACCTCAACGACGTCTCCGTCCGGCGTCGTGACGGCGAGCCGGTCCTGCGCAGCACCGAGAATCACGTCGGTGACCCGGCCGAGCACCGAGCCGTCGGGGCCGACGGCGGTGAGACCGATGAGGTCCTCGGGCCAGTACTCACCATCCTCGAGCGCACGCCGCTCCGAAGCCTCGATCGTCAACGTTGCCTTGGCGAATGCCTCGGCGGCGGTACGGTCGGGGATCTCGGCGAACCGCACCAGGAGACCCTCCTTGTGGTGGCGCACCTCGATAACGGTCACCTCGCCCGGACTGCGATCCACGCCGAATCGTGCATCGCGGACGAATCTGCTCGGGTTGTCGGTGAGCGGGGCGACGAGCACATCGCCCCGGATGCCGTGGGCACGAACCACGACGCCAACGGGTACCCGAACGCTCATCGGGAGCCTCCTGGTCGAGGCGACGTCCCGCCACCGCAGGGGCGGGCGACGCGCGCGTCAGTCGAGGAACTCGACCTGAACGTCGATGCCTTCCTCGTCACCGGCAGCGCCAGCGAGCGTGCGGATCGCCCGCGCCACGCGGCCGCGCCGCCCGATGACGCGGCCCATGTCCGACTTCGCCGTCCGCACCTCGGCCACCGCCGAGTCCTCGCCGTCGTCGACCATCTCGAGCTCCACGGCGTCGGGTTCGTCGACGATCTCGCTGACGACGTACCGAACGACGCGCTCGGCGATCTCACCCTTGCTCATGTCGGCTCCTCGTCGGCGACGTCCTCGACTGCGGCGGAATCCTCGGCGAGACCGGAATCGTCCGCGGCCGCCGCGACCTCTGCGACGTCCTCCGCCGCAGTCGCCGCGACGTCCTCCACGACCGCGACATCCTCGACGACCGCTGCGGCGTCCTCGACGAGCGCGGTCGCTGCCTCGACCTCGGCCTCGGGATCGGGCACCGAGCCGACGACGTGGATCTCGGGCTCCGGCTTCACCGTCGCAGCGGGCTCAGGCTGCTCGGCGACCGTGTGGATGTCGCCCTTGGCGATGCGGAAGCGGGTCCACGCCCCTGAGATCTCCAGGAGCTTCTTGGCGCGATCGGTGGGCTGGGCACCGACGCGCAGCCAGTGCAGCGCCCGGTCGTTGTCGATCTCGATGAGCGAGGGATCCTGCCGTGCGTCGTAGCGGCCGATCTGCTCGATGTATGCCCCATCGCGCGACTTGCGCGAGTCGACCACCACGACGCGGTACGTCGGCTGCTTCTTCTTGCCCATCCGCGTCAGGCGGATTTTGACTGCCAAGTCGTCACCTCTTCTTCTGGCGGCCCATCCCCGGCAACGCGAGACCCGGAATCGGGCTCTTGCCACCGGCAATGGCTCTCATCATCTTCTGGGCCTCGGAGAACTGCTTGAGGACGCCGTTGACGTCCTGCGGGCGGGTCCCCGAGCCTGTGGCGATGCGGCGCTTGCGGCTCCCGTTGATGATCTTCGGGTTGCGCCGCTCCGCAGGCGTCATCGAGCGGATGATCGCCTCCACCCGGTTCAGATCGCGATCGTCCACCTGGACGTCGCGCAGCATCTGGCCGGCGCCGGGCAGCATACTAACCAATTGCTGCAGGGGGCCCATCTTGCGGAGCTGCTGGAACTGCTCGAGGAAGTCCTCGAGGTCGAAGCTCGCGGTACGCAGCTTCTCGGCGGCGGCCATCGCCTGCTCCTCGTCGTAGGCCTGCTCTGCCTTCTCGATGAGGGTCAGCACGTCACCCATGCCGAGGATCCGTGAGGCCATCCGCTCCGGGTAGAACGCATCGAGATCGTCGAGCCCCTCCCCGAGACCGACGAACTTGATCGGGCGGCCAGTGACCTCACGAGCGGAGATCGCGGCGCCGCCCCGGGCGTCGCCGTCGAGCTTGGTGAG
>DKBA01000127.1 GCA_002450985.1 Acidimicrobiia bacterium UBA6912
GTAATCGTCGGAGGCGAGCTGCCACTGGCTGCGCCAGTAGTGGAGTGCGGCACGGGCCAGCAGTGCTCGAGTGCGTTCCGCGGTCTGGGCGCCGCCGTCTGCGGCGAAGAACCGACCGAGCCACAGCTCCAGCTCGTCGAGGCGACCGGTGAGTTGATAGAAACGCCATGACCCTCCCAACACGGCAAAGCCTCTCTGGATATCGCCCCTGGCGAGCAATGTGTCGAGGGCGGCCCGCAGGTTGTCGATGTCGTCGCCAAGCACCGCCACCCACCGGCTGGCGGCTGCGTCGTCGAGTGGCCGCCTCGCATCCTCGGCCAGGTCGGCGAAGTGGTCGGCATGCCGGAGGGAGAGCTCGGCGTCTGCCACCTGTGCCGATGCGTAGCGCTGAACCGACGTGGAGAGGCCGAAGCGCTTCCCGACCCGCCCCGTGGAGGTCTCTACGAGGCTGCGATCGACGAGCTCGCCCAGGTCTTCGAGCGGGTCCCGACCGAATACCGCCTCGATGGCGGCGAGCGTGGCCCCGCCCCGGAACGCGGAGAGCGCCTGGAGCAGCTCCTGCTGGGCATGCGTGAGCAGACCGTATGACCACTCGACGGCTGCGGTGATGGAGCGGTGTCGCTCCGGCGAGTCGGCTCTCGTCGACTTCAACACCCCCGTGTCGAGCCGGTCGAGCACCTGGGCGGGGGTGAGGACATTCACTCGAGCGGCGGCGAGGTCGATGGCGAGCGGCACACCTTCGAGCGCGTCGACCAACCGCAGTACGTCGGCACGGTGTGCGGCGAAGTCGAACGCAGGATCCGCCTGTTGGGCCCGTTCTGCGAACAGTGCGACTGCGGGGGAGCTCTCGTCGCCGACGGCGAGGGGATCGAGCCGCATGAGTGCCTCCCCGGCGACCCGCAGCGGCACCTGCGAGGTGGCGAGCACGTCCAGCGGCGGGGCGCCGGACATGAGCTTCGCCAACCGAGGAGCCGCCGTCGCGAGCTGCTCGAAGTTGTCCAGTACGAGAAGTCGGGGCCCGTCGGACAGCGCGCCGGCCAGTCCGCCATCGTCGGACGGTCGTACTCCGGCGGCAGAAGCGATGGCCGGAATCAGCAACTCCTCGTCGTCGATCGGCGCGAGGTCGACGAAGAAGACGCCACGTTCGAACCGGCCCAACACGTCTCCGGCGACCTCGAGGGCGAGCCGGGTCTTCCCGATGCCACCCGGACCCGTGACCGTCACGAGGCGATTGGCCTCGACCAGCCTGCGGAGCGCGGCGCGTTCCAGCTCCCGTCCGACGATGTGCGAAGCGAGCGTGGGCAGGTTGTTCGGCCGCGTCGATGGGGTGCGCAGCGGCGGGAAGGTCTGGGGGAGGCCCGCGACATCGAGCTGGTACAGGCGCTCGGGTTGGTCGAGGCCCTTCAGAACGTGCTCGCCGAGCGACGTGAACGAGTAGCCCGAGGCGAGCACGCGCACCGTCTCGGATACGACGACCTGCCCTCCGTGACCCGATGCGGAGATCCGGGCGGCCCGGTTGACGTCGAGGCCGACGTAATTGTCGTGCCCGAGCACCCCGACCCCGGTGTGCAGCCCGATCCGAAGGGCGACGACGCCACCCTCTGGCCACTGAGCGGTCGCCAGGCGTTGCTGGACATCGCTCGCCGCTGCCAGAGCGTCCTCAGTCCTCGTGAAGACGGCGAAGAAGCTGTCCCCCTCGGTCGACACCTCGATCCCGTCGTGGGCGGCCAGGCAAGCCCGAACGATGTGGGCGTGCCGCTCGAGGACATCCCGGAACGCCGGCAGTGCGAGCCTCTGCAAGAGACCCGTGGAGTCCTGCACGTCACTGAAGAAGAACGTGACGGTGCCGGTGGGCAGGTGTTGTGTCATGGCCATGATCAGGGACCCTCGAGGGGGGAGTGGTCGGAGATTATCTCGCCCTCCGGGAAGCAGCTCGGCGGTTGGNNTGCCGGGGTGGCTCGTTGTCGACGTCGATGGCGAGGTGGACAAACGTGGCCCCGAGACGCCACGCGAGCACGCCGTCGGTGAGCACCTGATCGCCCACGACCCATACCGGGTCACGGCGCCGGTCGAGACCGAGCCGGCGCCGTGTCGTCCATGGCTTGCGACCGCGGTGGATCATGCCCGGTACGCCGCGTTCGGCGCCGTTGGTGAGCACCACGATCCTGTCGACATGCGACATGGCCTCGAACCGTGCGACGGCGTTCGTCACCGTGCGGGCAAACTCGCCGGCAGGGATGCCCTGGGGAACCAGCGTGTTGTCGGCATCGAAGATCACGACGGCCGGCTTCCCCACAGCCTCCGTGAGCGCAGCGACCTCATCGAGGCCGCCTGCCACGTACATGGGCACCTTGCGGAACATCATCCTTGGGCACGGACTGGGCGGACCGATCATTCGTGGGCGACGGATTCGTCCGTGCGCACGGCCGGTCGCCCTGGGCATACGNNTCCATCTCCACCATGGCCATCGCTTCGGGAACCGACACCCAACGCCGGCTTCGGATCGCCCCTTCCTCCCACTCGTCGAGCTCAGCCGAGACGAAGTACGGGAAGACCTCGACCTCGCAGACGCCTCCCCATTTCGGATGGAAGTACGACCCCAGCGACTCATCCGCGACGTCGCCTTCAACACCCGCCTCTTCGACGGCCTCCCTGGCCGCCGACGCCGCAGGTGTCATGCCCGGCTCAACGATGCCTTTGGGCACGATCCACCGTCGACGCTTGAGCGACGTGATGAGCAGGACTTCGAGGCCGTCCTGCGTCCACCGGTAGGGGAGAGCCGCAGATTGACGGTAGAACCAGTCAGGGCGTGATCTCGGTCCGGTCGTCAATGTCGCCACCCCATCCGGTGTTCTGCCGTGGCCCCGCAAGTATGTGCAACGTGGCGCCGCCCGCCAACTCGTGCGTGTGATCCCCCGAGTGTCGGTTCTCTGGCGCAGGGTCAGAGCGGCTCGGCGTTCGTTGCCGGATGTGTCCCCCGTTCGGGGCGAAGCCGAGACACGACGAGGAGCGCTCGTCCCTTGGCAATGGGCACGTACGTGGGCAGCGCGGAGCAGGCTCGTGACCGCCGACGGACTGAATGTGCCCCCAGTCCCGTGGGGCGCCTCCGTTTCGTGCCTCACCTGCGTGAATGGGTCTCCCGAGCCAACGACAACGGACGATCGACCGATGAAGCGCGATAGCCACAGGTCCCAGGTGTTCATACACCCGGCCAGTCGGGAGTCGACGACGGCGTGGTGCGCCGCCGGCTAGTCCGTCCCGGCGGAGTCTGCGCCGGCGAGCGCCGTAGCCGGTCCGCCGTCGCGCCGCGCCAGCAAGAAGTACGTCTCCATCTCGCCCTTGCCCTTCACCTCGAGGGTGCCACGGCGCTCGCACACGAAGTCGTCGCAGATGGCGTCGTGGGTGGCACCGCTGATCTGGATGGATCCGGGTACGCCGTGGGACTCCATCCGGCTTGCCGTGTTGACGACGTCGCCCCACAGGTCGTAGGCGAATTTGTGGGTGCCGACGATCCCGGCCACCACCGGACCGGAGTTGATGCCGATGCGCATGCGGAGGTCGTACCCGTTGAACCGGTGCTGCTCGCAGTGGTCCCGTATCCGCAGCGCCAGCTCGGCGATGGCGTGGGCATGGTCGGGTCGTGGGTGCGGAACGCCTGCGGCGACC
>DKBA01000209.1:0-6989 GCA_002450985.1 Acidimicrobiia bacterium UBA6912
GCTCTGGGGCTCGACGAGCCGATCCCCGTGCAGTTCGCCGAATTCGTCGAGGGCGCGGTTCGGCTCGACTTCGGTGAGTCGTTGTGGCAGGGCCGCCCCGCGTTCGAGATCATCCGCGAGGCGTTGCCGCGTACCCTGATCCTCGTGGCCGCCGGGCTCACTCTCGCCGTGGTCCTTGCGGTGCCGATGGGGATCTTCGCCTCACTCCGACCCGGTTCGTGGATCGATCGCACGCTCGTCGGAGGGAGCCTGCTCGGCCTGTCGGTGCCGCAGTTCTGGCTCGGGCTGATGCTGATCCTTCTCTTCGGGGTGGTCCTCAAGGTGCTCCCCACATCGGGCTCCGGCAGCTTCAAACACCTGATCCTCCCGGCGGTGACGCTCGCCCTCCCGGCGCTCGGACGGCTGACGATGATGGTGCGCTCGTCGATGATCGACGAGATGCAGGCGGCCTACGTCGAGACGGCGCGCGCCAAGGGCATGCCTGAATGGCGAACCGTCTTCGTGCACGCCTTTCGCAACGCCTCGAACCCGGTCGTCACGCTCACCGGCTGGGAGCTGATCAGGGCGATCGCCGGCTATTCGGTGGTCGTGGAGACCGTCTTCGCCTGGCCCGGGATCGGCTTCATGGCCATCGAGGCGATCAAGCAGCAGGACCTGATCCTGCTCCAGGCCATCGTGTTCGTCGTCGCCGTCATCGTGGTGATCGTGAACCTGATCCTCGACTTCGTGTACAAGCTGATCGACCCGAGGATCCAGTTCGTATGACGGCGACGACCCCAGAGGTGTTCGAGGAAGTCGAGGTCCCTGCCGCAGGCGGGACCTCGCCGAGGGGTTTCCTCGCCGACCTGTGGAGCGACAAGGCCGGATTCCTCGGACTCTCGTTCCTCACCCTCCTCGTGCTGGTGGCGATCTTCGCTCCGTTGGTCGTTCCCTACGACCCCGCAGCGCAGTCGCTGCCGGATCGCCTCCTGCCGCCGGCGTGGACGGCGGAAGGCACCAGCGCCCACCTCCTCGGCACCGACAACCTGGGGCGGGACGTCTTCTCCCGGCTGTTGGTCGGTGCACGGATCTCGATGCTCGTCGGCGTCTCGGTCGTCGCAATCGCCGGTACCTTCGGCGTCGTCGCCGGGCTGATCGCCGGCTATAAGGGCGGCAAGGTCGATGCCGTGGTGATGCGTGTGGTCGACACCCAGGTGGCGTTCCCCGGCCTCTTGCTGGCGCTGATCATCCTGACCGTGGTCGGACCGAGCGCAACCACGGTCATCGTCGTCCTGTCGATCAACGGCTGGATGGTGTACGCACGCGTGACCCGCGGCGCCGTGCTCTCGGTGAAGGAGCGCGACTTCGTCGAGGCCGCCGAACTCATCGGCGCCAAGTCGAAGCGGGTGATCTTTCGCCACATCCTGCCGTCGTTGACCGCACCGCTGCTCACGCTCGTCATTCTCGAGTTCGCCCGCATCATCCTGGCGGAGGCGGCGCTGTCCTTCCTCGGGCTCGGTATCCAGCCCCCGCAGACATCGTGGGGCCTGGACGTCGCCATCGGCCGCGACTACATCTTCAACTCGTGGTGGCTGGTGACGTTCCCCGGGATCGCGATCGCCGTGACGGTGCTGAGCGCCAACATGGTGGCGAGTTGGTTCCGAATCAGGACGAACCCCCTGGCCCGGGCGAAGCGCTTCGCCGCCCACACCCTGCGGGGCAGCGTCACGTGAGCATGGGGACCGCCCCTCTGCTCGAGGTGAAGGACCTCGCGGTGTCGTTCTTCACCGAGCGAGGCACCGTCTGCGCCGTGCGAGGGGTGAGTCTCGAGCTCGGTGCGGGCGAGACGCTCGGCATCGTCGGCGAGTCGGGCTCGGGCAAGAGCGTGACGGCGCGGGCGATCCTCGGCCTCGTCGAGCTGCCGGGGAAGATCACAGGGGGCGACATCCTCTGGAAGGGCGAATCCCTCGTGAAGGGCCGTGGGGCGAGGTCCAGGGCCGTCCGGGTGCGTGGCAAAGAAGTGTCGATGGTGTTCCAGAACCCGATGACCTCGCTCAACCCGCTGATCTCGATCGGAGATCAGATCAACGAGGTGCTCCGCCACCACCTGGCGATGAACCGGCGGCAGGCAACCGAGCGGACGATGGAGCTGCTCAGCCTCGCCGGGATATCCAATCCCCGTCGCCGCGTCGACCAGTACCCCCACGAGTTCTCCGGCGGGATGCGCCAGCGGGCGATGATCGCNNCTCGACGTCACCATCCAGGCGCAGATCCTCGAACTGATCGCCGATCTCCAGCAGCGGCTCGGCCTCGCCGTCATCCTCATCACCCACGACCTCGCCGTGGTCGCCGGCGTCTGTCACCGAATCGAGGTGATGTATGCCGGGCGGTTCATCGAGCGGGGCTCCGCACGCGAGCTGTTCGGCCACCCCGCCCACCCGTACACGGCTGGGCTGCTCAAGTCGACGCCGCGGCTCGACGTGACCGTTCCCCGCCTCTATGCCATCAACGGGTCACCGCCGGACCTGCGTAACCCGGTGACGGGCTGCTCGTTCTACGCTCGCTGCGAATCCGGCCGCGACGAGTGTCTGCGCGACGAACCCGTGCTGGTCGGCCAGGGCACCGGGCGTGGCGTGGCGTGCCGATTCCCGCTCGATGGTTCGTACGGTCAGGTCGACGAGGTGTCCCATGGCTGAGCCACTGCTCGCCGTCGACGACCTCAGCGTCCAGTTCGACATGGGGCGCAAAGGGTTCTGGGGAAAGGAGCGCCAGCACCTCTCCGCGGTCGACCACATCAGCTTCTCCATCGCCGCCGGCGAGGTGCTCGGGCTGGTCGGGGAGTCCGGCTCGGGGAAGACCACCACGGGGCGAGCGATCCTCCGCAGGGTTCCCGCCGCCGGTGGCACCATCCGGTTCCGCGGCGAGGACATCACCACGCTCGACGGCGAGCCCCTCAGGCGGCTCCGCCGCCACATGCAGCCCGTGCACCAGGATCCGTACGGGAGCCTGAATCCTCGCCAATCGGTGCTGGAGATCATCGCCGAGCCGTTGCTCGTGCACGGGCTCATCGACAAGACCGAGGATGCCCGCACCGAGATCCACGACTTCCTCGAGATGGTCGGCATGCCGGCCGACAGCGTCGATCGCTACCCCCACGCCTTCAGTGGCGGTCAGCTCCAGCGCATCGGTATCGCCCGTGCCCTCGTGCTCAAACCGGAGTTCATCATCGCCGACGAGCCGGTCTCGGCGCTCGANNATCGCCCACGACCTGTCGGTCGTCCGTCACATCTCCGACCGCATCGCCATCATGTATGCCGGCCAGCTCGTCGAGGTGGCCGGGAAGGACTCCGTGTACGAGAGCCCTGCCCATCCGTACACCCAGGCGTTGCTCTCCGCCGTCCCGATCCCGGACCCGGAGATCGAGGCGCGTCGCCGCCGGGTGATGGTGACCGGCGACGTGCCGAATCTGATCGACCCGCCGGAGGGTTGCCGTTTCGCCTCGCGGTGCCCCTTCGCCCAGGATCGGTGCCGTGAGGAGGCGCCGGTGCTTCGTGAAGTGGGTGCCGGCCACGAGGCCGCATGCCACTTCGTCGGCGAGATCCCGCCCCTGCACCTGGCCTCGAAGTCGTGATGGAGCTCGGGCTGCGCAGCAAGCGAGCGCTCGTGCTCGGCTCGTCGTCTGGAATGGGGCGGGCCATCGTCACCGGCCTCGCCGCCGAGGGGGCGAGAGTCGTGGTGACCGGTCGCAGCGAGGAGCGGGTGGCCAGGGTGGCTGCCGAGACGGACGCCGTCCGGGGAATCGTCGGTGATCTCGTCGAGGAGGGAACGCCTGAGCGCATGGTCGCCGAGGGGATCGAGGCCTTGGGTGGACTGGACATCTTCGTCGGCAACACCGGTGGCGGGAAGCCGGGCGGTCTCGTTGCCGGCGGCTTCGGCGCGGTGGAAGCCGGCTACCGCACGATGCTCTTGCCCCAACTGCGGGCGGCCGAAGCCGCGATCCCGGCGCTGCGGGCGAGCGGGGCGGGACGGATGGTCTTCCTCACGGCCCGGTCGATCCTCGAGGCATCTCCCGACCTGGCGCTCTCCTCGGTCTTCCGCAGCGGCGTGGCGGCCGCGGCGCGCTCACTCGCGCACGAGCTGGCGCCGCACGTGACCGTGAACGTGGTGGTCCCCGGTCAGTTCGACACCGGGGCGCTCCAGCGATTCGAGGCCGCGAAGGCCGCTGAGGAGGGCCGCGACATCGCCGCGATCAGGGACGCGCACGTCGCCGCCATCCCGATGGGCCGGCTCGGGCGTGCCGAAGAGCTGGCCGATCTGGTGATGTTCCTGGTCAGCGAGCGTGCGGGCTACATCACCGGGGCCACGTTCAGGATCGACGGCGGCCTGACTCGTGGCTTCTGAGAGGAGCGGGATGAGGGCGCTGGGCCAGTCGCACGCCAATCTCGGAGACCTGGTCTGTCATGAGATCAGGGCCGCAATCCTGGCCGGAGCTCTGGCGCCGGGGCAGCGGCTCAAGCAGGAGCAGCTCGCCGCCGACATGCGGGTTTCCCGCGTTCCCGTACGCGAGGCGCTGCGGCTGCTCGAGGCGGATGGCCTCGTCGTCGCTCGTCCCGGTCATGGGTGGATGGTCGCCGAGCTGACGAAGGAGGACGCCGCAGACGTGCTCATGCTTCGCGGAACTCTCGAGGGCCTGGCGGCCCGGCTCGCCACCGGGCGGGTCACCGCGGACACGATCACAGGCCTGCGGGAGCTGGTGGAGCAGGGCATGCGCGCCAGCGACGCCGGCGACCATGCGGCGGCGAGCGCGGCCCACACCAGGTTCCATCTCGACCTCGCCAGGGCGAGCGGCAACAGCCACCTCTTCGCCGAGCTGGAGTCCTTCCCGGCGAGGACGGAGTGGATCGTCTCCAGCCTGCTCAAGGTGAGATCCGGGTATTCGTGGCGGGAGCACGAGGCGACGCTCGACGCCGTCGCCTCCGGCGATGCCGACCTGGCCGAGAAGCTGATGAGACTGCACTCGGAGCGTGTCATCGCGGCGCTCGACGACGGCGTCGCCGCGCTCGACGACGGCGTCGCCGCGTCCGCCGATGCCTGACCGCCTCCACCGCGAGCACAAGGACCTGAACCGAAGCGCCGTGTCGTCGCATCGGCTGGCCATCGCCGCAGTGACCCTGACGTACGTGGCGGTGACGGTGGGGGAGTCGATCCTCGCGCCCATCCTCCCGATCGCTTCACCCGCGCTCGGGTTCGATGAGGCAGAGGCGGGACGCATCCTGGGACTGCTCTCGGTGTCGGCGGGGGTCGGCAACCTCGTTGGAGGATTCGTGCTCAACCGCTTCGGGGCCAAGGTGTCGTCGATGTTCGGGGTCGCCCTCACGGCCGCAGGCGCGACCCTGGCCGCCATGCACGGCGGCGCCGGCCGCTTCACCGTCGCCCACGTCTTGATGGGACTCGGCGCCGGCGTCTTCTTTGCGGGCGGCATCTACTCCATCGGCGTTCTCGCCGATCCGAGCCGGCGGGGAAGGGCGATGGGTCGCTTCGGCATCGCCTACTCCCTGGCCCTGGCCGCCGCCGCCGGTCTCGTGGCCCTCATCGACCCGGATGCGTGGCGCACGGTGTTCGCCGTCGCCGCCGGCCTGGCGGTGCTCGCCCTCGCCGCACTCATCTTCGTCGATCTCCCTCCCCCGGCCGGCATCTCCCTGCGCCGCGAGGGCAGTGGGCTGCTCCTCCTCGGAATCCCGGTGGCCGTCGGCGGCGCTGCCGCCGTGGCGCAGTTCGGTCTCGTGGCCTTCGTGCCCACCTTTGCCGTCGACGAGTGGTCGATGGCCGCGTCGACCGCCGCCATCGTGCTGCTGGTCGGACGCATCCTCTCCATCCCCGGCAAGTGGTGGGCCGGCCACCTCGCCGATCGCCACGGCGCTCTCGGCGCCGCCCGTCTCGTCACGCTGCTGCTGCTCGGCAGCGGGCTCGTCTGGCTCGCCGTGCCTGCGGTGTGGATCGCTGCGGCGGCCGCATCCGTGTTCGCCGCATCCGCCGGGGCGATGTTCCCCGTCGCCAACGTGGTTGCCGTCGAGCGGTTCGGCAGTCGTGGTGGTCTGCTCGGCGTGTTCCGGTCGGCGCAGATGGCGATCGCCGGCGTCGCGGCCTGGCTCGTGGGGTTGGGCGCCTCCGGCATCGGGCTGCGCACCGTGCTGCTGATCGGTGTGGCCACCCTCGTCCCGCTCCTGCTGCTGCCCGGCTCCCGACGCGGTCATGGGACGCCGGTGGCGGGTCAGGGCAAGACGTAGCCGTAGCTGCGGTCGAGACCGAGGTCGCGGGCGATCTGGATGCCGAGCTCGAGCGCCGCTCCCTCCAGGGCGCGCAACGGCCGGCGCATCGGCCCCGCCGGCATGCCCACGGCGGCGAGGAGCGACTTGACCGGGATCGGGTTCACCGCGCTGTAGGCGAACTCCAGCATGGGGAGGTTGCGGAGGTAGGCGCGACGGAAACGCTCGGCGTCCTCGGCGCCCGTCCACGGTGTCGAGATCGTCACCATCTCCGCAGGGATGATGTTGCCCGTGACGTTGGCGGTGCCGTGGCCGCCGAGTGCCATCGTGGGCACGATGAGCCCGAGGTCGGGGGAGCAGCAGCACATGAGGGACAGATCGGGCTCGGCGGATGCGATCTGCGCGACCTGGGCCACCCGGCTCGTCGACTCCTTCAGCACCAGCACGTTGGGGTGCTTGGCCAGGGTGAGCACGTCCTCGGCGGTGAGATCGGTCTTCACTCGCGGCGGGTTGTTGTAGATGCCGAGCGGNNGGCGATGATGGCGCCGTCGGCGCCCTCGCTCGCCGCCTGATGCACGTAGTCGATCGTGGCCTCGGTCGTGGGGCCCGTGCATCCGTACCACATCTCCATGTCGGGGCGCCGGTGCCGCATCGTGGTGGCGACGATGGTGTGCCGCTCCTCGGGCGACAGCATCGACACCTCGCCGCTCGAACCCATCAGCAGCACGGCGCTGGTCCCGTGCT
>DKBA01000209.1:7013-13921 GCA_002450985.1 Acidimicrobiia bacterium UBA6912
TCTGTGTGACTACGGATCAGAACGAACCGAGCTCGATCTCGAAGGGTGCATCCCAGGCAACGCCGTACGCCGTGGCGAGCCCCTGGCGTGCGAGCTGTGCGAGCCACATGAAGTCGGTAGACGCGTCGACCGTGAACTCCTGGTGGAAGTTCGGGTTGTCCGAGTCCGGGCGATCGAAGCCCAATCCCGCGAGGGTCTCCGTTCGAGCCTCGGTCCTCTCCTTCTTCGGCAGGACGAAGCCCTGTCCCACGATCTCCATGGCGAGGCCGTCATCGTCCAGCTTGGCGAACTGGGCGTAGAACTCGCCGACGCTTGCGATCAAGTAGTCGCCGGCCCCGGGGTCTGTCATCAGAAGCAGCAACGCATCGGCGAGCTCGCTCTCGTACTCCGAACCCCACGACCCCTCATCGGTACCATCGGGAGCGTCGTCCCCGGCACCGGCCGTGCGCGCGCCGACGACGTCCTCGGCGAGACCTCCCTCGCCGCCGAGCTCCACCACGAGCCTCGTGAACCCCTCGTCGTAGTTGCCGGTGAAGTCGATCCAGTTCAAGGTCCGCCATCGATAGGGGATCTCACACTCCCTGAGCAGCATCGGAATGATCGGTTTCTCGTCTTCGTAGACCAGATTCACCTCGTTACGGACCTCTCGTGACTCGACGGAATCGGGAGTCAGCACGACGACCAGGCCGGCACAGGACTTCAGCCCGTGCTCCACCTCGATATCCCATGGCCGACCCGGGTGGATGCTCGTCTGGTCAAACCACGTGGCGATGCCTGCGTCGCGAAGATCTCGCACCAGCTTCCACGCGAAGTCGCCGTTCTCCCGGGCATAGCTGACGAAGATCGTGTCGGCACCTGAATTCACGCCGCCTCCCTGCATCCATCACCTTCACGTCGACAACCCTACCCCGGGACCGACGGCTGAACCCCGCCGTGCATCTGATGGGGCTCTCACACGAAGTAGAGGACGTCCTCGGCCTCGAGCGAGAGCGGGTCCTTGTCGCGCTTGCGGAGCCACGAGTAGACCGGAGGCACGCGATCGGCGATGGACTCCACCCGCACATCGATCAGGGTCGGGCCGTCTGCGGCGAAGGCCGCCTCGAGGGCGCGGGACAGCTCGGCCGGGGTCTCGGCGCTCCAGGAACGTACCCCGAAGGCCTCGCCGATCGCCCGACCGTCCGGCGGAGTGAAGTCGACCGACATCGGCTCCCGGTGACCACGCAGCTTGTGGAGGCCCTTGATCCACCCGAAGGTGCCGTTGGTGAAGAGGATGAGAATGGCCGGGACGCCGAGACGGGCCAGCGTCTCCAGCTCACCCGCCGCCATGCCGAGCGAGCCGTCGCCGAACAGGCCGATCGGGCGTCGCGAGGGGTCCGCCTTCCATGCTCCGACCACGGCGGGGATGGCGTAGCCGAGCCCGCCGAACGCACGCGGGATCGTGAGCGAGACGTTGTCGTTCGTCTTGAGAAAGCGGGTCATGTGCGGCGTCGGGGTGCCGGCGTCGGAAAGGACGTGCACCGGCCGGCCGTACTCGGCGAGGCGTTCGTTGAGCTCGTGGGCGACACGCTCGGGACGGAGGGGGGCATCCTCGCGCTCGAGAAGGACGCTGGCATTGAGCCAGAAGGTGGACCGCATCTCGTTGACGTGAGCCACCCACTCGTCGCGGAGGCCCGCCCCGGCGTCCTCCGGGAGCATGTCGAGCAGGTCTTCGGCGAGGGCGCCCACGTCGCCGGCGATGCTGAGCTCGTTCTCGTAGTTGTTGCCGAGGGCGATCGGCTCGATGTCGGCGTGCACGATCCGCTTGCTGTGCGTCACCTCCGGGAAGGTGAAGCCGACCGTCACCACGGACCCGATCTTCGAGCCGAGGAACACCACCAGCTCGGCTTCCTCCATTGCCCGATTGGCATGGGGGTGGAAGCCGTTGTCACCGATCACGCCGATGGCGAGCGGGTGGTCGGCCGGCACCGATCCCTGACCGGTGATGGTGGTGACCATCGGGATGTTGAGCCGCTCTGCCAGCCGGGTGACGGCGGGGCCGGCCTGCGAGCGGCGCACGCCCCCGCCGGTGACGATCAGCGGCTTGCGCGCCGTCGTCAGCAGCGCGACGAGCTGATCGAGCTTCTTGCGCACGGGCCGGGTGCGAAACGCCGGGAAGTTGGTGCATTCCGCCTCGGCGTGCAGTGAGATCGTCGTCACGTCGACGTCCTCGAACAGGAGATCCTCGGGGATCTGGAGGTGGACGGCGCCGGGGGTGCCCGAAGTTGCGGTGCGGAACGCCCGTCGCACCACCTCGGGGATCTTGTTCGCCGACTTCACCAGCTCCGACATCTTCGTCACGGGCTCGTAGAGGCGGGCGCAGTCGAGCTCGGTGATGACGCCGCGTCCCTCGCCCGGGAGGGGAATGTCGATGGTGAGCAGGATCACCGGCACCGCCGAGGCGTTGGCCTCCGCAACCGGGGGGAGCGAGTACATCGAGCCAGCGCCCGAGGGGCACTCGAAGACACCCGGCCGCTGCCCGAGTCGGGCGTAGGCATCGGCCATGAAACCCGCCGAGCGCTCGTCCCGGGCCATGATGTGCTGGATCTCCGTGCTCCGCCGTTGCAGGGCCTCGTAGAAGGGGACGTTCGTGTCGCCGGGCACGCCGAAGACGTGGCGGACCTCGTAGCGAACCAGCATCTCGACCAGGATGTCCGAACCGAGCATGGGCGAGGGCTCCTCGTGGTTGGCCGTCGTTGCGCGTGCATCGTACATCGTATACGATGCGCCTCCCGCTCATCGAGTCGAGACGTGCCGATCACCAAAGCCGCCTTCCATGCGACCCTCGCCGATCAGGCGTACGAGGTCATCAAGGACGCCATCGTGACCCTCGATCTCCACCCGGGCGACGCCATCGTCGAGGAGGATGTCGCAGAGCAGATGGGCATCTCCAAGACCCCGGTGCGCCAGGCGCTGGCGCGACTGGAGCGAGAGGGCCTCGTGGTCCGGATCCCCTACAAGGCCACCTACGTCGCCGACCTCGACCCCGACGACGTCGCCGACATCCTCGAGCTGCGCGCCGTGCTCGAGGGTCTGGCCGCCCGCTCTGCCGTGGAGGCCGTCGACGACGCGACGCTCGACGCAGCTGAGGCGATCCTCGACGAGTACGACGCCGCCGTCGACGCCAACGAGCTGGAGAAGGCGGCCGAGTTCGGCGAGCGCTTCCACAAGCTGGTGAGCGGGGCCACCACGAACCGGCGAGCCGCAGCCATGCTCGACATGCTCGGCCTGCAGCTCCAGCGGCTGCGCGCCGTATCGGGTCACCATCACCACCGGGCCGTCGAGTCCGGCAAGGAGCACAGGGCGATCCTCAGTGCCTTGCGTGCTCGCGACGCCGAGGGAGTGGAGCAGGCGTTCCGCAACCACCACGGCTCGTTCATCGCCCACGTCGCGTCGGGCCGGTCCGGGTCACCTATCGAGGAGTCCACGTGAGCAACGCCACGGTCCAGATCTCCATCACGTTGCGGGACTACCTGCGCGCCGATCGGCTGCCGACCACCTGGTGCGCCGGGTGCGGACTCGGGATCATCATGAACGCCATCGTCCAGGCGGTGGCGTATCGCCGTCTCGACATGGACAAGGTCAGCATGGTCTCCGGGATCGGCTGCACGGGCCGCATGTCGGGCTACGTCGACTGCAACACGGTCCACACCACCCACGGACGGGCCCCCGCCTTCGCCACTGGGATCAAGCTGGCGAGGCCGGAGATGACCGTCATCACCGTCATGGGCGACGGCGATGCCATGTCGATCGGCGGCAATCACCTGGTGCACGCGATGCGCCGCAACATCGGGATGGTCGCCATCGTCGTGAACAACAACGTCTACGGCCTCACCGGTGGGCAGAGCTCGCCGACGACGCCGGTCGGAGGGGTGTCGACCACGACGACCGCAGGGTCGTTCGAGCGGCCGATGGATCTCGAGGCCCTCGCCCGCACCGCCGGCGCCCCCTTCTTCGCCAGGGCCACCGTCAACCACACCGCCTCGCTCACCATGTCGATCGAGAAGGCACTGACCGTCGACGGGTTCGCCCTCGTCGAGGTCATCAGCAACTGCCACGTGATCTACGGACGGATGAACGGGATGCCCGAGGCCTCCGACATGATCGCCGCGATGGACGGCGACACGTGGCGCACCAACCCTGCGCTCCTCAAGCGCGCCGACCAGTCGATCCGGGTCACGGCCGCAGGGGTGGAGACGGCACAGGAGCTGCGGAGGCGCGAGGGCGTCTCCCAGGACGAGCGCTCCGGTCGTGGCGTCATCTGGACGAGCTCGGGATCGATCGACCTCAGTCATCGCTACCAGCGCGAGATGACCGCCAGGCAGCACGACGAGGTGGCGACGTGAGCGTCATCACTCCCGGCATCTACGAGATCAAGGTCTACAAGGACCTGTGCAAAGCGTGTGGCTTGTGCGTGGCGTGGTGTCCGCAGAAGGTGCTCGCCCCCGACGAGGAGAACTTCCCGCTGACCCCGGGCATCGACAGCTGCATCGGCTGCAAGCTCTGCGAGTGGCACTGCCCGGACTTCGCCATCGAGATCGTCGCACCAGGAACGGAGGTGGCCGATGTCGGCGCCCTCATTCATGACCGGTAACCAGGCGATCGCCGAGGGCGCCATCGCCGCCGGCTGCCGCTTCTACGCCGGCTACCCCATCACACCGTCGTCGGACGTCGCCGAGGCGCTGTCGGGCAAGCTCCCCGAGGTCGGTGGCATCTTCATCCAGATGGAGGACGAGATCGCCTCGATGGCGGCCGTCATCGGGGCGTCGCTCGGGGGGCTCAAGGCGGCGACGGCCACATCGGGACCCGGCTTCTCACTGATGCAGGAGAACCTCGGCTTCGCCGTCGTCGGAGAGATCCCATGCGTCGTCATCAACGTGCAACGGGTTGGCCCCTCCACCGGGCTGCCCACCAAGGTCGCCCAGGGTGACGTGATGCAGGCCCGCTGGGGCACGCACGGAGATCACCCCATCATCGCCCTCTATCCGAGCTCCGCCCAGGAGGCGTTCGAGCTCACCGTGCGGGCGTTCAACCTCGCCGAGCGGTTCCGGACGCCCGTTGTCCTGCTCTCGGATGCCGTGGTCGCAGGGCTGCGCGAGAAGGTCGAGCTGCCCGAGCCCGACGAGATCGAGGTCGTCGATCGCGCGCAGCCGACGGTGCCGCCCTCCGAGTACCGGCCGTTCGACTACAGCCGCACGGACGTTCCGGCACTGGCCAAGTTCGGGAGTGGATACCGNNCACATCACCGGTCTCCTCCACGACGAGAAGGGTGCCCCCACGGAGGACTCCGCGCTCGTGGCGCAGTGGTGGGACTACATGGACGGGAAGCTCTCTGCGCACCTCGACGAGATCCTCGATTACGACGAGATCGATCTCGAGGACGCCGAGACGGTCATCGTCGCCTACGGGTGCACGGCCAGGGCGGCGGCCCACGCCGTCACGCTCGCCCGTGAGGAGGGCATTCGGGCCGGGCTGCTCAAGCTGAAGACCATCTGGCCGTTCGCGGATCCCGTGATCGACCGTCTGGCCGAGCGGGCCGGGCGTTTCATCGTCGCCGAGCTCAATCTCGGCCAGATCCGCGGCGAGGTGGAGCGGGTCGTTTCCGGTCGGGCCCCGGTCACCGGCATCCATCGCGCCGACGGCAAACAGATCACGCCCGACCAGATCCTCGAATCGCTACGGGCGCAGGCGCCGGTCGGATGATGCTCACGCTGCCGTACGCGACCACATGGGAGAACCTGCAGACGACGTTCGCCCTGATCGCCGAGCGGGGCCGGGAGCCGATCATCCTGTCCAGCCTCCCGTATCGTCCCGAGGGTCACCACCATCACACGCCGTTCCCGCTCGTGATCGGTCCGCCTGGTCGTCTCATCGCCATCGCCATCGGGCTGCGGGCGGCCCTCCCCGATGCGCCGCTCATCCTCGTGGGCGCCGCGGACAGCGTCACGCTCGGCACCAACCATCTCATCCACGCTGCCCGGCGCAACATCGGGATGACGCTGTTGCTGCTGCGCTCCGACATGCTGCCGCCCGACGAGGCCCAGCTCGACCGCGCCGGATGGGGCCAGCCGGATGCGGGGTCTGCCCTGGAGGCGAGCGGGAAGCCCCTCGAGTGGGCCACGGCGCTGAACGCCGCCCTCGTCGCCCGGGGGTCCATACGAGACCCGCACGATCTGGCCGAGCTGGTCTCGGACGCGATCACCGTCGGCGGGTTCGCCGTCGTCGGCGTCACCGCCGACCCTTCACTCCCGCTCGGGGTGATCAGCCGCGTGGAGTGGCCCGAGTACTTCGCCGCCTACCGCGACCTCGTCGCCCCGCTGCAGGGCACGGCGCGGCCGCGCGAGCCGGCATCGGCACCGCCGCGGCGCGACGGCGCTCCCGACCGTGTAGAGGTGCGCATCGCCGGAATCGGCGGTCACGGGGGTNNGCTCGCGCAAGCCGTGGACCCACGTCGTCGTCGACGAAGGGAGCATCGACCCCGTTCCGGAAGGGGCGCTGGAAGTGCCCGTGGTGAGGCTCGCCCGAGAGCACACCGGGAAGCCGATCGCCGCCGGCGTCACCTCACTCGGCTGCGTCGCCGCCCTCGACGGCACCGTGTCAATCGATTCGGTGCTCGCCGCGATCCGTTCCCGGGTGCCGGGCCGCGCCGTCGAATCCAACACCGCGTCCTTCATGGCCGCCTATGAGTTCACGAAAGAGCTGATCGGAGGGAGAACATGACGAGCAGAGTGGTCGTGATCGGCGGAGGCTGGTCGGGATGCTCGGCGGCGATCGCCGCCAAGAAGGCCGGAGCCGACGAGGTCGTCATGCTGGAGCGGACCGACGATCTGCTCGGCTCCGGGCTCGTCGGCGGCATCATGCGCAACAACGGC
>DKBA01000177.1 GCA_002450985.1 Acidimicrobiia bacterium UBA6912
GTCGTTGATGAACATCACGCCGTGGCCCACGAAACACTCGTCCTCGATGGTCACGCCCTCGCAGACGAAGGAGTGGCTCGACACCTTGCATCGTGCCCCGATCGAGGCGCCGCGCTGCACCTCGACGAAGGACCCGATCGTGGTCTCGTCGCCGATCGAGCACCCGTAGAGATTGACGAACGACGACATACGAACGTTCTCGCCGAGTTGCACGTCGTCGCTGACGACCTGGTAGTGGCCTGTGAATTGACGCGTAGCGCCCAATGCTGCTCCTTGTGCCTGGCAGTGATTGCTGTCGAGGTCAGACGGCGATGGCCTGGCCGCCGCTCTCCAGACTACGGCTCGCCGCATCGAGAAGTGTGAGGACGCGAAGACCCGCCCACCCATCGGTGGCAGGGGCTCGCCGCGACTCGATGGCCTCCCGGAACTCCCGAGCGACCTCGGCCAGCGCCTCGACCTCCGGCAAGGCCGGAGCGACCATGTCCCCGATCCGGTACGACACCAGCGCTTCGCGACGTTCCCGCTCCGACAGGTCGCCGATGGTTGCGGTCGTGTCGTAGATGCTGATGCGCTGCGTGGGCCTCGTGTCGTCCCACACGAGCATCCGGTCGGAGCCGCCGATCATGACGCTGCGAACCTTGATCGGGCTCAGCCAGTTGAGGTGCACGTGAGCGATCGCTCCGTTGCTCATCGTCACCGTCACGTACGCAACGCAGGCGTGGCCAACGCCGAGCGGATCGGACCCGACCGCCGACACAGACACGGGGTTCACGCCGTCAGGGACGATGAAGTCGAGAATCGAGAAGTCGTGCGGGGCGAGGTCCCAGATGACATCGACGTCCGACTGCACGAGCCCGAGGTTGATCCGCACCGAGTCGTAGTAGTGGAACGAACCCAAGTCGCCCCCGCGGACCGTTTCCCGGATGCGACCGACGGCGCTGGTGTAGCAGAACGTGTGGTCGGTCATGACGATCGCTCCCGCCGCATCGGCCTTCTCGACGATGGCGCGACCCGATTCGACATCGGCTGCAAGCGGTTTCTCGATCAGCACGTCCTTGCCTGCCTCGATGCAGGCTTCGGCGATCTTGCCGTGGGTGCGCGCAGGAGTGGCAATCGCAACGCCCCGCACGTCGGGATCTGCCAGGACCTCCGTCAGGCTGTCCGTGACCCCCGTCACTCCGTAGCGTCCCGCCAGTCTCCCGGCCCTGGCGAGATCGAGATCGCACACCCAGCGAACCGTCGACCCCTCGTCGGCTGCGAAGTTCCGCACCAGATTGGGTCCCCAATACCCGGCGCCCACAACTGCGATGCCCGTCTGCCCCATGTCATACCCCCTTGAGCGGTTTCGTCAGAATTCAAGAAGCGGCACCCGGCGCCAGCTCAGTCGAGAACAGTGCAGCCTCCTTCGCGAGATGTCTCGCGGAGAAGACCCCGTCGGCCGTGCGGCGGCCGGGACGAAGGTCATCCAGGCAAGCAATCAGTGGCGGATCGAACAGACCGTTGCGCGATTCGCAAAGGCCCCTGGCTGATATCGATGCCGGGTGCGCGCCAGCCGATCGCTGGCAATCAATTCCCCCCATTGGTCGCCTCCCCCGAGTCCCCGTCGATGCTGCACGAGTGTACACGGTCGCTGGGAGATGGAAACCCCTGTGTGATCCTCGTGGGGAAGGCACGTGGCCAACTGTCGCCCACACCGCCAGGAGCCCGCCATGCAGGCAACCCACCGACCCTGCTGTTCCCGGCTCACGATCACGGGGTATCCTCCAGTAGCCTGCCGCACTGTCCGGAGACCGCGGTCGACACGGTGATCTCGCTGGTGGGCGTGGTGGTTGCGGGTACGGTAGTGTCCGAGCATTCGCGTTCTCCACATTCGCTCTTGCAGCCCTCCCCAGGTCGTGTAGCCTCTACTCCGACTGCCGGTCTCGGGCCAAGATTCGGGCAGTGACTGAGGGCAAGCGTTGGGGGAACGAGTGCACGTATGGGGGAGATACCGTGGCCCGGGCTGGATAGCCGGAACAGCCGGGGTCACACACAGGCTTGGCTCGGTGGTGACGCGTCGACCGCCGCGCGGACCCACCGGGGTTCGAGCGTCGACCGGCCACCTGACCGGCAGCGCGTTCGGACGGCCCGCAGCCGTCTCGTGCCGCCCGACGGCAGTGATCTCGGTGAGTAAACGGGGGAACCACACATGCTGGAGACCAGCACCGGCGCGCACGGCGCGCCTTTCGACCGCACGGGAGACCGGATTCCGGGCCTCCGCCTGCGGTCGCTGGTGATCGGATAACTGACATGTACTCGAGCAGCCTCTTCCTCGAGCGCGCGCTCCGCATGGTTCTCGACGCCGTGGCGGTCTTCGTTGCGGCGCTGGCGGCTGTGTGGATCCGTCACGTCTTGATCGGTGCCGAGAACTACAACCCGATCGACACGTACTACTACCCGTCGGCTGTCGTAGCCGTGTTCGGCGTCGTCTCGATGAGGTTCGCCGGTCACTACCGCCGTCCCCGCAGTCCGATCGGGCTCACGCCGATCCTGGCTCCGCTGTTCATCGGCATGGTCTTCGCCCTGGCCGCGAGCTTCTTCTACCGGTCCAGCTCGTACTCGCGACTGACCGTCCTGCTCTTCTTCCCGCTGGCGACGCTGGGTGTCGCCGGCATGCGGATCGCGTACGGGCGGGGCGCCGATGCGCTCTGGAGGAACCATCGGGCAGCGCGACGCGTGCTCATCGTCGGCCGGTCGCGGCAGGGGCTACACCTTGCGCACTCGCTGATCCGCAGGCCTGCCTACTACCAACTCGTCGGGTTCGTGGACGATGAGCCCAGCCCTGGTTACGGCACCGGTGAGGCCGACGAGGTGATGCTGAGCCTCCGTTCGGAATCGAAGGACCCACGGCAGACCACGCTGCTTGCGCGGAAACTGCCGCGGCTCGGCGCGGTGACNNCCCGACAAGGTGATGGAGATCATCGGCGAATGCATGCGACACAAGGTCGCGTGGAAAGCGGTGCCCCATACGTACGGTCTGCGGATGGACCGAATCTGGGTCGACGATTTTGACGGCATCCCGGTGGTGGGCACTCGGGGTTCTCGTCTCGTCGGTGTCAACTGGATCGTCAAGCGTTGGTTCGACATCGTCTTTGCGACTCTCGCCCTCATCGTGCTGTCGCCCATCATGGGTTTCGTGGCCCTCGCGGTGCGCCTGTCCTCGAGAGGGCCGGTGTTGTACCGGCAGACTCGGATCGGTCTCAATGGCGAGCCCTTCACCATGCTCAAGTTCCGATCGATGAAGGTGGACAGCTCGCCCACCATGCATCACGACTACAGCAAGGAGTGGATCTACGGCCGGACGGGCAACGGGAACGGCCACGCGCCGGCAAACGGCCACTCTCCGTCGGCCAATGGGGCGGCGCCGGCCGCGACCGGTGCGCCCAACGGCAACGGCAACGGCAACGGAGCGATCCACAAGATCGAAGACGATCCGCGCGTGACGTTCGTGGGTCGGATCATCCGCGCCACGAGCCTCGACGAGCTCCCACAGTTCTGGAACGTGCTGCGCGGTGATATGAGCGTTGTTGGGCCCCGGCCGCCGATGCCCTACGAGGTCGACCGGTACACGGAGTGGCACAAGCGGCGGCTCTCTGTGCCTCCCGGCATCACGGGTCGGTGGCAGGTCTCAGGCCGCAACGACATCTCGTTCGAGGAGATGGTCAACCTCGATGTCGCCTACATCGAGACGTGGCGGTTCGAGAACGACCTCAAGATCATCTTGAAGACGGTTCCTGCGATGCTGAGCCTGAGGGGGAACTAGCGATGAAGACTGTGCGACGCAGCTGAGCTGCGCCGAAACCGGGGGAGTGATGATGGCTGAGCTCGATGCGGTCAGGATCGGTGTTGTCGGTTGCGGCTACTGGGGGCCCAACCTCATACGCAACTTCAGCGCGCTCCGCCCGGCGGGCGCCGTGATGGCGATGGCCGCCGACCGAGATCCGGCTCGCCGCCGCTCCGTCGCGGAGCGATTCTCCGGTGTCGAGGTCGTCGATGACGCGGCAGCGATCATCGACAATCCGGAAATCGATGCGGTGGCCCTGGCGACTCCTGTGCGCGATCACTTCGAGGGGGCCCGGCGTGCCCTCGAGGCCGGCAAACACGTCCTGGTGGAGAAGCCCTTGGTCACCACCCTCGAGGAGGCGTCCGAGCTGTGGCGTCTCGCCAACGAGCACGACCGTGTGCTCATGGTCGGCCACACCTACGAGTACGCAGTGGCGGTGAACTACATCCGTAATGCGGTCAACGAGGGCATGCTTGGTGAGCTCACGTACATCCGCTCCCTCAGGGTGAATCTCGGTGTGATCCGCAACGACGTCAACGTTGTCTGGGACCTCGCTCCCCATGACATCTCGATCATGTTGTACGTGCTCGGGCGGCTGCCGGTCGCGGTCCAGGCCATGGGCAAGGCGAGGGTGAATCGTTCTGTCGAGGACATCGCCAGCATCACGCTCGACTTCGGTGAAGACCTGATGGCGAACATCATCGTCTCGTGGCGCGACCCGCAGAAGGTCCGCCAGATGACTTTCGTGGGGGATCGGCAGATGCTCGTCTACGACGATGTCTCCGTGAACGAGAAGGTCCGGATCTTCGACAAGGGCGTCGACGTTCCCCGTCGCTACGACACCTTCGGGGACTTCCAGTACACATACCGCTACGGCGACATCCTGATACCGATGCTCGACGAGCAGGAGCCTTTGTTCATCGAGTGCAGGCACTTCGTCGAGTGCTGCCAGTTGGGCAAAGACCCCCAGACGGGACCTGCATCGGGCGCGGCCGTAACCGCGGTGCTCGAGGCGGCGCAGCACAGTCTGGCGAACAACGGCAGCGTCGTGGACCTCGATGAGTTCGTCGATGGTCGAGTGACGCCGGAGTTCTGGAAGGACATCACCCAGGGAGCAGGGGGACGGAGGCTGGGGCGCGCCGCTACTCGCCGTCCCGAAGGTGATGCGACGGCGGTCGTGGGCGACGGAGTACAGCGCCCCACTCGCCGACGTGCCGTGGTCGTTGATGCGGATCAGGCGACCAGGGCGTTCGTAGCCGATGCGCTGACGACCTTCGAGCCCGGATTCGATGTGGCGACGGCGGCGACGGTGGAGGATGCCCTCGAGTGGGTCGAGTCCTTCCACCCGCACCTCGTCGTCTTCAATCAAGACAGCACCGCAAACCCCCATGCGATCCTGGACGACCTGATGTCGCGCCCCGATGGGCGGCACTGCCGCATCGTGACGTTGGGTGGCGGGGCCGGCGATTCCCGTTTATCCGAGTGGAGGCACGGGGCGCTCAACGCCGACGTGACCCTCAACGACCTCTTGGCGGCGGTCAGGTCGGTATTTGCCGACTGAGACCCTTCAGGCGGCTCGGCCTCGCATAGCGGCCAGCAGTTGAGCGACCGCGCCGTCGGCCGATGCCAGCCCGCGCGGTCGGGTCCAGCGCAAGACTGGGAGCGTGAGCGAGACGTCCATGAACAGCTCGTCCCATGGGCCAGGTACGCGGAGCGACACGCAGGGTGCCACCGCCGCAAGGCGGGCGCTTCCCCGGATGGGCTCGATGGCGAAGTCGCCCCAACTCGGGATGATCAAGCCTGCCAACGGCAGCGTGAGCGGCGCGTCGCCGACGTCGAATCGCCAGCGTTCNNGGGCCTCGGTGCACTTCGAGATCAGATCCGACGACGCTGAGATCGTCGGCGAGGACCGGATGTCCCGACAAGGCGAGAAGGGCGAGCGTCGTCGACTTTCCGCCACCCTTGGCTGCGGCTACCAACCACGCCTTGCCCTCGATGCCGACGGCGCCGGCGTGAAACGGAATCCGGCTTTCCCAGTATGCACCCACCATCCCTATCACGCTCAGGTAGAGATGCCTTCTCGGGCCTTCTCGTCGACGCATCCCGAGCGAGCGTGGCACACACGCTGGGTCGGACTCGGGAGCTGCTGTGGGATCGTTGTCTCGTCGCCGCCGGCCGACCTCCGCGTTGGAGCGCCTTCGACCCGGAAGGGCCGCTCTACTGGGATCGGCCTTCGGGTGGTCCAGAAGCCTTCCGGCAGTATCTGGAGTACGCGGCGCGCAAGGGCTGACCGTCGTAGCCGTTGTCGCTGCAGCCGCGGTCGCCCCGCCGGCGCACCGTCGCTGTGGCATCCACCGCCGGCGTCGCACGAGCCGTCACCACACACTGCGCCTCGACCGACGAGGGAGGAAGTGGGCCGATCGGCACCGAGTCGCACGATCACCCGCGCCGGCTGCGTTCGTCGGCTGCGGCGGATCCCAGGATCGCCCGCCGAACGGCACGCGAGAGGTCAGAAGCCGAGCGCGTCGAGGAACGCCTCGGTCACGATGTCGTGGCCGCTCGCCGTCGGGTGGCGGCAGTCGAGGCCGCCGACGAAGTCCACGGCGGTGAAGGTCCCGAACACCTCCGCGACTTCCGCGCCGTATCCGGCGGCGACTCGCCGCACCACGTCGTTGATCCCGTCGAGCGCACCGTCCGGCGTGCCGTCGGCAACCACCGCCCCGAGCTCGTTCGCCCCCGGGATCTGCCCCAGGAAGCAATACGGCACCGGGTTGTCGTAGGTGCCGAGCACGATCGGCGTGTCGTCACCGGCCGCCGCCCGCAGCCGGCTCACGACCACGCCGAGCTCGCCCTCGAAGATCGCCATCTCGGTGACGATGGTCACCACGCAGGCTTCGCTGAAGCCGGCCAGGCAGGCGTCGGCGATGGGCTGGAACACGTCGTTGCCGCCCACGTGGAGCGTCACGACCTCGACGTCGTTGCGACGGCTCTTGTCTTGATTGCGCATCTCGAGCAGCGGCACGGCGACGGGCAACTGCTCGGTGATCACCGCCTGGGCATCGACGCCGGGCAGCTCATCGGTCGCCGGTCGAGCGAGGTTGAGCAGCTGGAGGTGTTTGCAGCCGTCGGCAGCATCTGGCGATCGAGCGGGCAGGCAGTCGAGATCCTCTCGGAGGGCATCGGCCAGTTGCGGCACGTAGCCCTCCGTGGCCGGATCGTCGGCGCCTTGCCCCCACGCCCACGAATCGCCGAGGGCGAGGTACACNNGTCCTCCGACGAGCTGGGACGGCGGCGCTGGATCGCAACTCCAGATCAGGTCGATTGAACGCCCGCCCCCGCCGCGTTCAGTACTCGATGTCGACGAAGGTCTGCTCGTGCATCGGGGGGCGCACGTAGGCCAGGTCCTCCCGGTCGGGCAGCTCCACCGGCTCCGGAACCACGTCCTCGTACGGGATCATCGACAGGATGTGGCTGATGCAGTTGAGGCGGGCCCGGCGCTTGTCATCCGACGGTACGACGTACCACGGGGCCTGCTTGATGTCGGTGTACTGGAACGTCGTGTCCTTGGCCATCGAGTAGCGCACATACAGGCGGTGCTCCTCGAGGTCCATGTCGGACAGCTTCCACCGTTTGAGCGGCTCCTCGTTGCGGGACTCGAACCGGCGGCGCTGCTCTTCCCAGCTCACCGAGAACCAGTACTTCAGCAAGATGATGCCCGAGCGGACCAGCATGCGCTCGAACTCGGGGCAGCTGCGGAGGAACTCCTGGTGCTCCTGCTCGCTGCAGAAACCCATCACCCACTCGACGTTGGAGCGGTTGTACCAGCTGCGGTCGAACAGCACGATCTCNNCGCACGATGCGGGGGCTGGTGCGCTCGGAGATCCGCTTGATGACGCCGCCCTTCCCAGCCGATCCCCGGCCCTCGAAGATGATGGCGACCTTCAACCCCTTCTGCTGCACCCAGTACTGGAGCTTGACGAACTCCTCCTGGAGGCGCGCCAACTCCTTCTCGTAGAACTCGCTCTTCAGCCGGCCCTTGCGGGTGTAGAACTCGTCGCCGAGCGGCAGCGAGTCGAGTATCGGGTCGTTCGCCCCATGCGGGAGCGTGTCGGTCGGCTCCAGCGTCTTCGCCATCGTCGTCACCTCCGTGGTCTGCAGCGTAGGCGACGCAACCGCCGAGGTGCGCGGCCAAAGGTCCCGAGAACGCCAGGCGGCGGTTTCCTCCCTTGTAGGGAGGGGTCCGGCCGCAGGCCGGGGGGAGGGTGTCCACGTCTGGTGCGAGAGACCGAGAGACCCTCCCCGTCCCGGCCTCCGGCCGGGCCACCCCTCCCTCAAAGGGAGGGGAGAGGAGCGAGGGCGGCGCACCGTCGAACACCAGCGCGGCCCGGGTCCCGTGCCCGGCCACCGTCCGCAGCGTCCGTTGGGTGGAGTTCAGCCGAAGCGGTAGCCGACGCTGCGCACGGTGGTGATCCAGCTGCTGCGCTCTTCGCCGAGCTTGGCGCGGAGGCGGCGGACGTGGACGTCGACGGTGCGCGAGCCGCCGAAGTAGTCGTAGCCCCACACCTTCGACAGGATCTGCTCCCGGCTCCACACCCTGCCCGGGTTCTCCACGAAGAAGCGGAGCAGCTCGTACTCCATGTAGGTGAGGTCCCGCGGTTCGCCCGCGACCGTGGCCTGATACGTGGCCGTGTTGAGCTCGAGGTCGCGGTGATGGAGAACGTCGTCGTGATTCTCCTCGCCGGAGCTCCCCACCAGGCGGCGCAGCCGCACGCTCAGCTCGACGGCGTCGACAGGGGTGAGCACGAAATCGTCGAAGTCGCCCACCTCGCCGAGATCCGCCGTGCGCGTCCGGTCGGCGACAACGAGCACGGGGGCGCCCTGGTCGGTGCGCAGCTTCGCCGCCATGCCGAGGGCGAGCCCGAGATCGTCGCCGACCTCGACGACGATCGCCCTCCAGCCCCCGTCCGGTTCCTTCCTCGCCGCATCGGCCAGCGACTCGACGGGCACCGGGTGGTGTCCGGCGGCGAGCAGGGCCCCGATCAGCGCCTGGCTCGGTACCGGGGGATGGATGGCGATGAACATCAGAGCACCGGGAGGTACGCCTGGAGCTCGAATTGCGAGACGTGGCTCTGGTAGCGGTCCCACTCCTCCCGCTTGTTGCGCAGGAACCACTCGAACACGTGCTCTCCCAGCGTGGCCCGCACCAGCTCGGAACCCTCCATCGCGTCGAGCGCCTCCGCCAGGTTCGCCGGCAACCGGTGGACGCCAGTCGGCGCCGCCGGTCCGTTGTGCCGCTCCTCGGGCAGCTCGTAGCCGTTCTCGATGCCGGCGAGGCCGGCGGCGAGGATCAGCGAGAAGGCGAGGTAGGGATTGCACGCCGGGTCGGGCGACCGGTACTCGATGCGGCTCGCCGCCGACTTCCCCCGCTTGGCGCTCGGCACGAGCACCACGGCCGACTGATCGTGCCGGCCCCACTGCTCGTACACCGGCGCATCGAAGCCCGTGACCAGCCGCTTGTAGGAGTTGACCCACTGATTGGTGACCGCCGTGATCTCCCGCCCGTGGTGCAGCAGACCGGCGATGAACGCCCTCGCCACCTTCGAGAGCCCGTACGCAGCGCCCTCCTCGTAGAAGGCGTTCTGGTCGTCCTGGAAGAGGGAGAGGTGCAGGTGCATGCCGCTGCCGTCGTAGCCCTCGAGCGGCTTCGGCATGAAGGTGGCGTAGATGTCGTGCTCCATCGCCACCTCCTTCACCGCGAGCCGGGTGGTGACGATGTTGTCGGCCATCGTGAGCGCATCGGTGTGGCGCAGGTCGAGCTCGTGCTGGCTGGGGGAGACCTCGTGGTGCGACGACTCCACGGGGATCCCCAGTCGCTCCAGGGTGATGATCGTGCGCCGCCGATACTCCTGGGCCACGTCGAGCGGGGTCAGGTCGAAGTAGCCGCCGCGGTCCAGCACCTGCGGGTCGGGCGACGAGTCCCTGAAGTAGAAGTACTCGATCTCGGGCCCCACGTAGAAGGTATAGCCGAGGTCGTGGGCCCGCTCGAGGTTGCGCTTCAGCACCGAACGGGGGTCGCCGGCGAACGGCTCGTCCTCCGGGGTGACGATGTCGCAGAACATGCGGGCCACCCCGGCGTCGCCGGCTCGCCACGGCAGGATCTGAAACGTGGTCGGGTCGGGGCGCGCCAGCATCTCGGTCTCGTGGCGACGCGAGAAGCCGTCGATGGCCGATCCGTCGAACCGCATGCCCTCCTCGAACGCCGTCTCGAGCTCGGCGGGCGTGATGGCGAACGACTTGAGAAAGCCGAGGATGTCCGTGAACCACAGGCGGATGAAGCGGACACCGCGCTCCTCGACCGTGCGGAGGACGTACTGCTGCTGCTTGCCCACTGGGACAACACCTCCCTGACCTGTGCCATCGTATGCTCGGGCCGTCCCGGCGGTCCAGCCCTGGGGTGGCCCGAAACAGACTGTTCACATTCCGGTTACCCCGCGGAAATTCCGCATCGCGACGATGGGCAGAATGATCAGGACACGTCCGCACGGAGGAGATCACACCCATGCCATACCGGGCTGAGTACATCTGGATCGATGGGCAGAAGCCCACCGCCAAGCTGCGGTCCAAGACGAAGATCGTCCCCGACGGCGCCGAGCCGCCCATCTGGGGCTTCGACGGGTCGAGCACCGAGCAGGCGCCCGGCAGCAACTCCGACTGCGTGCTCCGTCCCGTGCTCGTCAAGCCGGACCCCATCCGCGGCGGCGACGACGTACTCGTGATGTGTGAGGTCCTGTACACCGACATGACGCCGCACGAGTCGAACACGCGGGCCGCCTGTCTCGAGACAGCCGAGAAGTACGCCTCCCACGAGCCGTGGTTCGGCATCGAGCAGGAGTACACCTTCTACAAGGACGGCCGTCCCCACGGCTGGCCCATCGGCGGCTTCCCCGCCCCGCAGGGCGGCTACTACTGCGGCGTGGGCGCCGACGAGATCTGGGGCCGTGACGTCGTCGAGGCGCACACCGCCGCCTGTCTCGAAGCCGGCATCGCCATCTCCGGCACCAACGCCGAGGTGATGATCGGCCAGTGGGAGTTCCAGGTCGGCCCCCTCGGCCCCGTCGAGGTGGCGGACCAGCTGTGGATGGCCCGCTGGCTGCTCTACCGCATCGCCGAGGACTTCAACATCTCGGCGCATCTCAACCCGAAGCCGGTCGAGGGTGATTGGAACGGCGCAGGGGCGCACACCAACTTCTCGACGAAGGCCATGCGGGAGGGCTACGACCCGATCATCGTTGCCTGCGAAGCGCTCGGGAAGAAGGCGGACCTCCACATCAAGCACTATGGCGCCGGCATCGAACGGCGGCTCACCGGTCTCCACGAGACGGCGCCGTGGACCGAGTACAGCTACGGCGTGTCGGACCGGGGCGCGTCGGTGCGTATCCCGTGGCAGGTCGAGCAGGACAAGAAGGGCTACATCGAGGACCGGCGTCCCAACGCCAACTGCGACCCGTACGTGGTCACGAGACTGATCACCGACACGGTCTGCAGCGCCCTGGAGGCCTGAGGAGAGTTCGAAGGGGTCGCTTCTGCAGAGGCGACCCCTTCGTCTCGTACTTGGTACTCAGTACCTAGTACCAAGTACCGGTTTGGCTCAGCCGCCGACGGCGACCTTGGCGGCTTCGTAGGACGTCGCCATGTCGGCGGCCGTCGTCACGTAGGTGTCGAGAGCGCCGAGACGTTTGTCGGCGGTCGGCGAGTTCACCAACCCGTCGTACATGTCGAGGGCGGCGGTGTTGAGGGTGGACGCCGATGCCGTCACCGTTGCCCACACGTCGGTCGCGTCTGGCGGAACCGTCACTTGGTTGATCTCGCTCACCAGGTCGGAGGTCTGCGCCTGGAGCTGGGTGAGGGCGTCGGTGGTCGGGGTGAGGCCGACGACGCGGTTGTCCCAGTCGTCGTTGATGCGCTGGGCATCCTCCGCCAGCTGCGCCGTACGCGCCGAGAAGTCGTCGACCGCCGTGATGAATGCTTGGACGTCTCCGGCGACGGTTGTCGAAGTCACCGATCCATCCGTGCCGGTTCCGTCGGTCCCTGTGGTGCCGTCGACGGTGGTGGCGGTACCGCCGTCGGCGACGGTGTCATCCGTCCCGTCGACCGGCGCGGGGGGCAGCGCGTTCACGAACAGGTAGGTGAATCCGACGAGCCCTGCGATGACGAGGGGGAGGATCCAACGCCCGTGGTGGGGATCTGATCTGCTCACGGCGCTCAAGATAGTCCCAACGGCGCAGTGCGCCGTGGACCTCGACGACGGCCGAGGGTAGGGTGCGCGCGATGGAGATCACGGGAAGAGTCGCTCTCGTCACTGGAGGCGCCACGCGGGTAGGGCGGGCGCTCTCGCTCGCGCTCGCGTCGGCAGGCGCCGACGTGTTCGTCCACTACAACAGCTCGGCAGGCCCTGCCGAGGAGACGGTTGCTGCGATCCAGGCGTTGGGGAGGAGGGCGGCAGACGGCGCCGCCAATCTGTCCGACCCGGCGACCACCGCCGGCCTGGTCGCCGCCGCCACCGAGGCCCTGGGGCCGGTGTCGATCCTCGTCAACAGCGCATCGGGGTTCCCGGAGGACACGCTCGCCGACGTGACCCTCGACGGCTGGCGTCGCACCCTGGATCTCACGCTGGCGAGCCCCATCTTCACCACTCAGGCGTTCGCTGCCGCCCTTCCCGAGGACACTGACGGGGCGGTCGTCAACATCACGGATGTGAAGACGCACACCCCGTACCGCAAGCACTTCAGCTACGTCATCGCCAAGGGAGGCATCGACACGTTCACCAGGGCCGCGGCAGTGGCGCTCGGGCCCCGCATCAGAGTCAACGCAGTGGCGCTCGGCGTGATCCTGCCGCCCCCCGGCGAGGACGACGACTACGTCGACCGCCTCGCCGCCGATCTCCCGCTGGGGCGCGTCGGCGGCACCGACCCGGTGGCGGCGGCAGTCGTCGCCCTCGTGCAGAACGACTTCGTGACGGGCGAGATCATCCGTATCGACGGCGGTGGCCACCTGGTGTAGGTATCGCTCGAACCAGGCTTCGAGCTTCCCCTCCTTTGACCTCACGGCTCCCGCTGCGCACCTCCCACGTCGCCGCCATCCATGAGCCCTTCACCGTCTACGGTGACCTACCTCGCACCGGCACACGCGATCGCGCCCGGCGCTGACACGTCACCGACCAGTCCACAGCCGTGGATCCAGGTACAAGGGAGAGGAGCTACGGAGAGCGCTCGCCTGCCTCTGTGGTGCACTGGGAGCGCTCGTCGGGTTCAATTGGGAGGACGACCAGGGGAGCTGAGCTGACATCGAACCGACTCGGGAACGTAGCGGAGCGCAGACCGGGCAGCGCCGGCGGGCGATTGCGGCCGTCCTCGCCGGCGCGGCCATCGTGCTCGCACCTGTGTTGGTGATCGCGGGACCGGGTCTGTTCGCTGGAGACGAGACCGCCTCGGTGCCCACGACGTCGACGGCACCGCCGACCACGGCTCCCCCCGGGACCACGACGACCACGGAGGCGAACCTCGTCGAGGCTCCGGATGTGGTGGGCCTGACCGTCGCCGACGCGAGGAATCAGCTCACCGCAGCCGGGTTCGCGGTGGATGCTGCGGGCGACCCCCACGACCTGGCCCTCGTCGTCTCCCAGGACCCGGCACCGGGCGCGGCGGTTGCGCCCGGGACGACCATACGACTGGAGAGCGCGCCGTACACGCCCGCCTGTCGTGAGGGTTGGTCGCCCTCGTTGCCGCCGCCGGGGCCCGGCGAGCGGGAGATCACGGTGCTGTTCCGCTGCGCCGCTGACACCGACCCGGCGGGAACGCCGACCGCCGTCGTCCGCCGCGTGCCGGAGGACGCCGACCCGATCCGGGCCACGCTCGAGGCGCTGCTGGGCGGCCCGACCGGCGAGGAACGGGCCGCCGGCCTGCAGTCGTTCTTCTCAGAGGAGACGGCAGGAGCGCTCGAGTCGATCGTCGTCGAGGACGGGCTGGCGGTCGTCGACTTCACGGATGCGATTCTCGTGACCAACGCCTCCACCAGCACCGGGAGCGAGTTCTTCCTCGCCGAGCTGAACGCCAACCTGGTCCAGTTCGCCGAGATCGAGCGCATCGAGTATCGGGTGAACGGTCGTTGCGAGGCGTTCTGGGGCTGGTTGCAGCGCGAGTGCCGGGTCGCCACGAGGGAGGGCCTCGTGGACGAGCTGCCCTTCGGATCCTGCTCGGCGGCGAGCTCCAGCACGGCACCCGAGGACCACGCCGTAGAGCTTCCCGAGGCGGTGGCGGACACGCGAGCCCTGCTGTTGTCGCTCGCCGTCCGCTGTGACCTGCAGGAGCTCGACCGGCTGGCCGCAGCCGACGCGGCCTCCATCGTGCTCAGCCACCTCGATCTCGGCGGCACCCCGTTCGCCTCACTCGAGGAGAATCGCCAAGGAGCCCCCGCGGTCACGCTGGTGGAGACGCTCGCCTTCCCGTACGCGGTGCATGAGGTCGACGGAACGGACGTGTTCTTCTGGCCCGACGTGGCCGTCCCCGGCTTTGCCTGGGCCGCGCTCGACGAGAGCGAGATCGCCGAGCTCTCCCTGCGCTACGGGGAGGCGGCAGTGCGGGTCTCCATCGACGGCGGCACGTGGGCGGGCTTCTCGGTGGAGATCGACGATGCCGGCCGCTGGCGGTCCTTCGGGCAGCCGCTCAGCTGAGCGCACCCGTCGCCGATGCGGAACTCCCGGTGCGTTGCGCCGCAGGCGGCGATAGCCTCCCCGTCATGCATCATCTCGACAAGATCCGCATCACCAACGTCGACGTCATGGGCATCCTCGGCATCAAGCCCGAGGAGCAGGAGAACCCGCAGCTCATCCGGGTCAACGCCACGCTGTGGGTCGACACCACGCCGGCGGCGAAGAGCGACGACATCGCAGATGCGGTCAACTACCGCACCGTCACCAAGGCGATGATCGCCCACATCGAACAGGGCAGGCCCTACCTCGTGGAGCGACTCGTGCAGGAGCTCGCCGACATCTGCTTCGCCACGGACGAGCGCATCGCGGAGGTGGAGGTCACCGTCGAGAAGCCGACGGCGCTGCGACACGCCGAGTCTGTGGGAATCACCATCCACCGATCACGCGTTGAGGGTGGGCAAGACACGCCCGAAGGTTGAGCACCGTCATGTCCGGGACCCCCACGCATCACGAACACGTCATCATCCTCGCCGGCAGCAACATCCAGAAGGAGCGCAACCTCCCCGAGGCCATCCGTCTGTTGCGCCGCCATCGCTCGATCGAGGTCGAGAAGGTCAGCCGGTTCTTCGAGAGCAAGGCGGTGGGCGGGCCCGAGGATGCGCCGGACTTCTTCAACGCCGCCGTGCTCGCCTGCACCGATCTCGATCCGGAGGAGCTGCGGGACGAGCTGCGCAACATCGAGGGGGTGCTGGGGAGGCAGCGCACCGACGATCCGAATGCCCCGCGGACGATCGACCTCGACATCGTCTACTTCGGTGACGAAGTGGCCGACTTCGGAGACTGGTCGATACCGGCGCCGGATGCGACCACCGCAGCACATGTGGCTGTCCCCATCGCCGACGTCGCCCCCGACTGGGTTCATCCGGTCACCGGGACGACTGCGTATGACGTTGTAGTGGCGCTCCCCACAGCCACGCTGGAGGTCAAACCCGTCATGGCGATTCAACTCAGCCGTCCTGCCCACGCCCGTGCCGTCGAGGACTTCGACGAGCCCATGGATGTCTACGCACCTCGGTTCGAGGCGCTGGTCCGTCAGCAGCTCGTCGAGCTCGGCGAAGACCCGGACCGCGAGGGTCTGCTTCGTACGCCGCTGCGGGTGGCGAAGGCCCTCGACTTCCTCACCAGCGGCTACGCCACGTCGCTCGACGAGGTCGTGAACAACGCCGTCTTCGACGCCGAGGGGGCCGAGGAGATGGTCCTCGTCAAGGACATCGAGTTCTACTCCATGTGCGAGCACCACATGCTTCCCTTCTTCGGGAGGGCCGCCGTGGCGTATCTCCCGAAGGGCAAGATCATCGGGTTGTCCAAGATCGCCCGAATCGTGGACCTGTTCGCTCGACGGCTCCAGGTGCAGGAGCGCATGACCAATCAGGTCGCCGATGCGGTTGGAGAGGTGCTGGACCCACACGGCGTCGCCGTCGTCATCGAG
>DKBA01000179.1 GCA_002450985.1 Acidimicrobiia bacterium UBA6912
TTCCAGCAGCCCGGACACGAGGAGATTCGTCGAGGTGCCGATGAGGGTGACGACGCCGCCGACGATGGCGGCGAACGAGATCGGCATCAGGAACCGCGATGGCGACCGTCCGCGGCGCTGCGCCCAGCTGCTCACCTCGGGCACGAGCATCGCGACGATCGGGGTGTTGTTGAGGAACGACGATGCTGCGGCGACGCCCGGCAGCAGCCGGACGAGGGCGCCCCGGTCGGATCTCGCCGAGCCGAGCGCGGCGCTGAGCGGCTGCCGGAGCAGACCGGTCCTCGTTACGGCTGCGGCAACGATGTAGAGCGCGGCGATCGTGAGCGGGGCGGGGTTGGAGAATCCGGCGAATGCCTCGGCGGCCGTGATGACGCCGGTGAGGAACAGCGCGACCGTCCCGCCGAGAACGGCGACCGTCGGCGGTGCGAGCTCGCGCGCCATCACCACGACCACGCCGATCAAGACGGCGAGCGTGAGCCAGCTGTCTGCAGACATCGGTGTGGCGTCCCTTCCCTGGCGGAGGCGGTCAGTCTGCCAGCGAACGCTGCGGCAACAGCGGACGCACACAACGACCCCCCGCGGCGAGTGTACGGAGTGACCCGAGGAGGGCAATGGGTCGGGCGCACCTCGCCCACGGCTTGCGACGGGGCCGCCGTGACGCGAACCTCGCCGCATGATCACCAAGGCTCTCGTCACCGGCGGCGCCGGCTTCATCGGCTCCAATCTCGTCACCCGGCTCGTTGAGGACGGTGCGGAGGTGCTCGTCATCGACGACCTCAGCACCGGGAGGCTCGAGCGCCTGGCTGCGGCCAGGGCCGGGGCGCCCCACATGGTCCACTTTCACCAGATCGACATCCGCAAGCCGGAGGTCGCCGACCTCGCCGACCGCTTCGAGCCGGAGGTGATGTTCCACCTCGCCGCCCAGATCGATGCCCGGCGGTCGGTGGTCGACCCGGTGGACGATGCGTCGATCAACATCGTGGGCGGTGTCAACGTGATGCGGGCCGCCGCCCAGGCGGGCGCCCGCCGATTCGTCTTCGCCTCCTCGGGCGGCGCCAGCTTCGGCGACACGGACGTCATCCCGACGCCGGAGACCGTCGAGCGCCGCCCCGAGTCGCCGTACGGGGTGGCGAAGAAGGTGACCGACGACTACCTCGGCTACTTCTCCCGCACGCACGGCCTCGAGTACGTGTCGCTCGGTTTCGCCAACGTCTACGGGCCCTGGCAAGACCCGCACGGCGAGGCGGGTGTCGTCGCCATCTTCAGCCAGCTCTTGCTACGCGGTCAGACGCCGACGATCTTCGGCGACGGCACGATCACCCGCGACTTCGTGTTCGTCGACGACGTCGTCGAGGCGTGCGTCCGGGCGGCGGAGAAGGGCGGCGACGTCTACGTCAACATCGGCACCGGCCGCGAGACGTCGATCAACGAGCTGTACGACCTGATCGCCACCGCCGTCGGTGTCGACACCCGGCCTCGTTACGGCGCTGGGAAGTCCGGCGATGTCCCCCGGTCGTGTCTCGATGCCACGAAGGCGAAGCAGGTGCTCGGCTGGGAGCCGTACGTGAGCCTCGAAGAGGGCATCCCTGCCACCGTGGAGTGGTTTCGGGAGCATCTGGGTTTCTGAGTACTAGGTACTAAGTACTTGGTACTAAGTATGAGTACCTAGTACCTAGTACCTAGTCCTCCAGCTCCTCCAGGCTCTGCGGCCAGTCGTCCTTCAGGAGACGGCTGAGGGAGCGGTCGGCGAGGATCTTGCCTCCCGTCTGGCAGCCGGGGCAGTAGTTGGTCTCCCGGTCGGCGTAGACGATGCGCTGGACCGGTGCGCCGCAGACCGGGCAGGGCTTGCCGTACTTCCCGTGCACCGCCATCTTCGGGTGGAACGCCGTCACCCTCTCAGGGAACGCATCGCCCGTCTCCTCGATGCGGATACGTGTCCACTCCTCGAGCGAGGCGACGGCCGCCTCGTAGAGCCGGGTCAGCTCGGCGTCGTCGAGGTTGGTGTTCATCTGGAGCGGGGAGAGCCGGGCGCGGTGCATGATCTCGTCGGCGAACGCCCCGCCGATACCGGAGATGTACCGGGCATCGGTGAGCGCTCGTTTCAGGGTGTGTCGCTCTGCCGTGAGGGCGGCGACGAACTCCTCGCGAGTGCTCCCGTCGAGCTCGAGGCCCCCCGGATCGAGTGCGGCGACCCCGTCCTCACCCGACACGATGTGGAGGGATGCGCGCCGCTTCGTCCCCGCCTCGGTCAAGGTGAGGGTCCCCGTGGCGAAGTCGAAGGCGGCGAGCCCGTACTTGCGTTGCAGCGGCTTCTTCTTCTCGTCGAACCAGTGGAGACGTCCGGCCACCATCAGGTGGACGACGAGGAACAGGTCGCCGTCGAGCTCCACGACGATTCGCTTGCCGAGGCGGCGCAACCCGACGACCGGCCGGCCGAACGCCGCTTCGACGGGCGGATCGAACGTGCGCAGCAGGGAGAACGACTGAACCCGGATCGAGTCGAGAACGACGCCCTCGATGCGGGGGCGCAGCGCCGCCAGGTAGGCCTCGATCTCAGGCAGTTCAGGCATGGACACCCTCGCTGCGCTCGGGAAGCTTGTCCGGCTGCGCCGAGCTCAGATGCCTCACCGGAACATGTCCTCGGCCGGTGGCCGGACGAGGTCCGTTGCCCGCCCGTCTCCCGGTGACCAGCGCAACCCGCGCAGGATGGCGACGGGGACGCCGGTGGCCTTGCCCATGACGAGATCGGCGGCGGCGGCGATCTCGTCCACGATGGCGACTTCGGTGACGTCGAGGACCCGGCCGGTGGCGTCCGTGGTTCCTCGCAAGTCCCGGATGGGCGCCATGCCGGACACACCGATGGCCACATCGGTGAGGCCCCGCCGCCACGGTCTGCCGAACGTGTCGGTCACCACCACGGCGAGCCGGACGCCGCTCGCTCGCTCGAGACGGACACGGATGCGGTGGGCGGATGCGTCCGGGTCGATCGGCAGCATGACGGCCCGATCCCCGGTCACGTTCGAGCGGTCGACGCCGGCATTGGCGCAGATGAAGCCGTGCCGGGTGATCGCGATCATGAGGTCGCCGCGGCGCCGGATGACGGCTGCCGCCTCGGCTTCGGCCAGCGCCCGATAGTCGGCATCCTCGGCGACATCGGCGAGGCGTCCCTCGGCCTTCGAAACGATCTTGTGGGTGACCACGACGACGTCGCCGTCGCCGAGGTCGATCCCGGCGGCGGCGAGCGCCCCCAGGATCACCGTGGCGACGTCGTCGCCGGGCGCCACCTCGCCGATGCCTGGGAGCGGGATGAGATGGAGCGCCCCGGGTGGCGCAGGTGCGGTCATCCCGGCCTGCTCCCCGCCGGGCCGACCGTGTCGAGCAGCCACTCGGCGAAGCGGCCCGCAGCCGCGGGTTCGGCGATGTGGGTGTCGGCGACGTGGATGCGTACGTCCTCGCTCAACGCCACGTCTTCCGCATCGCCCGTATCGACGACGAGATCGGTGAGCAGGCCCTCGTAGGCGGCGAGCACGCCTTCGTTGCCGGGCGGCAGGCCCTGGCTGGCGAGGGCGCGGTCTGCGGGGCCACGCAGCGGCTTCCCGCCGAACAGCGGGCTGATCCCGACGACGGCGTCGTGGGCCTCGACGGCCCGGCGAATCGCCGTGACGGCGATGATCGGCCAGATCGACAGCACGGGGTTGCTCGGGGCGATGACGACCAGATCGGCCTCGGTGATGGCCTCCACTGCACCCGGCCCGGGTGTCGCCGCCATCGTGCCCTCGAACATGACCTTCCGGATCTCGTCCTCGTGGCCCCGCATCACGAAGTACTCCTGGAAGGGGAGCCACGTCAGGTCGAGCGTCTGGATCCAGGTACGCAGCGGTCCGTCGGTGGCGGGGAGCACACGCTGGCTCACCCCGAGCCGTTCGGCGATGGCGGCGGTGACCGCAGAGAGGGGTACGCCGTCGCCGAGGAGATCGGTGCGCATCATGGCGGTCGCCAGGTCGCGATCCCCGAGCCGGAACTTCGTGTCGATGCCCAGGGCATCGAGGTGGTCCATCACCGTGAACGTGTCTCCGGCGATTCCCCAGCCCTCCGGCCCGGCCACACCGGCCAGCGTGTACACGACGGTGTCGAGGTCGGGGCACACCCGAACGCCGTACAGGTCGTCGTCGTCACCCACGTTCACGATGATGGTGAGGCGGTCGGCCGCAACGGCGCGTGCCAGCCCCTGGGCCATACGAGCCCCTCCGACACCGCCGCTCAGCAGGGCGACCGAGAGATTGCGGTTTTCGCGACGTGCTTCCAGAATGACGCCTCCATGTCTGCTGCTCCAGCGGAAGCTCCCCCGATATCGGTGGTCGTGGCGATCGTCGCCGACCATCTCGAAGGGCTTCCGGCGACTTTGGCCGCGGTCCGGCGTCAAGTGTACGAGCCGGCGCGCATCGCGATCGCCGGCGGCGACGCTGCGGCGCGCCGGATGGCCGGCGAAGAGGGAGTCGAGTGGGCCTCCTCGGTCGCCGGGATCATCGAACGTGTCGAGCCGTCCGTGAGCCACGTGTGGGTGCTTCGGTCCGGTGCGGCGCCGCGACGCGACGCATTGCGTGCGCTCGTCGTCGAGGCGGAGCGGGTAGAGGCGGGCATCGCCGGCTCGAAGCTGCTCAACGAGGAGGATCCCGAGCGCCTCGTCTCGGTTGGGGTGGCGACCGACGTGTTCGACACGCCCTACACCGGGCTCGAGGAGGGGGAGATCGACGCCGGGCAGTACGACGTCGTCCGGGACGTCGCCGCCGTGGGTGGCGCCTCCCTGCTCATCCGGCGAGATCTGGCGCGAGGCCTCAGCGGACCCGATCCGCTGCTCGCCCCCGAGGCCGCCGCCATCGACCTGTGCCAGCGCGCCCGGCTTCGCGGTGGCCGGGTCGTCGTCATCCCCTCGTCGGAGGTGCTCGTCGGCGACGGCGAAGCGCCCGGCTGGAAGGAGGACGCAGGGCAGATCCGGTCGATGCTCAAGGTCTACAGCCTGGTGACGCTCATCTGGGCGATCCCGGCGCGCTTCCTGCTGGGACTGGTCGAGGCGATCGTCGCCCCGTTCCTCGGCCGCTGGACCCTGTTTCGGTGGCTCACGGCTTGGACATGGAACGTGCTGCACCTTCCATCGACGCTGCGCGGCCGCGTCGTCGCCCGCCGTCACCGGGCCGTCGGCGACACGGAGCTCTTCCGGTTCCAGCTCCGCGGCTCGGCCGGATTGCGCAGGCTCGGCGAGGAGACGGGGGTCCGGCTTCGAGAACGTCTGCCCGGTGAGGACCGACTGAGCCTCATCGAGCTGGGGCGGGAGCTGCGTCAGCCCGCGTTCGTCGTCGGGGGGGTTGCGCTCGCCTTCGTCCTGGTTGCGACCCGCACGCTGTGGAACGGATTCCCGGCGTCTGGGTACAGCCTGCCGCTCCCGTCGTCCGGTAGGGCACTGCTCTCCGCCTACGCGGGAGGATGGAACCCCGCCGGCTTCGGGAGCGTCGAGCCCCTTCCCCCCTTCGCCGGTCTCGCCGGGCTCGTTCAGGCGATCGTTTTCGACAACGGTGCGTTCGCCACGGGATTGCTGATCGCCGGGTCGTCCCTCGCCGGCGTGTGGGGAATGACCCGTCTCCTTCGCACCTGGTCGATCGAAGCGGTCCCAGGGCTCCTCGCCGGGCTCGTCCTCATCGCCGGGCCGGCGACCCGGGCCATCGGCGCCGACACCGGGCTCGGCACGCTGGTGGCGCTCGGCGCGCTCCCGTGGGCGCTTCGGGTGCCGCTCACCCGATGGCCCAAGACCCGCCGGGCGCAGGCCGGAAGGCTGGCCGCGATCGCCTGGGTCTCGGCGATCGTTGCGGCGAGCTCTCCGCTGCTGGGCGTCGTCGCGCCTGCAGCGCTCCTCGTGCTCGCCCTCATCACTCCCCGCGAACCCGGGCCGTGGCGCGCCGTGGCCGTCAGCCTCATCGGCTCCGCCCTCGCCGTGCCGATGCTGGCGCCGTGGATCACCACCGCCGACCTGCGCCGCTACGTGGCTGCGGGCGACGCATACTGGGAGCCCGGCCTCATCCTGGCGGCTGCGGCCGGCGTGGCGCTGGTGACCACGCTCGTTGCCGCCCCGAAGCGGTTGGCGCAGATCGGCGGGTGGGGAGGCGTCCTCGCCGCCGCCGGAGCGCTGCTCGCCCGTACCGGCGACCTCGGCCCAGGCCGAGAGGTCCAGCTCGCCGGGATGGCGATCGCGGCGCTCGGGAGTGCGATCCTGGTAGGCGTGACGTTCGAGGTGATTCGTCAAGTCGGCCTCGTCACCGGCTGGCGGCGGCTCGTCGCCGGGCTCGGTGTGATCGGCGCCGGTGCGGTCACGGTGAGCGTGGTGCTGGTCCTGCTGCCGGGCCGCGCCGGGCTGCCCGCGGACTCGTTCGAGCGAGTCCTCGGCTTCACCGCGGCCGCCGCGGGCGACCCCGGATCGTCGCGGGTGCTCATGATCGGCCCCGGCGAGGAGCTGCCGGGAGACGTTCGCACGATTCGCGGCGCCCCCTACCGCGTCGTGTCCGCGCCCGAGCCTGCGTTGTGGGAAGCATGGCTCCCCACGCGCCGCGCAGCCGACGACGCCCTCGAAGGGGTGTTGAACGACCTCATCGCAGGGGAGTCGTTCCGCGCCGGCGCCGATCTGGCTCCCTTCGGCATTCGCTGGGTGATCTTCACGGGGGAGAGCCCCCTCACGAGCGTGTTCGATGGGCAGCTCGATCTCGTGCCGCTGCAGGGGCTGCCGGCGACCACCTACGTCTCCGAGGCGCCCAACCCGGTTCGAGCCGTCGCCACCGACGGCACGCCCTGGCGCTGGACCGGCACCGGCTACGAGGGCGAGCCGGACGCCTCGGCCCGAGTCTTCATCGCGGACGCCGCCAACTCCCGCTGGGGGCCCGAGTGGGCACAGGTGGAGTGGGGCAACGAGCTGTCGGCTGCGGATGGCGACATCGGATTCCGCGCCATCGGCACCCGTCGATCGCAGGCGGTCTCGGTGCTCGGGTTCTTCGCCATCCTCGTTCTCGGTTCGTGGTGGGGGAGACGGCGATGAGGCGCGTGCTCCTCCTCGTCGCAGTAGTCGCGCTCACCACCGGGGCCGCGCTCCTGCCGCGCCCGGCCGCTCCCCAGGAGCCCGATTTCGACGGTGGCGCGCTCATCGACGACCTCGCCGGCGCAGAGGGCAGCGTCTGGTACTGCCCGTGGATGAACGCCGGTGCGGCCCGCGATTCGTACCTGATGCTCGCCGCCGAGCCCAACGTCCAGGTCGAGGTGACCCTGCCGAGTCCCATCCCGAACGAGAACGCCGACCGTGCGTCGTTCACGCTCACCGGCCCGGGCGCCGACCCGCTCGAGGTGGCGTCGATCGTACGGCGCGGTGACGCTCCCGGCTTCGTCGAGTTCGACGATGGGCCGGCGGCGGTGAGCGCCGTCGTCACCTCCGACACCGCCCTCACCGGGGATCGGTGCTCGGCGTCCGTCCCGAAGCTCTGGCATCTGCCCGGGGGCACGACGCGGCCGGACCACACGACCATCCTGCGCCTGTTCAACCCCTTCCCCGAGCCGGCGAAGGTGTCGGTGACCGGAGCCTCCGAGTTCGGCGAGGTAGGACTGATCGGGCTCACGTCGATCGACGTCGGTGGCCGGTCGTGGGTGGACATCAATCTCAACGAGATCGTGCCGCTGCTCGAGGACCTCAGCCTCACCGTGAGCAGCGAGGAGGGCCTCGTGATCCCGGCGATCGTGGTGGCGACGGCGCGTGACGAGGCCACCTGGCCGGGCGTCGGCCTGTCGACCACATGGGAGTTCCCGGTCGTCCGGCAGACGGGCCTGGTCCCGACCCTCGCCATCTCCAACCCGGGTGACGTCGCTGCCGACGTCGAGATCGACGTCTACACCGGCGACGGCGCAGTTCCTGCGGCGCGGGTGGTCACGATCCCGGCCGGCCGTCCGATGCGCATCCCCATCGACGACCTCGCCGACCGCTTCTTTGCGGTGCGGGTCCGGTCATCCGCTCCGGTCGCCGCGGTGGTGATCGCCGAGGACGAGGCGCCGGCACTCGCCGAGGAGGCGACCGACGAGCAGGCCTCGGATGTGGCCACCGCTCGCATCGCCGGCACCGTCGGGGCGGCGGAGCCGGCCCTCCGCTGGCTGCTCCCCGGACCCGGCGGGGTCCGTACGGCGACGTCGACGGTGTGGGTGCTCAACACCCAATCCGAGGCGGTCACGGTCTCGGTCCAGCCGCTCGGAGCAGAGCCGCCGGCCGCGGACAAGATCGTCGTCGAGCCCGGCACCGTCCGCCGTGTCGTGCTGTCCCAAGAGAGCGGCGTGGCCGGCTATCTCCTCTCTGCAGGCACGCCCATCTCGGCGGCCTGGAGCGTGGAGTCGGGAGACGGCGTCGCCTTCGTCGCCGGCGTCTCGATCGATGACTGACGGTACGTGGCTCCAGGTCCTGCTCGTTGCCGGGGCTGCGCTCGTGGTCATCGCCGCTTCCCTCGGCACCCGCCGTTTCCAGCGTCCCACCCACGAGCGGGTCGACGTCCACGGCACAGGCCTGCCGGCAGGGATCGTCATCTTCACCTCGACGGAGTGCGCAACGTGCAAGGACGCCCTCGCCGTCGTGCGCGACTTGCCGGCCCCGGTGCGTGAGGTGACGTGGGAGCTGGAGTCGGGCATGTTCGAGACGGTCGGCGTCACTGCGGTTCCCCTCACGATCGTCGTCGATGCGGTGGGCGACGTCACCGCCCAGATGGTGGGCGTTCCCCGTCGCCGCAAGCTGGCCCGGGCCGTCGCCTCCGCTGCCGCCGGCGAGGGGTGATGGTCGAAATCCTTGGTCGCGATCCCCGCTCGCTCTACCTTGCGGACATGACCTCTTGCGTGAAATGTGGCGACCCCGCCCAGGTGGTGATGAGCTTCGACTACGCATCGCGGACGGTGTGGCTTCGGGACCTGCTGGTCGGGTACGACCGCTTCGCCGAGATGCCGTTCTGCGAGATGCACGCCAACCGGCTCGTGGTGCCGGTCGGGTGGGCGCTCAGCGACGATCACAACCTCTCCCCACCGCTGTTCCTGGCCCACGGCGTGGCGTGACGGGAGCTCGGGGTGCCCATCGATCGTGAGGTGCTCGAGGCCGTCCGCGAGATGGACGAGCACGAGCTTCGCCGTCTCCTGATCCTCGCCAGAGCCCGCCTCGAGGGACAGGGGGTCGCGCTCGGCGACCCGGCCGGCGCAAGGGTGAGTCTGCGGAAGCAGGAAGTGCGGTGCGGCAAGACGACCTGCACCCGGTGCCCCCATGGTCCCTATTGGTACGCCTACTGGTGGGAGGACGGGCGGCGCCGCTCCCGCTACATCGGCAAGCTCGACGACATCCCCGAGCGATCCCACGCCACCGGTTGACGGTCCCGCGCTGCAAAGTGGGTGGTGGCATTAGCCTGCCTGGGTGGCGACGAACACCCTGACCCGACCGGCGGCACCGCCGCCTGCGCCGCCGACACGGGCGCGTCGCTGGAACCCAGACCGCACCGGGAAGTTGATCGCGCTCGCCGCGATCGCGGTGCCGACGGTGCTGATCCTCGCCGTCATGTCCGGCGTCCTCGAATACGTGCGAGCGGTCCCGGGATTCCCCTTCATCGACGTGTCGCTCCAATCCCCGGCGCTGTTCGCGGCAAACACGCCGACCGGGGGCGACATGGGCGCCCACGTGTACCTCCCGCAGTTCCTCAAGGACACGGTGCTGCCGTCCGGCCACATCTTGGGGTGGAGCAACGACTGGTACGCGGGGTTCCCCGTCCTGTACTTCTACTTCCCCCTGCCCGCACTCACGACTGTGCTGCTCGACCTGTTCCTGCCGTATGGCGTGGCGTTCAAGCTGACGACGATCCTCGGGCTGCTGGCTCTGCCCGCCGCCGTGTACTACTTCGTGCGGGGAATGGGCTTTGCCAGGGTGGTCGCCGCGATGGCGGCGGCGCTGGGCGGCTCGTACGTGTTCATGGAGAGCTTCAGCATCTTCGGGGGCAACATCAAGTCCACGCTGGCGGGCGAGTTCTCGTTCAGCTGGTCGTTCGCCCTGTCGCTCATCTACTTGGGGATGGTCATTCGCGACACGAGGGAGGGCAAGGGATTCACCCCCCGGGCAGGCATCGTGCTCGCGCTCACCGCGCTCACCCACATCGTCACCACGATGGTGGTGGTCGCCGTCTCGCTGCCGCTGCTCATCAGGCGCAACGGCCCGGCGACGCTCATCCGTTCGTGGATCGTGGGCTTTGCGATCTCCGCCTTCTGGTCGCTCCCCCTCGCCATCCGCGTGATGCAGGGGATGACGTCCGACATGAACTGGTCGCCGGTGCGGGGGCTGTTGGGGGACGGTTCCACCCCGGGCACGGTCGCCACCCCGCTCCCGAACGAGTTCATCCCGATCGTCGCCATCGCGATCATCGGGCTGGCGTGGACCTTGCTGCGTCGCGACGACGTCACGGTCCTGCTCGCGATGACCGTGCTGCCGCTGCTCGGCTACTGGTACCTCCAGCTCCCCGGCGTGGAGCTCACCAAGGTCTACAACGCCCGGCTGTTGCCGTACTGGTACATCGGTGTCTACATCTTCGCCGGGCTCGCCCTCGGTCTCGCGGTGCGGGCGCTGGCGAGGTATCTCCCGGGCGGCGACGGCACGCTCGCCATCGTGTCGGCGTCGGCGCTCGTCCTCGTCGCCGGGGCCGCCATCGCCAACATCCACGACGTGCCGGGGTGGGTGCGATGGAACTACACGGGCTACGAAGGCAAGGCCGCCCACGCGGAGTATGCCGGTCTCATGGAGGCCGTCGACGAGCTGCCACCGGGGCGGATCATGTGGGAGGCGAACAGCGACATGGGCCGCTACGGCACGCCGATGGCGCTGATGCTGCTGCCCTACTGGTCCGAGGGGCACCCCTCGATGGAGGGTCTGTTCTTCGAGTCGTCCCTCACCACGCCGTTCCACTTCCTCAATGCGTCCGAGGTCAGCCGGCGGCCGTCGAACCCGGTGCGAGGCCTCGACTACCGAGGCCTCGACTTCCAGCGGGCGATCCCTCATCTCCAGATGTACAACGTCGCCTATTACGTCGCGTGGACGGAGGATGCCGCCAACCTCGCTCGCGCCGCCGGCCTCGAGGAGCTCGCCACGCCGGAGCCGTGGACGATATTCGCCCTTCCCGACTCATCGCTCGTCGACGTCGCCCGGTTCATCCCGTCGGTCTACGCGGGCGATGACACCTTCCTCGATGCCTCACTCGACTGGTACGACGACTACCTGAACATGGACCGCTGGCTCGTCGAGGACGGGTCGGACGAGTGGCCGAGGGTGGACACGGTTGCCGACCGGCTGCTGCTCGATGCGCCGTACGACGCGACCGGCGCCGCCGTGACGGACATCGAGGTCGAGAACGACACGATCAGCTTCCACACCAGCGCAGTCGGCATCCCTCATCTCGTGAAGGTGTCATACTTCCCTGCGTGGCGAGTGGAGGGCGCCGACGGGCCGTTCCGGGCAGCTCCCTCGCTGATGGTGGTGGTGCCGACGCAGGAGGACGTGGTGCTCGAGTTCGCCAACGGCGTTCCGGAGAACGCTGGGCTCGTGCTGTCGAGCGCGATGGTGCTCTCCCTCCTCGGGTGGGGGGCGCTGCGGCTGCGGAGGCGGCGGCCGTGAAGGACTACTTCCGCTCATTCGCCACCCGGGAGGCGGCCGGCCAGCTCGTCAAGGTCGGGGTCATCGGGGTCTTCAACACCGTTGTCGACTTCGGGCTCTTCAACGTGTTCCGCAGCGTGTCGATGCCGCGCAACTGGGCGCTCGCGCTGGCGTTTGCGATCGCCACCTTCGTGTCCTACGGGCTCAACCGGCGTTGGTCGTTCCAGCTCACCGACGGTCACGTCAAGCTGCGCGAGACGGTGAACTTCTACCTCATCAACGCGGCCTCGCTCGGCGTCACCTTCCTCGTCGTAGAGGCAGCCGATGTGGTGTTCGGCCCACTGACCAGGATCGGGGAGAACGTCGCCAAGTTCGCCGCGGTGATCATCATCCTGATCCCGAAGTTCGCCGGCTACCGCGACATCGTGTTCCGCCATGCCATCCGGGAGCACAAGAACCGCAACGTCACCGCCGCGTCCGACGTCGACTGACCGGCCTCGTCCGGCTGTACCCAGGATCGAGGAGCCGGCTGCTCAGTCGAGCTGACGGCGGATGCGCCACAGACCCTTGAGCGTGCGCGGCACCCGTTTGACCAGCCGAGACTTGCTGTCACGCTGCTCTTGCACCGTGACCGGCACCTCGACGATCCGGTAGCCGGCCCGTTCCGCCCGGATCACGAGCTCGGTATCGAAGAGATCCTGGGTCGACACCACCTGGGGGGCGATGTCGGCGATGACCGACCGCCGAATCGCCTTCATGCCGTGGGTGTCGGACACTCCCGATGCCAGCAGCGTGCGCAGCAGGGTGTTGAACCCCCAGGTGGCGAAACGCCGAAAGGGCGACCGCTGGTCGTCGGAGCCGGGCGCCCGCTTGGAGGCGAGGACGACATCGGCCTCGTCGTGGGTGATCGCTTCCGAGAGGAACGCCCCCGAGAAGTAGTCGATGTCGAAGTTCACCGCCCACTCCCCGGTGGTGGCCAGGAAGCCGGCGCGCATCGCTGCGCCGTAATCGGGGATCGGCAGCTCGAGCACAGCGAGCCCAGGGCGAGTGGCGGCGAGGCGCCGCACCACGTCCGCCGAGCCGTCGGTCGACCCGTTCTCCGCGATCAAGACGTCGACATCGGCATCGACGCGAGACAGCTCGGCGAAGAGCTGGTCGATGGCGGCGGGCAGGTAGTCGGCTTCGTCGTGGACGGGGATCACGACCGAGACCGAGGGTCGGGGGCTCGGTGCCATGGCGGCGGCATTGTAGGGGTGGCCTGCGGGCATCCCGGTGCTCCGCTCGATACGCGTAGGTTGACGCGGGGCGCGCTCCTAGACTTCCGGCTCCATGGATCTCTCCCCCATCTTCAAGGCCTACGACGTGCGCGGGCTCGCTCCCGAGCAGCTCGACGCTGCCGTGGCGGAGCGTATCGGGGCGGCGTTCGCCCGATTCTGCGATGACGACGAGATCGCGGTGGGCTGGGATTGCCGGGCAACATCGCCCAAGATCGCCGACGGGCTCGTGGCCGGCATCACCTCCCAGGGCACGAACGTCGTCCGGTTGGGGCATGTGACGACGGACATGACGTATTTCGCGTCTGGGCTGTGGTCGATGCCCGGCGTGATGGTCACTGCGTCCCACAACCCGCCCGAGTACAACGGGCTCAAGTTCTGCCGCACCGGTGCTGCCCCGGTCGGCGAGGAGAGCGGGCTGGCGGTGATCCAGGCGGACGCCGAAGCCGGTCTGCCTTCGGCTCGGGTTTCCGGGTCGCTGAGAGACGACGACATCACCGAGGCATACGTCCGTCACGTGCTCGACATCGTCGGTGCCGAGTCGATCGGCCCGCTCCGGGTGGCGGTGGACGGCGGCAACGGCATGGCGGGCGTCGCCGTGCCTGCGGTGTTCGCCGGGCTTGCGGCACGTCTCGACGGGCTCTATCTCGAACCTGACGGCAGCTTCCCGAACCACCCGGCCGATCCGCTCCGCCCCGAGAACCTCATCGACCTGCTCACTCTCGTCGCCGAGACCGGGGCCGACCTCGGAGTCGCCTTCGACGGCGACGCCGATCGGGCGTTCTTCGTCGACGAGCACGGGGTGCCGCTGCCGGGAAGCACGACCACGGCGATCATCGCCGAATGGTTCCTGCGCCGCGAAGCGGGGGCGAAGATCGTCCACAACCTCATCTGCAGCCGAGCCGTTCCGGAGACGGTCCGCGCCGCAGGCGGCACGCCGATCCGGACCAGGGTCGGTCACTCGTTCATCAAGCAGGTGATGAAGGAGACCGGTGCGGTGTTCGGCGGCGAGCACTCCGGGCACTACTACTTCCGCGACCACTACCGGGCGGATTCCGGGATTCTCGCCATGCTCGTTCTGATGCGCGTCATGTCGGACGACGGACGGCCCCTTTCCGAGCTGCGCACCCGGTACGAGCCGTACGCCCAATCAGGCGAGGTCAACATCGCCGTCGCCGACCAGACGGCAGCCATCGAGCGAGTGGCGGCGAGCTTCCGGGACGCTGCGTCCGATCGGGCCGACGGGCTCACCATCGAGCTTCCGGACGGAGCGTGGTTCAACCTGCGGCCCTCCAACACCGAACCCCTGCTCCGGCTGAACGTCGAGGCGCCCGCCCCGGACCGTGTCGAGGACGTGGTCGCAGACGTTCGGGCGATCGTCGAGGGGGTGCGATGAGCGCCTCTGGAGTGCCCGACCGCCTTCTCGAGATCATGCAGTGCCCTGCGTGCGGCGGTTCGCTCCGCGACGTGGGCGCGCCGCCTTCGCTGGTATGCACCGCATGCGGGCTCCGCTACCCGGTGACCGACGGCATCCCGATCATGCTGGTCGAGAAAGCCACCCCGGCGGGGGAGGGGCCGTGATCTCCACCCCGATGGGCAAGCTCGTCCTCGAGACCCCGACGCAGCTCGCCTGGGCGGGGTCGCTCGAGACGCCGCACCTCGCCACCGCCGACCACATCGTCCTGCTGGCGATGGGCGGGTCGGCGACGGCAGCCCGCGCCGCCGCGGCGACCGCAGGCGGCAGCCGCGCCGTCGTGCACGTCCACCAGGGCTACGGCCTGCCGGCGTGGGCCGTCGCTCGCAGGGCGCTCGTCATCGCAGTCAGCCACTCGGGCAACACCGTCGAGGTGCTGTCCGGCGTCCGCGCCGCCGTCGAGGCCAACCTGCCGCTCGTTGCGATCTCGACCGGCGGCACGCTCGCCGAGATCGCTGCCGCCTGCCCCGCTCCGCATGTCTCGGTTCCCTCCGGCCTCCCCCCGCGCGCCGCCCTCGGCTACCAGATCGGCGCCGCGATGCGAGTGCTCGCGGCTGCCGGTGCGGTCGAGGAGCCGATGGCCGCCCTCGAGGAGGCGGCTGAGGTGGTCGACGGCGTGCTGGGCGGCGGCGACGGTGCTGCCGTCAGCCTTGGCACGGACATCGCCGAGGCGCTCGACGGCACCGTACCGGTCGTGATCGGGGCAACCGGCCCCGGGGCGCTCGCCGCCGGGCGGTGGATGACGCAGATCAACGAGAACGCAAAGCGGATGGCGTTCGCCCTCGAGATCCCCGAAGCCAGCCACAATGCGTTGGAGGCCTGGGCGTCGGCCGGCACCGATCCCGGGCACTACGGGCTGGTGACGCTGTTCGATCCGGCCGGCGATCGGCGCAACGAGGAAAGGCTGCGCCTCGTCGACAACTGGCTCGCCGGGAGCATCACGCCGGCCGGGGAAGTGCGATCACAGGGGTACGGGCCGCTCGCCAGGATGCTCAGCCTCGCCGTCGTCGGCGACGTCGCATCGGTCGTCATGGCCGAACGCGCCGGAGTCGACGCCATGCCGGTCGACGCATTGGAGAACTTCAAGGAAGCGCTGAGAGAGGAATGAACGTGGACTTCGACATCGCTGATCAGGATCTCGCCGATCTCGGGCGCCGCCGCATCGAGTGGGCGGGGCGCCGCATGCCGGTGCTCGCCGCCATCCGTGAGCGGTTCGAGAAGGAACAACCCCTCGCCGGGATCAAGGTCGGGGCGTGTATGCACGTCACGAGCGAGACGGGGAACCTCATGCTCGCGCTTCGCGCCGGTGGGGCGAGCGTCGCGCTGTGCGCCTCGAACCCGCTGTCGACGCAGGACGACGTCGCCGCCGCCCTCGTCGAAGAGGGCATCCCGGTGTTTGCCGTTCGCGGGGAGGATGCGGCGACGTTCTACCGCCACATCCACCAAGTGCTCGACACCGAGCCGGACATCGTGTTCGACGACGGCGCCGACACGACCACCGTGCTGCACAAGGAGCGATCGAACCAGGCGATCATGGGCGGTCTCGAGGAGACCACGACCGGGGTCATCCGGCTCCGGGCGATGGCGGCAGACGGTGTGCTCCGGTACCCCGTCATCGCGGTGAACGACTCGGACACGAAGCACCTGTTCGACAACCGTCACGGAACGGGCCAGTCCTCACTCGACGGCATCTTGCGCGCCGCCAACATCCTCTTCGCCGGGCGTACGGTCGTCGTCGCCGGGTACGGTGACTGCGGCTGGGGCATCGCGGAGCGAGCCGCCGGGCTGGGCGCCGAGACGGTGGTCGTCGAGGTCGACCCGATTCGGGCGGTTGCGGCAGCGATGAACGGGCATCGGGTGCTCACGGCGGCCGATGCAGCGCCGATCGGCGACGTCTTCATCACGGCCACCGGCAACATCCACGTCTTCCGTGAAGAGCACTTCCACGAGATGAAGGACGGGGCGATCCTCGCCAACGCAGGCCACTTCGATGTGGAGATCGACCTGGCCGAGCTGCGCAGGATGTCCGTCGAGTCGCGGGTGTTGCGCGAGAACCTCCGTGAGTACGAGTTGCCAGACGGCCGCCGGCTCCTCGTCGTCGCGGAGGGCCGGCTGGTGAACCTCGGCGCCGCCGAGGGTCATCCCGCCGACGTGATGGACATGTCCTTCGCCGACCAGGCGCTCGCCGCCGAGTGGCTCGTCCAGCAGCACGAGGATCTCGAGGCCCAGGTCTACGTGCTGCCGAAGGAGCTCGATCGTGAGGTTGCCCGCCTCAAGCTCGAGGCGATGGGCGGCGGGCTCGAGCACCTCACCGCCGAGCAGGAGCGCTACCTGGCGAGCTGGCAAGAGGGCACATAGCGGCACTCACGCACGCTGGGCGGGGCGACCGGCCGTCTCCTCAGCCTGACGCCGTGCGACGGGCAGTTGCCGCAGGGCAGCTCGGTGCGGGTGATCCGCTGGCCACGGCACCTGCCCTATGGTCGATCGTGCACGGGATGGCGTCGATCGCCATCGTCAACGCTTCGCGTCCGCCCGCATCTGCCCNNTCGCCGCGCGCCGGCCAGACCGACACGGGGTGTGGCCCATCACAGCTCGTCTTTCGTCTCGTCGAGCTCCCGGGCAACGATTCCCGTCGTGTCACTGTCGACCGTCAGACGTACAACTGGATGTCGGCGTCCCTCATGACCGCCATGAAGCTGAGGTACTCCACGATGGCGATGTCGTCGAAGACGAAGTCCTCGGGTCTGACCTTGAAAGGTTGCATCGACCCTCCGCACGCATAGAGGCGAGCTCCCAGGCTCCGCAGTTGCTGCAACTTCGCCTGCGCCGGAATGTGACCCGACTTGGTCATTCCGGCAGCGGCGAAGCGGCTGAACGGTCGAGCCCAACCGTGAAGCCGGGGGCGATATCCGCGGCTGAGCACGCGCACGGCTGGTCCCTGGAAGTAGAGGCTCACGGCGATTCCTTCGAGCGCGGCACCCAACGCAAACCCGAGCGGTGACAACAGCTCCTCCAACCCGGCGTTCGAGATGATCATGGCCATGCTCATCTGGACCGCCTGTCGAGATCCCTTCTCGACGACGAAGCGGTGCCCGTGGGCGGTGGTCTCGGACGCGCGGAGCACGTGCCCCGAGGCTTGGCACCATGCGGCGATGTCGGGCTCGAAGGGCGCGAACTCATCGGTGAGGATCTCGAGCGAATCCCCCTCGGCCATCGTCTCCAGGACGGAAGCGGCATCGAACACGACGAAGGTCGTGATCGTCTTGCCTCTGCGGTCGAGCGACGTGGTGACGGTGTCCATGGTCGACCTCCGATCTGTGGCGGCACCACCGCGCCATCAGACCATGTGATCGCGCCCCGGGCCAGGGCCGGTAGTCCGGGCATGGCAGGTATCCGCCATCACGTCGGTGGGTGGTCCCGTCCACTCGGCGGGGTGACGTTCTTGTCCCACTCTCGAGGCATGGTGAGCGAATGCTCGGTTGTGTCGCTTGTGGTTCGACCTGGGGATCGCCGCTGTGCGTGCGCTGCGTCGCGTCGCTGGCCCAAGGGCCTGAGTTCGGGACGCCGGGTGGGGTGCTCGTGTGGGCCGGGCTTCGGCATCGCGGCACCGCTCGCATCCTCGTGCACCGGCTGAAGTACGACGGGCTGGTGCGCGCCGCAGACATCATGGCGGCGGCGATGGCGCCCCGCGTTCCGCCCTCGGCCACTGCACTCGTCCCGGTGCCGCGGGCCACCGTCCGGCGATGGTCGCACGGCATCGACCCGGCGCGCATCCTGGCAGCCCAGGTATCGCGGCGGACCGGTCTCCCGCTGGTCGAAGCCCTTCGACCTGCGATGTGGTGGCCACGTCACGCTGCTCGTGGCGATGCGGCCAGGTCGCGAGCGCGCTTTCGGGCTGTCGCCACGCCGGAATCCGGCTGGGTGCTCGTCGACGACGTCGCGACCAGTGGGGCCACGCTCGATGCGGCATCAGTCGCTCTCGGTGGGGTCGTTCGCCTCGCCCTCGTGGCGACGTCGCCGAGTAGAGTGAGTCGCGTGGGATTGCAGCAACGGTCTCCAATTCCGGGAGATCGCGGGAGCCGCCGCCGCCCGCTGGTGGGCGGTGAGCGGCCTGCCACGTGGCTGTTGGGGGCCAGGAATCACGTCGCCGCGTCGAGTCGTGCGGCCGCGCCGGCGACGGGCATCGCCCAAGGTTGACGAAAGGAGCATCGGTGGACGTTCGGGTGCACGGGAAGAACATGCAGGTCGACGACGCAACTCGCAACCTCGCCGACGAGAAGGTGCGGCATGCGGGCAGGATCCTCGACGACGGGGGTACGGCGGACGTCGAGTTCTCCGAACGAACCAACCCGAGGCAGTCCGACGGTCGCTACAGGGTCGAGATCACGAGCCACACGCGAGGCCACACCGTGCGGGTGGAGGCGTCGTCCGTCGACGATCGTGCCGCGCTCGATCTCGCCGTCGACAAGTTCGAGCGCCAGTTGCGCCGGCTCAAGGAGCGGTTGATCCAGCGGTCCCGACCGGCGGAGCGACCCGCCAACGGCGCCCCGGAGCCGGTTGCCACCGCCGACGAGGCGGCGGGTGCCGGTCAGGTCGTCCGCACCAAGACGTTCGAGATGCGCCCGATGTCGGTCGAAGAGGCGGCGCTCCAGATGGATCTGCTCGGCCACGCCTTCTTCTTCTTCCTCGACGCAGAGTCGGGGAAGCACTGCGTCCTCTACCACCGCGCCGACGGCTC
>DKBA01000186.1 GCA_002450985.1 Acidimicrobiia bacterium UBA6912
GTCGCCGCCACGTCCGAGGCGACGGTCGCCACGGCGATGGTCGAGGCACCCGCCGGCGGGCCGCCGCCCGCACCTCCGGTCGTGCCGTCGCCGGCGCCTCCATCGCCGCCGCGGCCGCCGGCGCCGCCCCGCCCCCGGTCGTATCTCGGGCGGTTCACCGTGGCCGCCTCGCTCATCCTCGTCGGCGTCATCGCCCTCCTCGACAACCTCGATGTCATCGATCCCGCCCTGCGTCACTACGTGGCAGGCGTGGTGCTCGTCATCGGCAGCGGCCTGCTCATCGGCAGCGTCTTCGGCAGGGCGCGCGGCCTCATCGCCCTCGGGCTGCTGGCGATGCCCTTCCTGCTCGTCGTCTCCGCGGTGCGTACGCCCTTTGCGGGGGAGTGGGGCGACCGCAGCTTCGCCCCCATCGCGGTGAACGAGCTCCAGACCGATTACGAGCTGTCCGGGGGGTCACTGCGACTCGATCTGCGCAACATCGACGACATCGGTGCCGGGGCCGGTCTCACGGCCGACGTCGGCTTCGGCGAGCTGGTCGTCTACGTCGCCAGCGACGCCCCCTACGAGCTGAACATCACCGCAGACGTCGGGATCGGTGAGCTCAACCTCGCCGGCGATCAGCGCGGCGGCTTCGGCCTCGACGACGCCATCGCCATCGGCGACGTCGCCGGGCCGGCGTTCGACCTCGACCTCGAGGTCGGGATCGGTTCGCTGCGAGTCATCACCACGCCCTGACGGAGGATCTTCACATGGAACGGCACGCATTCGACGGCATCAGCTTCTTCTTCGGTCTGGTCTTCGTGACCGTGGCCTCTTGGGTGCTGCTCACCGAGGGCCGGCTCGACTTCGTGGACGCCCGCTGGGTCTGGCCCGTGCTCCTCGTGGTCGGCGGCATCTCCCTCCTGGTGCCGGCGTTTCGCGGGGCGAGAGGCGGGGAGCCGGAGGTGGTGGTGGCGGCACCGGAGGTCCCCGCCGCCGACCCGGAGCTCGAGGCGGCGAAGGCCGAGCTGCCGCCGGATCCGTTCGGCTCGGGGAGCTGAGCTCAGTCGAATCGGCGCAGCTCCACTAGGTCGCCGGCCCGGACCACCTCCATGGCGAAGTCGAACCGGTCGACGTCGAGGCACAGCTCGAGGTCGTCGGGATGCACCCACGGCGCTGCCGCCAGCTCGTGCGCCCGGTCGGTGGCGGCGACGGCGGCGGCGATGGCGCCCGCATCGAGGGTTCCGGCGAGCTCGGCGGCGAAGTAGTCGGCGACGGCGTCGTCCTCCGGGGCGTGCTCCGTGCCGTAGCGGCCGGAGGGCACGACGGTGACGAAGTCGCGATCGGCGATCGCCCGAAACGTTGCGCCGGCGACCACCAGGCTCGCCGCCCACAGCGGTACCGCACCGGCGTCGAGGGCGGCCCTGGCGCATCGGGTGCCTGCCGAGGTGCGGTGGACGAGGATCCGGCCGCGGAGGTCGCCGAGGTCGCGGAACTCGCCGGGGGAGTTGCCCACGTCGAAGTCGTCGGGCCGGATGCCCCGTTCCTCTCCACCGAGCAGCGCCCCGGGGAGGCGGGCGGCGATGTGGCGTGCTTCGTCGAGCTCTGCGGCGAGCACGATGCGGTCGATGCCGCCGGCGATGGCGAAGGCGCACGCGGTGAAGGCGCGAAAGGTGTCGATGACGACCGTGGGGCCCGATGCCTGCGCCGCACCCGCGAGCCCGTCCTTGTGAACCAGTTGCACGGCGGCAGGCTACCTGTGGAGGGAATGCCCGCCGGTGGTCTACCGTTGCAGCCGGCGTGAACGACATTGCACACCTCCTCATGGAAGACGACACCACGGTCGCCGTGGTCGGCGCAACGGACGACCCCGAGAAGTACGGCTCGGTGATCTACCGGGACCTGAAGCACAAGGGCTTTCGGGTGTTCCCGGTGAACCCGAACCGACCGACCGTCGACGGCGACCGCGCGTACCCATCGCTCGCCGACCTGCCCGAGCCGCCCACCATCGTCAACATCGTCGTGCCCGAGACCCAGACTCTCCATGTGCTGGCCAAGGCCAGGGAACTGGGCTTCACGAACGTGTGGGTGCAGCCCGGCGCCGGCGGAAGCGCCGTCATCGACTACCTCGACGAGCACGGCTTCACCTACCTCGCCAACGCCTGCATCATGGTGCGCAGCCGCACCCGCACGCCGGCCTGAGCACGCTGCGGTGGCCCTGGTCGATCTCATCGTCCGGCAGTGGGGCGCCGGTGCCCGCCGCATCATGCTCGTGCACGGCCTGTCGTCGAGCGCCGAGGGGTGGTGGCGGCTCGGCCCCGACCTCGCCGCCGCCGGGTACGAAGTGGCCGCCCCGAACCTCCGCGGTCATGGCGGCAGCGGCGACGGTGACGGTTTCTCGCTCGACGCCTATCGGGACGACGTGCTCGCCCTCGGTGGCGGGTGGGACATGGTGCTCGGTCACTCGCTCGGCGGGCTCGTCGTGCTCGCCTGCCAGCTCGCCGACCCCGGCTTCGCCCGATCGCTCGTCCTCGAGGACCCGTTCCTCCGCCCGCAGCCGACGCCCGAGATGGTCGCGTGGCTGCTCGCCGACTACGAGGAGCCGATCACCGAGGCTCGGCTCGCCGCCGCAAGGCCACGCTGGATGCCGCGTGACGTGGCGGCCAAGGTGGAGGCGCTGCGGGCGGCCGGTCCGCATGTGGTCGAGCGGACGCTCGAGGGCATCGGCGGCCTCGACCTGTGGCCCCGCATCGCAGGGCTCACGGTGCCGACGTTGCTCATGGCGGCCGACCCGGCCCAGGACGCCCTGGTGTCGCGGCTGGACGCCGATACGGCCGCCGAGAACCCGGTGGTGCGGGTCGCGGTGGTGCCCGGCTCGTCCCATTCGATTCACCGCGACTCCTATGCGGGCTTCTGGTCGGTGCTGGCGGAGTTCATGAACGAGGTCGGGCTGCCGGCTGCCGTCGGCGCGGAGGACTGACGTGGATGTCGCGTGCCCGAGCTGTGGCGAGACGGAGGAGCTCCGCGGCGTCCGTCGCGACGAGACGATCGAGCTCAGCTGCCTGGAGTGCGGCCACGAATGGCCCCGCGACCTCGCCCCGACGTGCACGGCCTGCGGCGGAACTGATCTGCAGGCGGTGCCGCTGGCCATCGTCGAGAAGGGGAGGGGTACCCAGCTGTCGGTGGTGGGCACCCGGACGATCCACCTCTGCTACGAGTGTGACGCCGAGACGATCGCCCGCTGGCACCGCAACCGTCCCAACCCGCTCATGCCCGACGAGCTGCCGACGATGTGAGCGCGGCTCAGGGACGGCTGATCAGCTGGTCCACCGGGGCGAAATCGTCGGTGAGGACCCGGGCGCCGTCGATCCACTCGACGAGGTCGTCGCCGGTGATCACGATCTCGCCGCTCTCCCGTCCGACCAGCGTTGCCGTCATCGCCGCCGCATCGAGCGGGGCGTCCGACGCCACGACGACGAAATTGCCGCCCCGATCGCCGTACAGGTAGTCGGGCGGGGCGACGACCATGACGTTGGCGAACACGTCCTGGAGCGTCGCCGCTTCCGCCCTGGCGAACCCGCGAGGGGGGTAGTCGATGAGGTTCATCGCATAGATCCCGTCTGCGGTCATCTTGGTGCGGACGGCTTCGTAGAACTCCTCCGTGGTGAGGTGCCACGGCACCGCCTCCCCGCCGAACGCATCGCCCAACACCAGGCTGAAGCTGCCGTCTGCGGTCGAATCGAGCGTGAGCCGGGCGTCGCCGGTCTCGATGCGATCGATCTCGTCGGGGTCGAGACCGAGTTCCTCCTCGGCGATCGTCACCAGCTCAGGATCGAGCTCGAGCACCGTGTTGGTGCTGCCGGGGCGCACGGCCGAGAGCCAGCGGGGGAACGTGAACCCGCCGCCGCCGATGTAGAGGGCGTCGAGCGGCCCGGGGGGCGCCTGGGTCTCGATGGCGGCGGCGACGAGACCGGCGTAGCGGAACTCGAGGTAGGTGGGGTCCTCGAGATCGACGTAGGAGTGGCGCAGCGTGTCGAGCCACAGGATGCGGCCGGTGGGGCGGAAGTCGTCGACGGTGACCTTGGCGCAGAAGTAGGCCGTCTCCACCTCGCAGGGTCCGGTGACGACGAGGTTGAGCGAGCCGGCGAACACCGCTCCGACCACGATCCCGGCGAGCGCCGGGGTTGCCGGGCGCATCGCCCGCACCATCAGGTACACACCGGCCGCCACCAGCAGGGCCCCGACGACGAGGACGATGGGCCGGGACGGCAGGGCCGCCAGCAGCACGAACCCGGTGATGAAGGTGCCGAAGATGGCTCCGGCCGTGCCGACGGCGGAGAGCTGGCCGACCACCGCCCCGGTCTCGTCGAGGTCGTTGAGCTGGATCTTCACGACCACCGGGCTGACGGCGCTCAGCACCACGGCGGGGGCGAAGAACCCGAGGGCGGTGAGCACCACGATGCCGAGCGGGTCGCCGCCGCGAAGCCCCGGTCCCACGATCGCGATGATGGTGGGGGCGAGCAGCGTGAGGATGCCGCCGGCGATGAGGAGGGGGCCGAGCAGGCGCCGTGGGGGGTGCCGGTCGGCGGCCCGCCCGCCGAGCCAGCTGCCCAGCGAGATGCCGGCGAGGACCGTGCCGATGATCCCGGTGAACGTCTCCAGCGTGACCCCGACGTACGGCGCCATGAGCCGTCCCGCCAGGATCTCGAGCACGAGGACGGCGGCGGACGTCGAGAACACGAGGACGCGTGCGGCGGCGCGGGACATAGCGGGGGAGTATCGCAGCCGAGGCGGCCTATCCGGCGGGCGCCGCGGCCTATCGTCCGGCCTGTGACGGACGCACCGATACTCGAGCACGACCCGGCGCCGGCCGCCGTCATCGAGCCGGCGGGCTGGTTCTCGCCGGTCGACATCGCCCCCCGTGCCGTGA
>DKBA01000089.1:0-14706 GCA_002450985.1 Acidimicrobiia bacterium UBA6912
AGCGCCTCCTCCTGATCGTGGGTCACGTAGACGACGGTGATGTCGAGCTCGGAGAAGATGCGGCGCATCTCACCGAGCAGGTGCTCGCGCAGCGTCCGGTCGAGCGATCCGATCGGCTCGTCGAGCATGACGAGCTCCGGCCGTGGGGCCAGGGTGCGCGCCAGGGCGACCCGCTGCTGCTCGCCGCCGCTGAGTCCTTCGATGGGGCGCCGCCCCTGCCCTCCGAGCCCCACGAGCTCGAGCACTTCCCCCACCCTGGCCTCCGTCTCTCGCTCCGCCATGCCGGCCATGCGCAGCCCGAACGCCACGTTGCCGGCCACCGAGCGGTGGGGGAAGAGGGCGTAGTCCTGGAACATGAGCCCGAAGCGACGGCGATGCGGCGGTACCTGCGTCACGTCCTCGCCCCGCCACCGCACCGTGCCGGACTCGGGTGGTTGGAGCCCGGCGATCACTCGCAGCAGGGTGGACTTGCCACACCCCGACGGCCCGATGACCGCCGAGACCGCGCCGGCGCTCACGGCCAGCTCGGCCCCGTCGAGCGCGGCGACCTCACCGAAACGGACGACCAGCGATCGGCATTCGAGGCTCAGAAGCCCTCACTCCTCCCGCCGCGGAGGCGATCGATGGCGAGCACCGCGGCCGCGGTGAGCACCATGAGGATCACGCTCAACGCCATCGCCCGGCCGTAGGTGGCGGTGCCGGGCCGTCCGAGGAGCCGGAAGATGGCGATCGGCAGCGTCGGGGTGTCGGGGCGCACGATGAACGACGTGGCGCCGAACTCACCGAGCGAGACGGCGAAGGCGAAACCGGCGCCGACGGCCATCGCCCTGCTCACGAGCGGGAGATCGATCTCCCGCCATGCCCGCACCGGGGAGGCGCCGAGCACCGCCGCCGCCTCCCGCAGGCGGCTGCGGATGCGGCGCATGACGGGAACGGCGGTGCGGACGACGAAGGGGATCGCGACCAGCGAGTGAGCGATGGGGAGCAGCCACGGCGAGGTGCGGAGATCGACGGGGGCATCGAGCGCCACGAGGAAGCCGAATCCAAGGGTGACGGCGGAGGTGCCGAGAGGGAGCATGAGGAGGGTGTCGAAGGCGCGGCCGGCCGCCCCCGACCGGTAGGCCACCACGATCGCCGCCAACCCTCCGATGGCGACGGCGAGCAGCGTGGCGACGAGGGCGAACCGCAGCGAGTTGCCGATGGCTGCGGCCGGCGCCACGAGCAGGCCCGAGCCCGCCGCCCGGTCGCCGAGACCGCGGTACGACGCCAGCGTGGTCTCGGCGCCGAGGTGGAGCGACCGCCACACCAGCACCACGAGTGGACTGCCGAGCAGGATCGCCATGAGGCCGAGATTCACGGCGAGCGTCACCCGCTGCCGGCCACGGGGCCGCACCCGCCGCCGCTCCCCGACGACGTCGAGCTGCCGGGCGCGGCGCTGCTGGAAGCGGGCATAGGCGGCCAGGATGAGTCCGATGGCGAGGAGCTGGAGCATCGACAGGGCGGCGGCGATGGGCAGGTCGAGCTGGGCGAGTGCCTGGCGCCAGATCTCGACCTCGATGGTCGCCGTCCCGAACCCGCCGAGGATCAGCACGACCCCGAAGGACGTGAACGTGAACAGGAAGACGATGGACGCCGCCGAGGCGATCGAGGGGGCGAGGAGAGGCAGCGTCACCTCGCGAAAGACTCTCCATCGCGAAGCCCCGAGCACCATCGCCGCCTCTTCCAGGCGCGGATCCAGCTGCTCCCAGAAGGAGCCGACCGTGCGGATCACGACTGCATAGTTGAAGAAGACGTGGGCGATGAGGATGGCGGCCACGGTCCCCGACAGATCGATGCCCAGCACGCCGCCCGGCCCGAGCAACGCCAGGAACGCGGCGCCGACGACAACGGTGGGGAGGACGAACGGCACGATGGTGAGCGAACGGATCAGCTTCCGCCCCCGGAACTCGTAGTGGGAGAGCAGGTAGGCGCCCGGGAGTGCGGCGATGATGGTCAGCACCGTCGAGAGCACCGCTTGCCACGTCGTGAACCACGCAACACCGAGCAGCGCCGGTCTCGTGAGCACGGCGAGCACGGGATGCTCCTCGCCGCCGCCGGTGAGGGCAGTCACGAGGATCGCCACCAGTGGGTAGACGAAGAAGTACCCGAGGAAGGCGAGCGGGAGGGCGACGAGGAGGGCGGTCCCGGTGCGGCGGCGGGCGGCGGTGCTCATCGCATCGTGTCGGTCCACGTCGAGATCCACGCCTCGCGGTTGGCGGCGATCTCGTCCGGCGCGAGGGTCACGGGATCGACCGGCGTGGTGGTGTTCGCCACGAACACATCGGGAAGCGTCGCATCGGACCGCGCCGGGTACACGAACATCTGGAGCGGGATGTCCTCCTGGAACTCGAGCGACAGCATGAAGTCGACGAGCTCGGCGGCGGCGTCGGGGTGGGCGGTGCCGCGCAACACCCCGGCGAACTCGATCTGGCGGTAGCAGCCGCCGGCCATGCTCCCGGTGGGCGCCTCCGCCGGGGGCGTCTCGGCGAAGACGACCTCGGCAGGAGGCGAGGATGCGTACGAAACGACGAGCGGGCGGTCGCCGGCGCCGGCCCCGCCGGAGAAGGCGCTGTAGTACGCCTGCTCCCAATCGGACACGATGCGCACGTCGTTGGCCCGCAGCGCCTCCCAATACGCCACCCAGCCGTCCTCCCCGAAGGTGCCGATGGTGGCGAGCAGGAAGGCCAGCCCCGGGGAGGAGACTGCGGCGTCTTCCACCACGAGGAGCCCGCGGTACTCGGGGTCGGCGAGATCCTCGAGCGTCGCCGGGGGATCGAGATCGAGTGCGGCGAGCGCCGCCTTGTCGTAGTTGACGCACACATCGCCGAAGTCGATGGGGGTGACGCGATGGTCCGGATCGAGCTGGAGCTCGGCGGGCACCGCGGAGAGGTTCGACGACGTGTGCGGCGAGAANNTTGGTGAGGATGGCCTGGTTGACCACGGTGCCCGCGTCACCGCCGCGCAGGATCTCGACGGCGATCCCGGTGCGGTCGGTGAAGCCCGCCAGGACGTCGTCGGACACGGCGAAGGAGTCATGGGTGAGCAACGTCACGCTCACCGGCCCGGCCGTGGTCGTGGCGCCCGTCGTGCCGGCGCCTCGCCCGTCGTCATCGCCGCACCCGGCAACCACGAGGGCGAGGGACAGGGCGAGGACGGTGCTGCGGACGAGGCGGTTCATGCGGTGCTCCTTTCGTGGACGACGAGGGCGACACCGCTGTCCAGTGAGATGGTTGCGGCGGGCTCGGTCATCTCGTTGCTGATGCCGCGGGTGGACCCGGGGTCGAGCGTGTCGCCGCGGAGCGCCCAGCGCAGTCCCTTCGTCGTGACGCCGGTGATCGGGCCCCCGGTGGCGAGGAGCGAGACGAGATCGCCCGGGGTACCTGCGATGTGCGCAGGCCGTCCGGCACGCACCACCCACACCGTGGCAGGGCCCACGTGCCACTCCACGGCCATTGGGGCCAGGGACCGCGCGGTCAGCGCGAGGGCGTTGCCGAGCAGATGGCTGAGGCGGCCGCCGTACCCGCCGAACAGGATGGCCCGGGTGCACCCCGCCGCCCGGGCACGCGCCAGGGCGAGGGCGAGGTCGGTTGCATCCTTGTCGACCGGGTGCTCCTCGATGGCCGTGGCGGCATTGCGAGCTCGGGCCACGGAATCGGGGTCGGCGGAGTCCAGGTCCCCGACGACGATGTCGACGTGGAGACCGTGGCGCTGGGCCTCGTGGAGCCCGGAGTCGGCGGCGATCACGAGGGCATCCTCGGGCATGCCACGAAGCTCGGTGGCCGTCACCGGATCGCCTCCGGCGATGATGACCGCGATCGTGGGCTCGGTGCCCTGGGGATGGTCCACGCTTCCTCCGCTGGTATGACCCAGGTCAGGTTCCACGGGTCGGCGGCGTCTGCGCGGTGCGCACCGGCCACCCTCTCAGCTCGGCGTTCCCGAGCTCCCCGGGTGAGTACACCTGCAGTGTACTCGCAAAGAAGGGGGTTGACATCGCGGCGCCATAGTGACATCATAATGATGTCAACACGACATTACTCAAGTGTCAGGAGGGCACCATGCTGTGGTACAACAATCCCGATGCCGTGGCCGCGTTCCATCAGCGGGCGATGGAGGAGCGCTACGAGATTCGCCGGCGCCGCTCGCTGCTCCGGCTGGCGAGGGAGTCGGGACCGGACGCCCGGTTCTGACCGGCTCCCGCCGGGACTCGACGATGACAGGAGGACGTACATGGACACCGCGAGTGTGAAGGCGACGCTGGAGGCGACGCTCGCCGACCAGGTGGGTCTGGCGGGCGGCGACCCCTCCGTCGTGCTCGCCGCCGAGGCGCTCCTCGCCGCCCTCGCCCCGGCGCTCGCACAGGCCGGGCTGCACCTCGCCGAGCAGGCGGCTGTGGAGGTTGGGGCACAGCTCCCCGACTACGAGGTCGACGTCGTCGTGCGTGACGGTGAGCCCACCCTCGTCGTCCGATCGGCCGAACAGGAGGTCGCCTACACGGCCGATGATCTCGAGGCCCGGCTCACGCTGCGGCTCCCGACGGTGCTCAAGGCCGAGCTGGAGGAAGCGGCGGGCTCCGCGGGCGATTCGATCAACTCCTACGTCGTCAAAGCGCTGTCCGCTCGGAAACGAGCGGCCTCGCGCACCGGCAGACGCATCACGGGGACGTTCCGCACATGAGTGAGCGCAATCAGACCTTCCAAGTCGGTGATCGGGTCCGGGTCGAGGCGGCGACGACGGCGGGCGAGGTCGTCGTCTCAGAAGGCGCCGCCGGCACCGTGTCCGTGCGGGTGAGCGGCAGCAAGGCCGACGAGTTTCGCATCGAGCAGCGCGGCGACCTCATCGTCGTCGCCCCAGAGCGAGGGATGCGCCGCTGGTTCGGTGGCGCCGACATCGATCTCGAGGTGCCGGCCGGGGCGATTCTCCATCTGCGCACCACATCCGGTGACGTCGCCGTGAACGTGCCGACCGCCGAGCTGAACGTCTCGCTCGCCTCGGGTGACGTGCGCGCCGCCGACGTGGCCGGCATCGCCGTCGTGAGATCCGCAGCCGGTGACGTCTATGTCGACGACGTCGGGGAGCGCCTCGAGGTGACGACCGCATCCGGCGACGTCCGCGTCGGGCGCGTCGGGCGTGACCTCACCGCAACCACTGCGAGCGGGTACGTCCACGTCGAGCGCGTGGGGGAGACCGCAGGTGTCAAGACGGCGAGCGGCGACGTGGTCATCTCCCGCTTCGACGGCACCGATCTCCAGGTCACGACGTTGTCCGGCGACGTGCGAGTCGGGCTGCCACCCCGCCGTCTGCTCGACCTCGATCTGCAGACCCTCAGCGGTGATCTCCGCAACCGGCTGCCCGAAGGTGGCGGCGGAGCGCCGGAGCGCTCGGTGACGCTTCGTCTCAAGACGGTGTCGGGTGATGTGACGCTCGAGGGGGCGTGAGCGACTGCGCCGCCTCTTGGGTGGCGTCGATCCAGGCGTCGACTCGCGCCCACTGGTCGAACAACCAGGCGATGCGCTCCGAACGGGTGGTCGGGATGTCATCCGCACCGAACCGCCAGAACTTCACGTTGATCGTGCGTCCCACGAGCGCTCCCGACCAGATGTCGCGGATCTTGGCGAAGCCGCCGAGGCCCTCGTGGGCGCACATCACCACGTCGTACCCACTGTCGAGCAGGGTGAGCGGGCCTCCGATGCGTGGCGGCAGCACGTGGCGCAGCCGGCGGGCGCGGGCGTAGAGCTCGGGATCGCGCGCTTCGAGCGCCGCCAGCACTCTCGTGCGGCGTGCCTCGGTGAACCGCGTGCCCTCCGGATAGATCAGCACGCCCTCCTCGTCCGTGAGGTCGCTGGCGAGGGAGCGGATACGCCGGATCTCGGTGCGTGGATCGGCCGAATCCCGGTCGACGAAGTAGTTGGGCAGGCGGGTGCCCCCGACGTCGAGCGCCGGCACCGACAGCAGCTCGCGTTTGATGATCCACCGCAGCTTCAGCCCCTGGCCGTAGGTGAGCAAGACGGCGGGGAGGAGGTTGTCGACGATGCTGGCATGGCGGAACATCGCGATGATCGGCCCCGGCCGGGCCCGCTCGGCGCCCTCGACTCGCACGGTGAGGCGGAACAGGCGGCGCACCGAGGCGAACAGGGTCCTCGCCCACCAGGTCTGTACCGGCCACGCCTTGGCGACGAGCCACTCCCGGCGGGAGCCGAAGCCGCTCAGTACCCAGTGGCCGAAGAAGCGGACCAATCCCCAGGTCTCGGCGGCGAGGTACACCCAGCCGAAGGCGATGAGGCGCAGCGACATCCACGGCCTGCGGAACACGGCCCACCGGATGACGTCGACGACCGTCCCGCCGATGAGCAGCAGCGGGAGCAACGCAGTCGTCGCAGCGAAGAGCAGGAACGATCGCGGGATGGTGACGAGGCGCCGTCTGACGATGGCGCCGCGGGACTCGGCGTGAAACGGTCGGCTCACGAGCGGCAAGCTACTACCGGTCATCCGCTTGACGGGCATCCTCCCGACGCAGCGGCACGAGCCGGCGCTCCAGGTACCGACGGCGATCCACGATCATGGCTCCGTGCCTTCGATCGTCTGGTTTCGCCGTGACCTTCGACTCGCCGACAACCCGGCGTGGACCGAGGCCACCCGCGCCCATGCTCGGGTGACCGCCCTGTTCGTCGTCGATCCCCGGCTGTGGCATCCCGGCTCGGTCCGGACGTCGATGCTGGCGGCCCATCTCCGCGCGCTCGACGAGGCGCTCACGGCGTGGGGCGGCCGGCTTCACATCCGGCATGGCGACCCGGCGTCTGTGGTGCCTGTCGCCGCCCGTGAGGCGGGCGCAGACGCCGTGTACGTGAACGACGACTACTCGCCCTACGCACAGCGGCGGGATGCCGGGGTCGCCACGCAGGTGCCGCTCGAGCGATTTCCCGGGGTCGCGGTCCACGCCCCCGGCGAGGTGCTGACCGCAGCCGGGGCGCCGCCGAAGGTGTTCACGCCTTTCCACCGGCGCTGGGCGGAGCTGCCCTGGGGACTGTGGCCGGAGCCCGGCGATGCCGGGATCACCGCGGACCCTGGCGACGGCATGCCCGACGTGCGGGGCGCGCCGCCGCCGATGCCGGCCGGCGAGGAGGCGGCGCACGCCAGGCTCGCCGGGTTCCTCGACCGAGTCGACGCCTACCCGGAGGAGCGCGACCGCCCCGACCTCGATGCGACGTCCCGGCTGTCGGCCGACCTCCACTTCGGCGTCCTCGATCCGCGACGTGTCCGCCACGAGGCCGGCGAGGGCACGCCGGGGCGCTCCGCCTTCGTCCGGCAGCTGGCGTGGCGCGACTTCTACCTCCAGGTGCTGTTCCACCATCCCGACTCGATGCATGGACCGCTGCGTCCGGAATACGCCGGCCTCGAATGGCGCAACGATCCGGATGAGCTGGCCGCGTGGCAGGAGGGTCGCACCGGCTACCCGATCGTCGATGCCGGCATGCGCCAGCTCCTCGCCGAGGGCTTCATGCACAACCGGGTGCGCATGATCGCGGCGTCGTTCCTCGTGAAGGACCTCCTCGTCGACTGGCGACACGGCGAGCGCTGGTTCCGTCGCCTGCTCGTCGACGGCGACGTCGCGCAGAACGTCGGCAACTGGCAGTGGGTCGCCGGCACCGGCACGGATGCCGCCCCGTACTTCCGCGTGTTCAATCCGGTCAGCCAGGGCAGGAAGTTCGACCCGAACGGCGATTACGTGCGCCGCTACGTGCCCGAGCTGCGCGGCCTCCCCGCCGAGATCATCCACGCTCCCTGGGAGGCGGGCCCGCTCGAGCTGGCCGCCGGTGAGGTGACGCTCGGGGAGACCTATCCCGAGCCGATCGTCGACCACGGCTTCGCCCGCGAGCGTGTGCTCGCCGCCTACGCCGTCGCCCGGGACACGTTCTCACGTCGTGGGCCGGCCGGCGGCGTCACCACCTGATCGGCACCAGACGGGCGGACCGCGCTCACACGTCGAGCCGGGCGAGCACCCGGTTGACGAGGCGGGAGCTCTGCATCACGTAGAAGTGCACCGAGGGCACGTCGCGCTCGAGCAGCTCACGGGTCTGCTCGATCGCCCACGCCACCCCGACATCCGCAGCGTGGGCATCGTCGGCCGCCAGCATGGCGTCGGCGAGGGCGGGCGGGATCTCGCAGTGAAACGTCCGCGGGATGCTGGTCACCTGCTGCTTGGTGGCGAGGATCTTGATGCCGGGGATGATGGGGACGACGATGCCCTGGCGCCGGCACTCGTCGACGAACTCGAAGTAGTGGGTGTTGTCGAAGAACATCTGGGTGACGACATACTCGGCGCCGGCGTCGACCTTGGCCTTGAGCCATCGGACGTCGGCTGCCAGGTTCGGCGCCTCGAAATGCTTCTCCGGATATCCGGCGGCGCCGACACAGAACGCCGTCGGTGAGGCATCGAGCAGCTCCTCGAGGTAGATGCCCTTGTTCATCTCGGTGATCTGCGCGATCAAGTCGCTGGCGTGGACATTGCGGCTCCTGCCATGCTCGAGGGGCTTCTGGTAGCCGGACGAGTCGCCGCGGATGGCGAGCACGTTGTCGATCCCGAGGTAGTGCAGCTCGATCAGGAAGTCCTCGGTCTCCTGCCGGGTGAAGCCCTCGCACAAGATGTGGGGGACGGCATCGACGTTGAACTTGTTCTGCACCAGCGCACACACACCGAGCGTGCCCGGCCGCTTGCGCTTGATCCGCTTCTGATAGCCGGTCGGGGTCTCCTCGTACACCACCTCGGCGGCGTGGCTCGTGATGTCGATGTACGGGGGGTGCCGGCGCACCAGGTCCTCCACGAGGGCGAGCAGGCTCGCCAGATCGCCTCCGCGGCGCGGGGGGATGATCTCGAAGGTGATGAACGGTCCTTCGGCCCGCTCCAGGTGCTCGGTGACTCTCACGGTCGCTCCTCGGTGCTGTGCTCGCTCATGCGATGAAGTACTTCGCCTGGGGATGGTGGCAGACGATCGCAGAGGTCGACTGCTCCGGCTGGTACTGGTAGGCGGTGTGCTCTCCCACCTCCACGCCGATGCGGCGGGCGTCGAGCAGCTCGGCGACCGTGACGTTGTCGGCCAGGTCGGGGCACGCCGGGTAGCCCCATGAGTACCGGCCACCCCGGTACTGCTGGCGGAACAGACCCTGCAGCGTCGGGCCGTCCTCGGCGGCGAAACCCCATTCCTCCCTGATGCGCCGGTGGGACAGCTCGGCGAGCGCCTCGGCCATCTCCACCCCCAATCCATGGAGGTAGAGGTAGTCCTGATAGCGGTGCCCGGCGAAGAGCTCTGCGGTCCGTTCCGAGACCCGGGGGCCCATGGTGACGATGTGGAAGGCCGCATAGTCCGGCTCGGGATCGTTCACGGGGCGATGGAAGTCGGCGATACACAGCCACGGCGCCTGCTGCTGGCGGGGAAAGCGAAAGCGGGTGAGCTCGGTGGTGCGAGCGGCGTCGGCGTACACCACCAGGTCGTCGCCATCGGCGCCGACGACGAAGAACCCGTACACGACCTGGGGGACCAGCAGCTCCTGCTCCTTGGCGGTGTGCAGCTGCTCGCGGAGCACGCTGCGCACCCGGTGTTTGAAGTCGGCGTCACGCTCGCCGTTCTCGGGCCGGAACTGCCATTGGTTGCGAAACAGCGCCGTCTCGTTGAGGTAGGCGGCGATGTCGTCGAGCGAGATGCCCTTCACGACCCGGCTGCCGGTGAACGGGGGGACCAAGATCGGGTTGTCCGTCGCCACCTCGGGCGACCGCACCGGCACGTCGCCCGTGGCCGGCGCGATGCGCCGCGGGACCTGGGGCAGGCTGCGGCCCTCGGCGACACGGCCGAAGTCGGGGTCCGTCTCGCCGGTGCGGCGAAGCTCGGCGAGGCGATCCATCACGCGCAGTCCGGTGAAGGCATCCTTGCCGTAGAACAGCGGCCCGTCGTACACGGCGCGCAAGTCCTTCTCGACGTACGAGCGGGTGAGGGCGGCGCCGCCGAGCAGCACCGTGACGTGGCCCATGCCCCGCCGCTCCAACTCCTCGAGGTTCTCCCGCATGATCAGGGTGCTCTTGACGAGCAGTCCGCTCATGCCGATCGCATCGGCCGAATGCGCGGTGAAGGCTTCGATCATCTCTTGGATGCCGACCTTGATACCGAGGTTGTGCACGTCGTATCCGTTGTTGGTCAGGATGATGTCGACGAGGTTCTTGCCGATGTCGTGGACGTCGCCCTTCACCGTCGCGAGGACGATCGAGCCTTTGCCCCGTGCCGCGGTCTTGTCCATGTGCGGCTCCAGGTAGGCGACGGCCGCTTTCATCGTCTCGGCCGATTGGAGGACGAAGGGCAGCTGCATGTCGCCCGAGGCGAAGAGTTCGCCAACGACCTTCATGCCCTCGAGGAGGATGTCGTTGATGATGTCGAGTGGGGCCATCCCGGCGGTGAGCGCCTCGTCGAGATCCCCGGCCAGGCCGTCCCGGTCACCGTCGACGATGCGGGAGGCGAGGCGCTTGTCGACCGGCCAGCCCGAGCGGTCTTCGACCGCGGCCCGCTCGTCGGTGACGCCGGCGAACACCTCGAGCACGCGCTCGAGGGGGTCGTAGCCCGGCGCCCGCCGGTCGTAGACGAGGTCGAGGCACGCCTCGCGCTGGGCGTCAGGGATCTTGGCGAGGGGCATGATGCGCCCGGCATGGACGATCGCCGCATCGAGGCCGGCGGCGACGGCCTCGTGGAGGAACACCGAGTTGAGGGCGTGACGCGTCGCCGGGCTCAGCCCGAACGACACGTTGGAGACGCCGAGGACCGTGAACACCCCCGGCATCTCTTCCTTGATGCGGCGGATCGCCTCGAGCGTGGCCACCGCATCACCGCGAAGATCCTCGCCGCCGGTCGACAGCGGGAAGGTGAGCGCATCGAAGATCAGGTCGCCCGGGGCGAGGCCGTAGCGGGTGGTCGCCAGGTCGTACAAGCGGTGTGCCACCCGCAGCTTCCACTCGACGTCGCGTGCCTGGCCTTCCTCGTCGATGAGCAGGCAGATCACCGCCGCGCCGTGCTCGACGGCGAGCCCGAAGACGCGGTCGGCCCGCGAGCCCGGACCGTCACCGTCCTCCAGGTTGGCCGAGTTGAGGACGGTCCGCCCACCCAGCCACTCGAGCCCGGCCTGCATCACCTCCGGCTCGGTGGAGTCGAGCACGAGCGGCACCGACGACTGGGTGGCGAGGCGCGAGGCGAGCAGGTCCATGTCGGCGACGCCGTCGCGGCCGACGTAGTCGACGCACAAGTCGAGCAGGTGGGCCGACTCACGGATCTGGTCCTTGGCCACGCCTACGCAGCTCTCCCAGTCCTCGGCGAGCATCGCCTCGCGAAACTTCTTCGAGCCGTTGGCGTTCGTGCGCTCGCCGACGATGAGGAACGACGTGTCCTGGCGGAACGGGGTGAAGCTGTAGATGGACGTCGCCCCGGGCTCGAGCCACGGGCTGCGGGGCGCAGGCGTGAGGCCGGCGCAGCGGGCGACCACGGCGCGAAGGTGATCGACGGTCGTGCCGCAGCAGCCGCCGACCACGGTGACGCCGAGCTCGGTGATGAAGCGCTCGTGGTGGTCGGCGAGCGCCTCCGGGGTGAGGTCGTAGTGCATTGCGCCGTCGACGACGCTCGGTAGCCCTGCGTTGGGGATGGCGGAGACGGCGGCGGGGGAGTGCCTGGCCAGGTGGCGAAGCGGTTCGTGCATCTCGGCCGGCCCGGTGGCGCAGTTGAGGCCGATCACGGCGGGCCCGAGCGGGGCGATGGCGGCGAGCGCAGCCCCTATCTCGGTTCCCGGCAGCATGCGCCCCGTGAGCTCGATCGTGACCTGGGTCTGGAGGGGGACCTCGCGGCCCGCGGCGGCCATGGCGCGGCGGCAGCCGTTGACGGCGGCCTTGAGCCCGAGGAGGTCGAACATCGTCTCGATGATGAAGAGGTCGACGCCGCCGTCGAGCAGACCGCGGGCCGCCACCTCGTAGGCGTTTCGCAGCTCGCGATAGCGAATCTGGCCGAGCGACGGGAACTTCGTGCCGGGTCCGATCGAGCCGGCCACCCAGCGCGGGCGATCGGCGGTGGTGTAGTCGGCGGCGACGCCCTTGGCGATGGCGGCTCCGGCTCTGGCGATCTCATAGGCGCGATCCGCGATTCCGTACTCGGCGAGCGGAACCGCGAAGGCGCCGAAGGTGTTCGTCTCCACCACGTCGACGCCCACATCGAGGAACGAGGCGTGGAATCGCTCGATGACGTCCGGGCGGGTGAGGTTCAGCAGCTCGTTGCATCCCTCGAGCTCGGTCCCGCCGAAGTCGTCCGGGCCGAGCCCGGCCGCCTGGAGCGTCGTACCCGTGGCGCCGTCGAAGATCACGACACGCTCCCGCACGGCACGGGTGTAGTCGGCGGTCATCGCCGCCGACCCTGATCGGTCCACCACGAGGTTCCCGGTGTGCTCACGTACGGTCTCCGTCTCGCCTCTCCACGCGCTCTGCGAGCGCCGCGAGCGGTGACCCGCCGTCGGCATCTCATCGGTCAGGCATTGGCACCGTTCGGTGAGGTCGGTTGCCGCGGCTTCGTAGGGCCTGTCCCTCCACCGCTCTGGATGAACGCGTCGCCGGAAGCTACATGCAGGGGCGGCGTAGCGTCAAGATGTCGCTCGGCCCAACTCAGCCGTCACGAAGCCAGAGGGCGACCGTCTCGCCTTCCGACACGGGAACGCCGCCTGCGACCTCGTCCGTGATGGCGAACCCGACGACGTCGCCGACGGCTTGGAACTGGGCGACACCAGGGTGGCTGCCGAGCACGCCGGTGGAGATGACGCGCGGCTCGTCCCCACCCGGCACGATCGCCCACAGCTGGTAGGTGCGCCCCTCGGGGAGCTCGGGAAGGGTGTTGGAGAGCACGTAGCCAAGCCCGTCGGCGCCGATCACGATCTGCGCCTCCTCTCCGGCATGGCCCTCCGCCCCGGCGAGCGTGATCACCTCGGCCCCCGCCTCCTGCGCCTTCTCTGCGGCGAGCCGGGCGACGTCGGGCGTCGCCAGATCGTTCTCGACGTCGATGAGCCGGACGGCGAGACCGATCGCCACGACGACGGCGGCGATCGAGACCATCGCCGAGATGCGGGTCCACCGGCGCTGGCGTTGCAGCTCCACGATGGGGGCGAGCCCCGAGGCGGGCGGGCGGCTGCTGTCGATGGCGCCGCTGATGGCACGCCACACTCCCGGCGACGGCGTCGGCGGGGCGGTCTCCACCGCCTCGGCGAGCACGGCGGCCACNNGGCGACCAGCGCGTCCATGTCTTCGGGGGATTCGGGGTTGCGCAGGTAGGTCATGACGGCACGATCCCCAGGCTGGTGAGCTCGATCTTGAGGCGCTGCATCCCGGCGCGAATGCGGCTCTTCACGGTTCCTTCCGGCTCGCCGAGGGCCTCGGCGACCTGCCGATAGCTGTAGCCGCCGAAATAGGCGAGGGCGATCGCCTTGCGCTCGTTCTCGTTGAGGTTCTCGAGCGCGCTGCGGACCCGGTCGTTCGTGACGTTGGTGAGGACTTCGCCCTCGAGGTCCTGCGGTGGGGCAGGAGCGAGCATGCCCTGGCGCTCTTCGCGGGCCCGACGTGCCATCTCGGAGCGGAGCAGGTCGACGCTGCGGCCGTGGGTGTCGGAGAGGAGGAAGGTCCGCAGCGATCCACGCTCGGGGTCGAAGCGCTCGGGGCGGGTCCACAGGCGGAGGAAGATCTCCTGAACCACCTCCTCTGCGAGGTCACGGCGGCGGAGGAGCCGCTGGGCGAGCGCAAACACGGCGCCCCCGTGTCGCTCGTACAGCGTCGACAGGGCGGACTCGTCGAACCGGGCGATGGCGAGCACGAGCGATGCGTCGCTCGGCTGCGGTGCCTCGGACATCGCTTGCTGCTCCACGGGTCGGACGAGGGTGATGGTCATGTCGCACAGATGAGGCGGAATTCGAACACTTCGACCGCTTCTACGGACCGAGGCCTGAAGGCGGATGATCCGTCTCTGAAGTTGTGCGACGATCCACGATCGTAGTCGTGTCGCCACACGGTAGGGTTCGCCCGCCATGACCACGTCGAACGCCACGTCGGTTCACTTCGGCTGGCCCGCCCACGGTGGCCGGCCCGTCATCATCGGTATCGCCGGCGGTTCGGGATCGGGGAAGACCACGATCGCCCAAGCGGTCGTCGAGTCCGTCGGGTCGGACCGAGTCGTGCTCATCCAGCACGACGCCTACTACCGCGATCTCGCCCATCTGTCGTTCGAGGAGCGGATCAAGACCAACTTCGACCATCCCGACTCTCTCGAGACCGATCTGCTCATCACCCATCTCCGCGCCTTGCGCGACGGCGCATCGATCGAGCGTCCCGTCTACGACTTCTCCACCCACTGCCGCACGACGGACACCGTGCGGGTCGACCCGGAGCCTGTCGTCATCGTCGAGGGAATCCTCGTGCTCAGCGAGCGGGAGTTGCGAGAGATCATGGACCTGAGGATCTACATCGACACCGACGGCGATCTGCGGGTGTTACGCCGTCTCGAGCGCGACCTGCTGGAGAGGAAGAGGAGCGTCGAGTCGGTCATCACGCAGTACCTGGCCACGGTACGGCCCATGCACCTGCAGTTCGTCGAGCCCTCCAAGCGCTACGCCGAC
>DKBA01000089.1:14744-14868 GCA_002450985.1 Acidimicrobiia bacterium UBA6912
GGCACGCAACGTGGCGCGATCGAGCGATCTGCCCCGGACCCTCCCGATGCCCCTGGCGAGAGTCGGCAATCGGGGGACGGTGCCGAGGTCGCCGACACCGGCGATGCCGACACCGCTCGTCCCC
>DKBA01000323.1 GCA_002450985.1 Acidimicrobiia bacterium UBA6912
ACCCTCACGGAACTCCGGGTCATAATTCCTTCGCGTCTCTGACATACCCACTCCTCAATGTGGATGTCTCCACGGTAAGGGGGGAGGCCCAGGCGCGCTACATAGACCCTGCGCAGCGAGAGCGGTCCAAGACGTTTGACCGCAAGATTGACGCCGAGCGGTTCCTAACGGGTATGGAGAGTCGGAAGCAGCGCGACGAGTGGATCGACCCTGCCCTTGCGGCGACACCATTCGGTGACTGGGCCGGCGAGTGGCTCGCCACGCGCTCCCACCTCAAGGCCAAGACGCTTCAGGGCTACGAGTCGTTGTTGCGGGTGTGGGTGCTGCCATTCTTCGGCACCATGCGTCTCGAACGGATCGACGCGATGTCTGTGGACCGATGGGTCGCCGAGATGTTGGCCAGTGGTCTGTCTCCGTCGCGGGCCCGGCAGGCCTACCAGGTCCTCAACGCCATTCTCAAGGCAGCAGTTCGCAACCGGTACCTCTCGTCGAACCCGGCTGAAGGAACCAGGCTGCCCAAGCCGCGGCACCGTGAGATGCTGTTCGTGACCGCTCAGCAACTCGACGATCTCGCCGAGGCAATCGCCCAGCCCTACGGCACCCTCATCTTCGTGCTCGGCTACGGCGGCCTCCGGTGGGGGGAAGCCGCAGCCCTGCGGCGCAAGCGTATCGACGTGCTCAACTCACGAATCGAGGTGGCCGAGTCGGTGGCAGAGGTCGGGGGTCGCCTCATCTGCGGCACCACGAAGAACCACCGCGTGCGCACGGTCGTTGTACCGTCCGCGGTGCGCCAGATGCTCAACGATCACCTGAATACGCACGTTGAGCAAGAGGCGGATGCCCTCCTCTTTACGGCGCAGCGAGGGACCCCGCTTCGGCACTCGAACTTCAGACGGAACACTTGGCGGCCGGCCGTTGCCGCAGCCTCCCTACCGGAGCAACTCAGGATTCACGACCTTCGTCACACTGCGGCAGCCCTGATGATCGCTGGCGGAGCACATCCCGAACACATCAAGCGCCACCTGGGCCACAGCTCCATCACGGTCACCATGGACCAGTACGGCCACCTGTACCCGTCGGAGGCTGAGGCGGTCGCAGCCCGTCTCGATGGCACCCTGCGCGCAGCTCGGACGGACAACAGACGGACAAGACAGATCGGCCAGGTCGAGCCGGGTGCCATCAGTCGGGCGTAGAACCCTTCAGCCCCAACCCTTTCCGCCCGTGGGCCCGGTGGGACTCGAANNACCGTCGGATTAAAAGTCCGCTGCTCTGCCAGTTGAGCTACAGGCCCGCCGGAAGGGTAGCGACGGCCGTCGGGTGGCCTTCCGAGTCCGTCTCGGCGCCGAGTGCAGGAATCACGTCCGTGTCATCGTGACACCATCGGCCTGTCAACCGAGTGTGTGACTCTCGGGAGCGTGCGAGGGGGACATACGGAGCCCGAATGGGGGAGCTCGGGGACGGCGAGAGGAGAGCTCCCGCATCCGGGCCGTCCGCACGTCACCCGTCTGGTGCCCGCCACTCGTCCCGTCCATCGAATCCGTAGCGGCGCAGCAGGAGCGCCCGATGTGGGGTGATCCGCAAGAACCCCGTATCCGGCGACTCGTCCGGTCCGCCGGGCTCGTAGTCGTCGAGGTCGTAGCTGAACACCCCCGACCACAGCCTCCGCTTGGTTGCGACGTCGGCGAGGAAGACTGCGTTGCCCCAGATCATGAGGTGGTCCCACCCCGTCTCCTCTGCGACTGCCGAGTGGAGGCACACGGCCGGGTGCGCCGCGATGTTGCGAGTCTTCACATCCGTCGCACCCGCCAGACACCAGGCCGCTCCCTCGTACCACTCCACGTGCATGGGTACGACGTGCGGATCGCCGGTCGGTGTCACCGTCGCCAGGTACATGATCGGCCCAAGCCGGGCAGCATGTCGGACGACCGCCGGGAAGTCCATGACGACGACCCTACCGACCCGGCGCCGCGGGTCGCCGCGTCGGCCAGGGCGCAGACGCGAGCGGGCCGCCCCACTGGGACGGCCCGGCGTCGGGTCTGCGCTCGGCCGGTCAGGCCTCGGCCATCTCCTCGCGCTCCTCGCGGAGGCGGCGGATGCGGCCGGCGACGTTGGCGACCTCTTCCTCGAGATCCCGCTGATACTCCTCGAGCATCGCGACGATCTCCTCGTTCGTCGGGTTCTCCCGCATCCAGCGGCGGGCGTGCATCGCCCGGCGGNNGGTGGGGACCCTTGTGGTGATGTGGTCCTCTCATGATGTTCCTTCTCTGTAGGTGCGCAGGAAGGCGGCGATCCGCTCCTGCGTGGATTCCAGTGCGGTGACCCAGGCGTCGAGCAGCTCGGCGCCCTGCGGGGTGAGCTCATACACCCGCTTGGAGCGCCCGGGCAGCTCGTCGTTCCACTCGCTCGTCACCATCTCGTCGGCTTCGAGGAACCGCAGCAACCGGTAGAGGTTGCCGTAGTCCACGTCGAGGCCGGCGATCTCGGCGACGGCATCGGCCAGCTCGTACCCGTGACTCGGGCCCCTGCGAAGGGCCAGCAGCGTCGCGGGCTCGACGAACCGAGCGATGGGAGCGTCGACGTCCCAGGCTCCCCCCTCGGTGCGGCGCCGGCCGCGCGCCCGGCCGTGGTGGGGTCCTCGATGATGTCGTCCTGGAGGCATGTCGCCAACATATATGTAATCNNGCCGCCGGTGTGTCGCATCCGATCGGTACGGTGGTGCAGTCGGGCAGACTCGTGACGCAGAGAAGAGGCGGAGGCATGAACGACGACGTCGCAATCGCCATGCTGGCGGCCGTCGCCGCCGTTGTCGCGGCCTTTGGATTCGTCGGGCGGCGCTTCCTCGATGCGATCCTCGACGAGACCGACGAGCCGCCGTCGCCAGGCGCCCTCGACGATGCCGAGCTGGAGAAGCGGAGAGCACTGCTGGTGCGCCTGAACCCGGCGGCGACGCTCATGATGCTCACGGTCGCCGCCCTCGCCGTCGGGCTGGTCGTGGCGGCAGGCACCGCGATCGCCACCATGACGGCCGACGGCACCGCCACCTGGCCGCTGCTCAGCGTCGTCGCAGTGGCGTTCGTATGGGCTCCGACGGGCGTGTTCGTGGTGAGGCGCTGCCGGCTGCTCGCCGGGGACCTGGCATCCGTCGTCGCCGAGCAGTCGGCTCGGGCCCCGCGCTCCGAGGCAGGAGGTGGGGGTTGATCCTCACTGGTCGCCCGATATACTCAACTAGATATACACGACCGTTCCGGAGCGACGTCTCGTGAGCGACGAGAAGCCCCGGATGCGCTTGTCGGCGGAGACGGACCGATGGATGCGCGACATGCGACAGCGAGTCTCGATCGCCGAGCGGCGCAAGATCGCCGCCCGCATCGGAGAGGCGCTGCGCAGCGGCGGAGCCACCGGGGGCGGGGTGATCGACTTTGCGGGGCGGGCGGGCCTGCGCGGGGTCGTGCTGCCCGTCGGTCGACGAGTGGCCGTGATGACGTTCTACGTCGCGGACGGCATCTTCGTGATGCTCACCGTCTACGAAGGCACCGCGCGCCTCTCGCCGGTGCGAGCCGAAGCGGCGAGGGCGGCGAAGGCGATGGAACGTGCGCAGCGCGATCACGATCTCGTTGCGAACCTCCCGATGCCGGCGGCCGGCGTCGGGTGGAAGTGGTGAGGAGGCAGCGGTGAGCGAGCAGAGAGACGGCGAGACGACCTGGGACGACCTGAAGGCGCTGCTCGGGGTCGACGAGGGCATCCCCCTCGAGCAGAGCGCCGAGTACGTCGACGAGGTGCGCCGTCTCCACGACGGGCGCCAGATCCAGGCGGCCCGCGAGGCCGCCGGGCTGAAGCAGGCCGAGCTGGCGGCACGCATGGGCACCAGCCAGTCGCACATCGCCCGTCTCGAGACGGGGGTCACGGCTCCCACGGTGCCGACGCTGGAGCGCATCGCCGACGCAACGGGAACCACGTTTGTCGTCGGTGGGGCGCCGATGTGGGAACGCGGGCCGGTCGTGGCCGGCGTCCGATTCGCTCCCGACGTGACCGTCACCGGGAAACCGGCGCCCGCCGGCCGGGCGAGACGCAGCCGGCGCCGGATCCTGACCGGTGCCGGCGCAACGGCTGCGCTGCTCACGCTCGGCGCCACACCGAAGGGGCGCAGAGCCCTTGCCGCAGACACCGGCCGGACCGAGGACGAGGTGCTCGATCTCGTCAAGCAGGCCGACAAGATGCGGGTGCGGGGCGTGGGCGAGGAGTACGCACAGCTGCTGCAGGCGGCGGGCGTCGACACGGTGAAGGAGCTGCGCCGTCGCAACCCCCAACACCTCCGAGAGGCCATGGTCCTGGCGAATGCGAAGCGCAATGTGGTGCGGCGCGTGCCGGCGGCCTCGACCGTGGCACGGTGGATCGAGCACGCTCGCCAGCTCGATCCGGTCGTCCGGTACTGACGTGGCCGACCCGGCCGGTGCGTTCGGAGCGGTTTCGCCACCCGAGCCGGGCATGCTCCGCTTCGGTATCTCCCGCATGCCTCCCGAGGGGACGGACGACGGCGTCTGGCTCGACTCGCTCGTCGCCAGGGGCCACGCAGCCGTCGAGCTGCCGTTCGTCCACGACTTCCCCTGGAAGGAGAAACGGTGCCGGGCGTTCGGTGAGCTGGCGGCCGAGCGCGGGATTGCGGTGTCGGTGCACGCTCCCTACTTCGCCGTGCTCACCGTCGACGACCAGGACAAGCGCAAGCTGACGCTCGCCGCGCTGGAGCACACGATGAAGCTGGGCAAGGCGCTCGGCGCCCACACCATCGTCGCCCACACCGGCTACGTGAAGGACCGCACTCCCGAGCAGCTCCACGACCTCGTCGCCGACGGGCTGCGCACCATCGAGCCGAAGGTGCGCCACCTCGGCGTCGCGTTGGGGCTCGAGACCAGCGGCACCGACCGGGCGTTCGGCTCCCTCGGCGACATCGCCCTCATCGCCAACGAGTTCTCCTTCGTACGGCCCGTCATCGACTGGGCGCACGTCCACGCCAAGTCCGGCGGCGCGCTCACCACCACCGAGGCGTTCTCCTCGGTGATCGCCTTCCTCCGCACCCAGTTCCCTGGGTGGGCCATCGACCCTCTCCACACGCAGTTCACCGACAACGAGTTCGGGCCGAAGGGGGAGATCCGCCACGTCCCCTACGGCGCAGGGACGCTGCGCGCCAAGCCGCTCGCCATGGCGGCGGCTGCGGCAGGGTTGCGCATGATCGTGATCTCGGAAGCTCGCGAAGAGACGAGCCACGACGCCATCCTCGCCGACCTGCGGGCGGGGGAGGCGGGCGCCCGCCCCGAGCCTGCCGCTGCTGGCCGCTCGCCGGCGTCGGGCGCCATCGTCTTCCCCGAGCCGGTGCAGATCGCACGCGACGGCGATGCCTGGGTCACGCTCGACCTCCATCGTCCGGTGCGCCTCACCAACCCGGACAAGGTGTTCTTCCCGGACGACGGCATCACCAAGGGCGATCTCATCCAGTACTACGCCGCCATCGCCCCCATCCTGCTTCCCCACCTCGCCGGGCGGGCACTGTCGATGTCGCGCTACCCCGACGGCATCGAGGGCAACATGTTCTACGAGAAGCAGTGCCCCTCACACGCCCCCGAGTGGATCGTCACCGCCCCCATCCACTCCAGCCACCGGGGGGAGCCGATCGACTTCGTCACCGCCCCCGACCGGGAGTCGCTGGTGTGGCTCGCCAACATGGGGTGCATCGAGATGCATCCGTGGCTGAGTCGTGCCGACCGCGCCGAGCTCCCCGATTTCGCCGTCTTCGATCTCGACCCCCAGGAGGGAGCGACCTGGGAGCAGGTCGTGCACGTCGCCCGCCTGGTCAACGTGCTGCTCGAGCGTCTCGGCCTCGCCGGCTACCCGAAGACGTCCGGCGCGACCGGCATCCACATCTACGTCCCGTTCGAGGCCGAGGCGTCGTACCGCCGGGTGCGGCGCTTCGTCGAGACGCTCGGCCGGATGATCGCCGGCGCCGATTCGGAGAACGCCACGATGGAGTGGGACATCCCCAAGCGCGGCCCCCGGGTGTTCATCGACCACAACCAGAACGTCGGCGGCAAGACCATCGCCTCGGTGTACTCGGTGCGCCCCAAGCCGGGAGCGCCGGTGTCGACGCCCATCCTGTGGGACGAGCTCGACGAGGTCGACCCTGCCACCTTCACGATGGCGACCATCTGGGAGCGGCTGCGCCAGTACGGCGACCTCTTCGCCCCGGTGCTCACCGGTGGCCAGCACCTGGCACCGGCCGAGGCGGCGCTCGGGCTGCCGCAGCTCGACGAGGTCGAGTAGGTCGCGGCTCCGCACCTCGGACCGTGCGCGAGATGCGGGCCGGCAGCGCGCCGCGTAGGGTCGGGGGCGAGCGATAGGGAGAGATCGTGCGGAGAACCCTGGTTGTGATGTTGGTCGTGGCGGCGCTGGCGGCATCGGCGGCTCCGGTCCTGGCGTCGGCGCGCCCGGTCGGCGGCACCTTCGACGACGACGACGGGAACGTGCACGAGGGATTCATCGAGGCCATCGCCGAGTTGGGCATCACCCGCGGCTGCAACCCGCCGCTCAACACGCACTACTGCCCCGCCGGGCTGGTGACCAGGGGTCAGACCGCAGCCTTCCTCGTCAGGGCGAGGAGTCTGCCGGCGACGCCGGAGGACTTCTTCGTCGACGATGCGGGATCGGTCTTCGAGGACGACATCAACCGGCTCGCGGCTGCGGGCATCACGTTCGGCTGCAACCCGCCGGACAACGATCGGTATTGCCCCGATGACGTGTTGACGCGGGGCCAGATGGCGGCCCTCCTGGTGAGGGCCTTCGGCTACGTCGATCCCGGTCCGGGGAACTGGTTCATCGACGACGACGGCTCGATCTTCGAGGGCGACATCGATCGCCTGGCGGCGGCCGGGATCACCCTGGGCTGCAACCCGCCGGACAACGACCGCTTCTGCCCGACCGACCCCGTCCGCCGTGATCAGATGGCCTCCTTCCTGGGGCGGGCCCTTGGGCTGACGCCGCTGGTCCCGGAGTCGCCTGACGACTTCCTGCTCGAACCCGACGGCGTGGGCAGCACGGCGTTCGGGATGCCGACGGAGTTCGTCCTCCTCGAGCTCGCCCTCCTGGGTGATCCGGAGCTCGAAGGCGATCCCGACGACGACACCGGTTGGATCGACAGCTTCTCGGTGTTCGGCACCTGTCCCGGCGCAGAGATCCGCGTCGTCAGATGGGGAACGCTCGAGGCGTTCTTCAAGAGGGACGCGATCGTCGAGGAGGGCGAGTTCTTCACCTACCGCGTGTCGAACTTCAGCGGTGACCGGGTGGATCTGAAACTGCGGACCGCCGAGGGCCTCCGCTTGGGCGATACCGTGGCCCAGCTCCAGGCGCTCTACGGCTCGCGGGTCGACCTCACCTTCGAGGATGTGTTCGGCATCTGGTACTTCAGCATCGACGACGCCACCCCGTTCACCGGGCTCGGCGGCACCCTCACCGGCGACGATCCCGCGGACATCGTGCAGTTCATCGATGCCGGGGAGCGGTGCGGGGAGTGAGACTCGCCGTGGGCAGCTCGTGAGCGGCAGCGTTGATCGCGCCGCGGCCTGGGACGATCTCGCCGCACCCGGCTCGGCCGAGGGCTCTGTGCTCGCCGACACCGCCGGTCTTCCCGGCCCCGCGCAGCGGCTGCTCACCCGCAGCCTCGGACCCGGCGTGCCGCTGCCCCCGGCGGTCATCCTCGACATGGAGGGCGAGATCAAGCTGAGGAGCTGGACCAGGTTCCGGGCCCGCCAGGTGCTGCGCCCCGGTCACGGCTTCGTGTGGAACGCCACCGCCGGGAAGGGGCCGGTCATATTCAAGGGGGGCGATGCCTACTGGCGCGGGGAAGGGTCGCTCGATTTCCGGCTGTGGGGCCTGCTGCCCGTCGTGCGTGCCTCAGGGCCCGACGTCGCCCGCAGCGCCCGGGGCCGGCTCGCCGCCGAGACGGTGGCATGGGCGCCGCAGGCGCTCACGCCGCAGATGGGAGCGACCTGGGCGGCAGTGGATGACGCCGCGGCGACCGTCTCGTTGCCCGCCGGCGACGAGCGGATCGACCTGACGGTGACGGTCGGAGCGGACGACCTGGTCACGGAGGTGGTGACCCGGCGGTGGGGCAATCCCGGTGGCGGCGAGTTTGCGGCGATTCCCTTCGGTGCGGCGATCGACGCCCACGCCGAGTTCGGCGGGATCACCATCGCCACCGCCGGCCGTGTGGGCTGGTGGTGGGGCACCGAGCGTCAGGACGAGGGCGAGTTCTTCCGCTTCGAGATCACCTCGGCGCGGCCCATCACCGGCTGACGCGACTCACACATCGTGGAATCCGTGCGGGTCGGGGCCGGTCTCCACCGCCCCGCCGGCCCGCGACCAGTCCGACCACGAGCCCGGGTACAGCAACGCATCGTCGATGCCGGCGAGTTCCATCGCCAGGATGTCGTGGCATGCGGTGACGCCGCTGCCGCAGTAGACGACGATCGGCTCGTCGATGTGGGCGAACCGGGTGCGCAGCACGGGGAGGGGGAGGAACCGCCCGCCATCGTCGAGGTTGTCGGCGTACGGCAGGCTGTGGGCGGTCGGGATGTGGCCGGCGACGGGATCGTACGGCTCAACCTCTCCGCGGTAGCGATCGCCGGCGCGGGCATCGACGAGCGTCACCTCGCCCAGCATCAACCCGAGCTGGGCGCGGTCGACCGTGCCCGTCCACTCCGCCGGCGCTGCGAAATCCGCCCTGGGGTGCGCAGCCGGCTCGTCGCTCACCGCTCCGCCGGCGGCGAGCCACGCCGGCCAGCCGCCGTCGAGGACCCCGGCGCGGGAATGGCCGAGCGAGCGCAGCATCCACCACAGCCGCGAGGCGTAGGCGTCGCCGGCGTCGTCGTAGGCGACGACGGTGTGATCGTTGCCGATCCCCACCTCCCCGAGCCGGGCGGCAAAGACGCCCGGATGCGGCAGCGGGTGGCGGCCAGGACCCTCGGCCGCCGAGAGATCGTCGTCGAGCGAGAGGTAGACGGCGCCGGGAAGGTGCCCGCGGTCGTAGGCGCGGCGACCCGCCGCCGGATCGGTGAGCGTGAAGCGGCAGTCGACGATGCGCAGACGATCGTCGCCCACCCGCGGGAGCAGCGCCTCGACGGCAACGAGAGGCAGCGCCAGGTCGGTCACGTCCCGGCCCGCATGTGGGTGGCGGGGATCAGCCCGCGAGGCTCGGCGGCGGCTTCCCACGGGCGGGCCACGACGTGCCAGGCGAGCAGCACGGCAGGCACCGGCATCGCCAGCGAGCTCCGCACCCGGACGTTGTTGTAGGAGACGAGTGAGCCGGTGATCTCCGTCACCGGAGCGTGGGCGATCTCGATGTGCCAGCGGCGGGGCCGGGGATCGCTCACCAGCTCGTAGCCGTACCCGAGCCCGGTGATCTCGAATCGGCGCCCCAGCCACGAGGTGCGCACGATGCGAGCCACCTCCTCGCCGCGCTCGTCGATCGCCCGCACCGTGCCCTGGCCGGCGGGCTCCATGATGAGCCGTCCGGCAGGCCCGAGGTCGGCGGTGGTCACGTAGATGCGCCCCAGCCGCCGCAGCTCGGCGATCACCCGGTCGTTCTGCACCAGCCGCCACCGGCTGGAGAACAGGGGGCTCACCAGATCGGCCTCGCCGGTGATGGTCGGCATGCGCGGGCGATTCATCGTCGGAACGGTAGCCATGCCCGGCCGGCGCCCGGCGGGTTAGGGTTGCGCTGTGAAGCTGCACCTCATCGACGGCACGTACGAGCTGTTCCGGGCCTACTTCGGGGCGCCCAAGCGCACGGCGCCGGACGGCCGGGAGGTGGGCGCTACCCGGGGCATCCTCGCCTCGACGCTCGCGCTGCTCGCCGAGCCGGGCGTCACGCACGTCGCCGCCGCCTTCGACTCCATCATCGAGTCGTTCCGCAACGACGTCTATCCCGGCTACAAGACGAGTGCCGGGATCGAGGAGGACCTGCTCGCCCAGTTCCCTCTCGCCGAGCGGGCGCTGCGGGCCATCGGCGTCACCGTGTGGTCGATGTACGAGTACGAGACCGACGACGCCCTCGCCACCGCCGCAGCCCGGTGGGCGGGTGACGTCGAGCAGGTCGTCGTCATGACGCCGGACAAGGACATGGCGCAGCTCTACGGCGACCCCAAGGTGGTGGGGTACAACGTGCGCACCCGCACCTTCATGGATCGTGCCGGTGTGGTGGAGAAGTTCGGTGTCGAGCCCGAGTCGATCCCCGATTACCTGGCGCTCGTGGGCGACAGCGCCGACGGCTATCCCGGCCTCCCCGGTTGGGGCGCCAAGACGGCGGCGGCCGTGCTCGCCCGGTATCGCAAGCTCGAACGGATCCCGCTCGAGTTCTCGCAGTGGCAGGTGCCGGTGCGCGGCGCCGAGAAGCTGGCCGCCACCCTGCGCCGGCAGATCGGCGATGCGCTGTTGTACCGCTTCCTCGCCGAGCTGCGCCGCGACGTGCCCCTCCCCGAATCGCTCGGCGATCTCGAATGGCAGGGCGTCCCGAACGCACGCTTCATCGACCTGTGCGGCGAGCTCGGTTTCACCGACCTGAAGGAACGTCCGAGCAGGTGGGCGGACGGCCGAGCGTGAAGGTTTCGGTGACGCTCAGCGGTCCCCGCGCTTCGACATCTCGCCCGTCCAGTGGAGCGCGATCGGCGCGCCGTCGGGCGGATCGTCGTCCGAGGGCTGCTCGACCGCGGAGGCGTCGAAATACTCGACGGTGAAGGAACCGTTGCCGTCCACATCGTCGAACGCGCCGGTGCCGTGGAGGACCTTCCACACTTCGTCGCGACCGTTCTCGTGCACGGTGAGGGTCCCCGACCCATCGGCACAGGTCATCTCGATCACGAAGGCGAGCGTCCCCGGTTCGCCTGGCTCCCACGTCTCCATGCGGGCCATCACCTCGGGCAGCGGCAGCGGCTCGCCCGTGTCCGGGTCGCGGAACTCGACCGTCTGTCTCCCTCCGGCGGCGCACATCACGCCGGCGTCGACGGCGCCACCCCGAGCGGTCCACGCCTGGCCGGCGAGCAGTCCGACGTCGATCTCGACAGTCGCGGCGCTGGCCCCGCAGGCGCCGGAGAGGGCGGCGAGCGCGGTCACGACGGTCACTACGGCAACGGCTCGCCGCATCACGGCGACCACCCTCCCTCCCCGCACGCCGTGAGTGGGGCCCGCCCGGTGAGGAGCTCGTAGCGGGCGGCGAGGTCCTCGCACTCGGGCGGCGGCAGGATGGGATAGCGGGCGTCGGCGGTGCCGGCAAGACCCCACGCGATGGTGAAAGCGGCGTG
>DKBA01000291.1 GCA_002450985.1 Acidimicrobiia bacterium UBA6912
ACGTCCTCAGGGATCTCGATCCCGCGGCGGGTGCGCTCCCCGCTCACGAGGTCTCCTGCAGGGCAGCCTCGAGCACCCGCTGTTCCACAGGGTCCTCACCTCGGCTGCGATGCCACCGGTCCCACAGGGCGAGCATGCTCGGCAGCACCAGGACGGCTGCGGCCAGTGCGAGGAGGATGGTGTAGGCGATTACGAATCCGAACTGGCGGAACGGGATCGTCGTCGAGATCATCAGTATGCCGAATCCCGCCATGGTCGTGATGGCGGAACCTGCGAGAGCACCGCCCGTGTGGGTGAGGGTGTGCTCGATGGCCGCATCGCTGTCGACCTGCTCGATACGCTCCTCGAGGAAGCGGTGGGTCACGTGAATCATGTAGGGAATGCCGATGCCGATACCGATCGCCGAGATCGTGGCGGTGACCGGTCCAAAGGCGATTCTGAAGAGCGCCATCAGGCCGAACACCCACACGACAACAAACACCACGGGAATCGTCGTGATGACGCCCAGCATCGGGCGTCGTGACTCGAACCAGAAATTGATTACGAGCAGCAGCAGCGCGGCCCCCATTGTCAGCAGTAGCGAAGAGACCTGTGAATCTCGCAGCGTCGTGACGACCAGATCGTTGATGATGAAGTTCGACGTAGCCACCGCCTCGAGACCGGCGCTACGGGCGGGCTCGAAGGCGTCGTTCAGACCGAGGGCGAGGTCAGAGGCTCCCGACTCTCCTCCGGTGGTGTCGAAGTTGAACAGAGCAGCGGAGTAGCCGCGATCGTCGCGCGCCAGCACCGCCGACATCAGGTCCGGATGATTCTGCGCTGCGAGGTCGTAGAGAGATGTGAGGTCTCCGTCGTCGGGAACCGTTCGATCCGATCCGAGTCCGAGCGCCACGGCTTCCTCGAGCACCTCCTGGTCGAAGGTCTCTCCCGCGGGGTTCAGCAGTTGCAGCATCACCAAGGTGAGGGACGTCCCCGTCGCGAACGTCTCGCCGCTCTGCGTCTGCACCGTTTGGACGTCCTCGACACCGGCCGCATTGGCGTAGGCGGCCACCATCGCGTTCCACGACGCACCGCTGGCGACGTCCCCCTTGGCCAGCACCGAGGTGGTTTCTGGGAAGTCGAAGCGATTGTCCACCGTCACCGCGGTATCGCGCAGCGGCGAGGTGGTGGGAACGAAGTCGAGGAATGAGAACTTGGTCTCGAGACCGGTCATTCCGTACGCACCGACCCCAGCCAGGAGGAGCGACGCGATAACGGTGAGCGAGGCGAAGCGGCTTGGCAACGCTGCGGTCTTGCCGATCAGCCGCGGCAACGCCCGGGACTCCCCGGCCTCCAAGACCTCGGTGTCGAGCCGATCACTGCTCTCGGCGCGGCGGTCAAGCAACAAGCGAACCGCCGGGACGAAGGTGAGCATAAGGAGGAACGAGGCGACGATGCCCACAGCAGCGAGCTCGCCGAACTCCGCCAGTGCAGGGATGTCATTGGTGACGTTCGTGAGGAAACCGACCGCCGTCGTCAGAGTGGCGAGCACGAGTGCGATCCCGACCGTGCGGATCGCTGTTGTCACCGAGAGGTCCACCGGGACACCCTCATGGATCTCCTGCCGGTACCTAGTCGTCATGTGGATCGAGTAGTCGACGCCCAGACCGATCAGCAAGATCGGGAGGACCTGCACCAGCTGCGATTGGTCCTCAAAGCGGAGATAGCCGTACCCATTCATCCACTGGATGGCGAGGCCAATGGTGAGGAACGTCAGCAAGGTGTCTGCGGTCGTCCTCCGCAGTCGGGCGCTCCCCACGGTCCATATGAGGAAAGCGGCAACATAGAGGATTGCCGAGGTGAGCAGCAATGGCCCGAACTCGGCCGTTCCCCACGACTCCGGGAAGACATCCGGGAAGATCAGCGCAAGGCTAGGTGCGATTGCGACGGCGATGCCGAGCAGCATGAGCACGGCTCCGATCGCATAGAGCAGCCGGTCCCGGCCGTTCTTCGGTCTGACGAGGAAGACGATGGCGAGGACCAGCAGGATGATGAGACCGGCCGACGCGAAGAGGCGCAGGATCTCTTCCTGGAAGTCGTCGCCGGACGCAAAGATCAGCTCGACGCTGAATGGTTCGACCGTGATCGACTCGGGCACCGAAGCAATGGCGGCTGCGTCGGCAATCAGTCGGGCTCGCTCTGCAAGCAGGTCGAAGTCATCGCTCGCCTGGTAGGTGACCACCGACAGGCCGAGCTCTGCCGTCCCCGTGGTGAGGTCGGCATCGTCGGAGACGAGCGCCCGGAGGAAGCCCTGCCCCTGGGGAGGCGTCTGCTCCAATCCCGTCAGGTAGAGGTTCTTGACTTCGAGATCTGACGCCGGCATAGGGGCTCCGCTCTGCAGTGCGAGTTGAACGGGAGCCATGTGGGTCAGCACGGCCGGCGCCTGGGGCGAGTCGGCCAGCAGTTCGGCGGGAACCTCGCTTCGGATCGCTTCGTCGAGCGCGATAGCCGCCTGGAGCGCGGCGAGCGTGATGACGTCGCCATCGTCGCTGCGCATCAGTATCTGCATACGCGTCGTCGACCCGAACAAGGCTCCAATCTCCGCCTGTGCGGTCAGTTCCGGCGCCTCTGGAGCAAAGGACTCGTTCTGGTCCTCGGCTGGGACGAACTGGCCGGCGAACCCCCCCAGCACGACCGAGATCACGATGGTGCCGGCGATGACCACCCACGGCAGGCGGCGAACCGATGCGGCGAAACCATTGACGACTGTCTTCACGGAAGGAACCCCTGCGATATCGGCCGGATGTGCGGCACCTCATCGACCGCGGCCATAACCCTAGAGAGCTTCCCGGAGCTGACGGACGCCCAGCGCCGACGAGGGACTGCACGCGCCCAGGCCAGCGGCACCGCTGAAACCGGCGCCCTCATCGCGGTGGCCGTGTCAGCGAGACCAGT
>DKBA01000327.1 GCA_002450985.1 Acidimicrobiia bacterium UBA6912
TGGATCGTCATCTTCACCGTCGTCTACCTGCTCCAGGTGTGACCATGACCGACGCCGCCGCCGCACATCCCAGCCCGAGGCTGTACTGGATGATCGCGCTCATCCTGGCGGTGGTGACCGCCGTCGAGGTGGCGATCGCCTACATCGATGCGCTCGAGCCGATCCTGATCCCGGCGCTGCTCGTCCTGGGGGCGGTGAAGTTCGGCATCGTCGTTGCCTTCTTCATGCACCTCAAGTTCGACCGGCCGATCTTCCGCAGCCTCTTCCTGGTCGGCGTGTTCGGATCGGTGGTGCTGTTCGTCGTCGTCCTCTTGACCTTCAACTCGCTGTGATGGCAACGCCGTTGCTCGCTGCATCGGCGTCGCTCGGAGAGGTGGCGAGCTTCCACCTGCACCTCGACGTGCTCGGCATGGTGATCGCCCTCGCTTTCGGCTACGAGTACGCCACCCGCCGGCTCGCCGAGCACTTCGCCCCGCGAGGCGAGGTGCCGGTGACCCGCAAGCAGCGGATCATGTTCTACTCGGGCCTCGGCACCCTGCTCCTCGTGTCGACGTGGCCGCTCCACGACGTCGGGGAGTCCAGCCTGTTCGTGTTCCACATGGTGGAGCACCTCGGCATCGCGCTCATCGCCCCGCCGCTCCTCCTCTACGGCACGCCGTGGTGGCTGACCCGTATGCTGGTGCGCCCGATCCTTCCGGTGATGCGCATCCTCACCAGGCCGTTCGTGGCGCTGTTCGTGTTCAACGCCACGCTGGGGATGATCCACGTGCCAGGGGTGGTGGAGCTGATGCTCACGTCGGAGCCGTTCCACTTCGTGATGCACCTGCTGCTGTTCGTCACCGCGATCCTCATGTGGTGGCCGATCGTCGGGCCGATCCCCGATCTGCCCCGCCTCGAGCCTTTCCAACGGATGGGCTACCTCTTCCTCCAGTCCCTGGTTCCCACTGTCCCGGCCTCGTTCCTGACGCTGGGGGACACCCCGCTCTACAAGATCTACGAGACGTTCCCGCGGCTCTGGGGCATCTCGGCGCACACCGACCAGGTCATCGCCGGTCTCGTGATGAAGCTGGGCGGTGGATTGCTCCTCTGGGGATTCATCGCAGGGGTGTTCTTCAGCTGGTGGGCCGAGGAGCAGCGCTACGGCGGCACGCCCATCCGCACCGTCACCAAGGTGTGAACCGGGTTCGGCGTCTGCTCGCCGCCGGCGTCATCGCAGCGACGCTCGTTGCGGCGTGTGGCGGGAACGGCGGCGGGGGCACGATCGTCGCGGTCGTCGTCGATGTCACCGGCGACCTCACCACCGTCGACCAGTTCGTCGTGCGGTTGCCCGACGGCTCCGATCAGGTGATCGAGCCCGCCCCGGGGATTCGCTTCCATGGCGACGCCGCCATCACCCACATCCGTGATCACCTGCGCAGTGGTGCACCCGTGCGCATCACGTACGACGTGCTCGACGACGGGACATGGATCGCCCGCGAGGTGGAGGACGCAGGCGGGGAGTGAAGGCTCGGCTCAGGCGCTGGGCTGCTCGCCGCCGCCGTCGCGGTCCCAGGGCCGGTAGGCGATGAGGGTGATCCCGCCCAGCACGACCGCACCGGCGACCGAGAAGAGGATCACGGCGACCTCGGTGTTGTTGGCGCCGAGCAGGAGCTGGGAGAGCGCAATGGCGAATCCGCCGGCGCCCACCACGGCCACGAGGGGAATGCCGACGGCGCGGGTCATCGACGCGAGCACGGCGCGGTGCGACTCCCATGCGACGCCGCCGAGACCGAGGAGCTCCGGGCGGGCGAGACGGTCCACGATGTAGCCGGTCACGGCGCCTGCGATCGCCCCGGCGACGGCGACGATGAGCACCATCCGGAATACCGACACGGTGACGACGCCCATGACGATGTCGCCGAATCCGCCGATGCCCGCTCGGATGACGGCATAGGTGGCGATCGCCGACACGGTTGCTGCGGTGGGCAACTGGTAGCGCAATGGGAACTTGGGAGCGTCCGGCTCGCCTTCGCGCGCCGCGGCATACGTGATGCCGGCGACGACGAGGCCGCCGAGCACGGCGGCGACGATCACGATGAGGAACAGCCCGCCGCTCGACGCCGCGAACTGGATGGCGGCCCGCTGTGAGCCCGTGGCGAGGGGAACCGCCACGGCGGCTCCGAGGGCGAAGCGCCCTCCCAGAATGGCGAAGGCGACGAGGCCGAGGAACGCGCCCGCCACCGTTCCGTAGAGGAAAGCCCTCACTCGGCTGTTGCTGCTCACCCGGACTCCGGTCGGTTGCGGTCAGCGGCGATCATAGTGCGGGAAGCAGCTGCGTCCTCACCGTCAGAACCGGCCGCAGGCGTCGGGGGCGTAGATGCCCCGCACCGTGTCGTCGGCGGTGAGCGGGCCCCACAGGAGGAGGTTGCCGGTGTTGGTGCTGTTGAGGAGCCAGACGGGTCCGATCTCCGGGTCGTCGGCGGTCTGTACGTCGAAGTCGGCATAGATCTGCTCGAGCTGGCGGAGCGAGGCGCCGGCGGCGAGACCACTCAGGGTCTCGAGGTCGGCGGCCTCGGACGAGAACCCGCCGAGGGAGAAGTCGAGGCGGTAGCCGGCGAAGGTCTCGGTGCCGTCGGGGTCGATCACGACGATGGCGGCGAATGGGCCCCACTGCACGATACGCTCCGTGTCGTTCTCGCAGACACCCCATGCACCCGTCGAGACCTGCGGCCCGGTGTCGTTGTCTGGTTCGCCGAGGCTGGCGATGAGGCGGCCGATGGCTGCGGCGGCGGGCTCGCCGAACTTGATCGGCCCCACGCCGTCGACGGCGAGGAGCAGCTCGGCCACCGGCACCGGCTCACCGCTGGCGACGTAGGGCGGGGCGGTCGATGGCGCCACCGTGGTCGCCGACGAATCGTCCGGAGCGAGGGTCGTGTCGCTGCTGTCGTCGGGGGTCGTGTCCGACGGGGGTGTCGTCTGATCCGTTGGTGTCGGCCCCCCGGCCGTGGTGTCGCCGTCGTCACCGCTCAGCAACTGGAACAGGGCGATGCTCACCACGACGAGCAGGAGACCGAGGACGAGTCCGGTGAGCAGCGGCGAGCGCGGCGGCATCGCTGGGGGAGTGCCGGGGTCCTCGAGGGGAGGAAGGGGCTCGTCGCCGGACAGGCGGGACAGCTCCTCGTACGGCTGGATGCCCGAGAAAGGATCGTTCGTGTCGCTGCGGTCGGTCACTTCGGCTCCTGGCTGATGCCGGTCGTGCCCACACCGGTCGGATCAGTCGCGCTCATTGTACGGTCGACGCCGTTGCGTCTCATTGATCGTCACTCTTCGGCCGGGAGTGAGACGGTGGCGTCCTCGGCCACGAGGTCGGGGTAGATCTGCCTGAGCAGCTCGTGGAAGGGCACGGTGGGGAGCAGGATGGCGGCCCCGTTGGAGGCGGTCTCGGCCTCCACCGGGATCTCGATGGTCTGGATGGTGGCGGGATCGATGTCGCGGAGGCTCCACGCCAGCCGGATCGCGTCGGTGAGGCTCAGCTCGTCATCGAGGGTGAATGCGTTCGTCAGGCTTCGCACCGTCTGGGTGAAGTCGGCGGGCGAGCTGAAGTCCCGCAGCTTGGTGAACATCTCGACGAGGACGTCCTGCTGGCGCTGGTTGCGGGTGAGGTCGCTCACCCCCGGCATCGTGCGCCATCTTCCGTTGACCAGCTCCTGGGTGTGACGCGACCGCACCCACGCCAGGGCTTGCGCACCGTTGGCCCGGGTGCACCCGGCGTCGAGATTCAGGTCCGACTTGCTGTCGCGGACCGGGTAGTCGACGCAGATCTCGATGCCGCCGACCTGGTCGATGATCTCTTCGAAGCCTTCGAACGTGAACAGCGCGAAGTGGTCGATGTCGACGCCGGTGAATTCCGTGACGGCGAGGCCGAGCATCGTCGGCCCGTTGACGTTGTCGCAGCCGGCGAGGTTGGCGTTGATCTTCGTGTAGGTGTGGGTGCATCGATTCTGCAGGTAGAGGTCGCGCGGGATCGAGACGAGGGTGGGGTCGTCCCCGTTGCCCGGCAGGATCGCGAGCATGATCACATCGGCGAGGCTGCCCGACAGGTCGCTGCCCACGATGAGCACCGTGGTGAAATCGCCTCCGGACGGCAACGCGGTGCCGGCATTCTCGGTCTCGGGATCGACGAGGTCGTCGACGATCGGCACCTCCGAGATCGGGAGAAGGGCGCTCGCCTCACTGACGTCGAAGCCCTGGCGCTCCACGTTCCGCCACGAGCTCCAGACCTGAGCGCCGTTCCACGCGCTGTAGGCCAGCAGCACGAGGAGCGCCGTGGTGAAGGCGCGTTTCATGCTGCGCAGGACCGGGTGCTGGTCGATGGACGGGGGACTCGGCGCTGCCTCGTTGATCAGGTAGCCCACGGGCGGAGCGCCGATCCGGTCGGCGCGCGCCTGCGCCTCGTCGACGGTCGCCCGGTATGCGGCGCGCGGCAGCACCAGGAGCGTGCCGTCGGCCACCTGCCCGAGTGCCTCGGCGACACCCTCGCGCGTGGCCGCCGTGTCGATGAGGACGAGATCGGCCGCCGAGGTGGCGTCCGCCAGGGCGCGCTCGAGGGCGCTCCCGTCGAGGGGGGTGGCGCCGTTGCCGTTCCCGGCGCCGGCGGGGATGAACGGCAGCCGGCTCTTTGCGTCGATCGCCCACAGCCGCGACGCATCGCGGATCTCGACCGATCCGTTCGAGAGTTCGGCGAGACCCGGGCCGGAGCCTGTTCTCCCGAACCGGCTGAGCACGCGCCGGTCGAGATCGCCGTCGACGAGCAGCGCCCGCCGGCCGGCGCGGGTCGCCGCCACGGCGAGGTTCAGCGCCGCCGTCGTTGCTCCCTGGCCGGGGGTCATGCCCGCCACGAGGAGGACTCGGCCCCGGGTCGCTGCTTCGAGACGGCTGGCCGCACGCTGGTACGCGGCGGCAGCCGCAGAGTCGGGTGCGGTCAGTGTCGGCGTCGGTGACGTGGTCCCGGCCGGGATCGCCCCCACGAGCGGCAGGTCGATCAGCTTGCCCACCGGACGGAGACCCGCAAAGCGATTCCACGCAAGCCAGATGACCGCCGACACCGTCCCGCCCACGAGGGCGGCGATGACGGCGCCTCGATTGGAGTTCCAGATGCGGAGTGTTGCGGCGAAGGCGACGAGGCCGCACGCAACCGCCACCACGTTGCTGAGGGCGAACACGCGGCGAAGCAGGCCGGGGTGGTGGTATGAGCCGGGTGGGGAGTCGGTCATGGGGTCTCGGGGGGTGTTGGGAGTGCTCTCATGTTACGGCGCTCACGAGCCACGGTTTCTGCGGCGAACACGTGCGGGCGGGGCGCTCACGGTCAGGATGCGGGTGCCGGGCCCTGGTCGCAGGCACGTGGGGAGTACACGCCCTCGACCACGCCGGCCGGCTCGGTCGACGATACCGGTCCCCACAGCAGGGTCACGCCATCGGTGACCCGGCTCAGGATGAACGACTCGATGCCGTCGACGTCGGAGAAGGACACGTCGAAGCCTGCGTACGTCGCCTCGAGATCGGCAACGGTCTCGCCCGTCGTGAATCCCGAGAGCGTCGTGAGGCCGGCGGCCGGGTGGTCGCCGCCGCCCGCACGCACCCGGTAGCCGACGAGCGTCGCATCCTCCGGCGTGCCGAGGAAGATGACGTCGAGCGGCCCCCAGGTGACCACGAAGCCCTCGTCGCCGGCGCAGGTGCCCCACGCCTCGCTCGTCGCGACCAGGGCATCGGGCTGGCCGAAGGTGGCAACGAGCCGTCCGAGCGCCCCGGTGCTGCCGAAGTCGAAGGGCCCCAGCGCGAAACCGCCGAGCGTGAGGTCGGCGATGGCAAGTGGCTCTCCCTCTGCGGCGAGCTGCGGAATCGTGGTGGGTGCTGCCGTGGTCGTGGGCAGCGTCGTCGTGGGCGCCGAGGTGTCGTCTGGTGAGGTCGTCGAAGGGCTGCTGCTCGTCGACGTCGACTCGGCCGGCCCGGCGACGCCGCCGTCGTCGCCGCCACGAGTGATGAGGGCGAGGATCACGAACCAGCCGACCACGACGGCGGCGACGACGGCGATCACGACGATGCTCTGCACGCGGCGCGAATGGAGTTGCGATGCGCGCAACGTGGGCTGAGGCGGCGCTCCTGGCGGTTCGACCTGGTCTTCGGCGACCGGCACGCCGTCTGCGGGAGGAGAGAGCGGGGCGAGCATCGACGCATCCGGCTCGGGGAGGTCGATCAGATCGTCGAACCCGCCGCCGGTTCCGGCAGCGAATGCCGCCGCGGCGAAGTCGGGCTCGGCGGGCGAGCGCGGTGCTTCGGGCACGTCGGGCACGTCGGGCACGTCGGGCACGTCGCCGACCTCGGCGACCTCGGTCACGTCGGCCACCCCTGTCGCTTCGGGCATCTCGGCGACCGGGGGAGCCTCCTGCGCCCGGTCCTCAGGGGCGCCGGTTGCGCCCGGCGTCTCGTCGCCCTGGTCCGGACCGTCTGCCTCGCCGGCTCCCCAGTCCTTTGCGTCCCACGGCACCAGCGGGTCCCACTCGTCCCCGACGTCGTCGCCGACCCCAGGAACGATGGTCTGTGTCTCGTCGTGTGATTCCTCCTCTGTCGCCGCGTCTTCCCACCCGGTGTCGGCTGCGTCGGTGTGGAGCGGCGGGGGCGCGGCGGCGCCGGGCGATATCGCCGGCTCGGAGGCGATGTCGTCGGTGGTGAAGCCGAGCTGCTCGGGCTCTGGGGGAGAGCCGGAGACGAGCGGCTGGTCCGGTGGCGGTGCGCCGCCGGCGGAGGGCGCTACGGCGATGGGCGGCGTCGGCTCCGGTGCCGGCTCGGGCTCCTCCGACGGTCCCGGCTCGGGCCCTTCCGATGCGGCTTCCGGCTCCGGGGCCGATGCTGCCTGGGGTTGGGGGCTCGGCAGGGGCGAGTCGATCCAGCCGCGTCCGCAGGACGGGCAGACGTCGGCCTCGATCGGACGGTCGTATCCGCAGAAGATGCACGGGGCGGTGAGGGGTGTCTCCATGAGCCGCGCCAGCTTACGGTCGCCCCGGTTCAACTTCTGGGCTTTGCCCGGCGATCATCCGCGCCATGGAATCGGCCTCGGCCACGGGCAGCTCGCACACGAACGAACGGCAGACGTACGCCCGCGCCTCGCCCGCCGGCGCCGTCCGGTCGTGGAGAAGGGGGACCGTCGTCGGGCCACCGTCGCCTATGGCGACGACGCAGTCGGGCCGGAACTGCGCCCACACCACGCCGGCGAGGTCGGCAACGGGTGCCGCGTCACCGACGATGGCGACCTCCTTGACGCCCGCCGCGGCGGTCGCCATCACCGCCAGCATGTGGCCGACGGCACTCGGGTACTGCGCGATGAGCACGCCCGCTGCCCGCACCGTGCCGTCGAGCGCGGTCTGCACGTCTGCGTCCGCCGTGTAGGCGGCGAGCATCTGCAGCGCCTCGGCCATGAGCGCGTTGTCCGAGGGCGTGGGGTTGTCCATGAGGTTCTTGGGCCGGGCGATGAGCCCATGGCTCCCTTCAGGGGTCGCCAGGAAGCCGCCGTCGGGTGCGGCAAAGAGCTCGAGCGCCGTGCGGGTGAGTGACGCGGCGAGGCCGAACCACTGCTCGTCGCCGGTGGCTGCGTACAGGGTGAACAGCCCCACCGCCATCGCCCCGTAGTCGTCGCAGAACCCAGGAGGACCGGCGACGCCGTGCCGCCACGTCCGGAGCAGCCTCGGTCCTGGCGACACGAGGTGCTCGGCGGCGAAGGAGGCGAGACGGAGCGCCGCCTCCCGGTACCGGGCGTTGTCGAGCACGACCGCGGCCTCGGCGAGGGCACGGAGCGCCAGCCCGTTCCACGCCGTCACCACCTTGTCGTCGAGCGCCGGCCGCACCCTTTCGTTCCGCCGCCTCCGGAGCCGCGCCATCGCCGCCTCCAGCCGGGCCGCGAGATCTTCCACCGGGAGCGAGAAGCGGGCGGCCACCGCATCGAGGTCCACCCGGCGTTCCAGGACGTTCGCTCCCTCGAAGTTGCCGCGCGGTGTCGCGCCGGACACCGCGGCAACGACGTCGAGGTCGGGTCCGAGCACGGCGGACAGCTCGTCCCACCGCCAGACGTAGAACGTGCCCTCNNGTCGTACAGCATCTTCTCGAAGTGGGGGACGGTCCAGGTGCGGTCCACGCTGTACCGGCTGAACCCGCCGCCGAGGTGGTCGTAGATCCCCCCGCTCGCCATCCGGTCGAGCGTGACGGTGAGCATCTCGTCGATCTCGGCGGTGCGCTCCTCGGCCAGGCCGAGTGCCCGCACTCTGAGCAGCAGCTCGAGCGTCGGCGCCTGGGGGAACTTGGGGGCGCCCCCGAAGCCGCCGTGCTCGGCGTCGAACTGGTCGGCGAGCGTGGCAACTGCGGCGTCGATCGACTCCACGTCCGGCGCCGCCTGCGACGGTGGGATCGTGCGGCGCACGGCCGCGGTGAGCCGGTCGGCCTGTCCTTCGAGGTCGGCCCTGCGGCCCTCCCACGCATCGACGACGCTGCGCATGATCTGGAGGAACGACGGGTACCCGCCCCTGCCCTCCTTCGGGAAGTACGTCCCGGCGAAGAAGGGGCGGCCGTCCGGCGTGAGGAACACCGTCATCGGCCATCCTCCCCGTCCCGTCATCGCCTGGACGGCATCCATGTAGATGCGGTCGATGTCGGGTCGCTCCTCCCTGTCCACCTTGATCGACACGAAGTGGGCGTTCACGTAGGCCGCCGTCGCCTCGTCCTCGAAGGATTCATGCGCCATGACGTGACACCAATGGCATGTCGCATAGCCGACGGACAACAGCACGGGACGATCGAGCTGCCGCGCCGCGGCGAACGCCTCGTCGCCCCACTCGTACCAGTCGACGGGGTTGTCGCGGTGTTGGAGCAGGTAGGGGCTCGATGCGGAGGCAAGACGGTTCGGCACGGTCGCTCAGCTCGTCGCCACGTAGCTACGCCACGAGTGCTCGGGCTGATAGCCGAGCACGCGCTGCGCCTTGGCGATCGAGAGCAGCGACTCGTTCCCCGAGATGTCGGCGCGCACCTCGGTGTCCGGAAACACCCGGGCCATCAGGTCGGCGCCGCTGTGCGGCATGCAGGTGTCGGCAGCCGCCACGAGGAACACCTCCGCACCCGAGAGGTCACACTCGAGACCGAGCCGGATGGCCTGAGCGACGTCTCGTGCATCGACGTAGCCCCACACGTTCCACGCCCTGATCTGCGGGTCCTCCCAGAAGGACGGGAACCTGGCGTAGTCCGACGGCTCCATGATGTTCGAGATGCGCAGGCCGACGAAGGGGATGCCGGTCCAGCGGCTGAACTGCTCGGCCATCACCTCGCCGACCAGCTTGGACAGTGCGTAGTGGAACTCGGGGAGGGGAGGGTGGTGCTCGTCGATCGGCACGTACCGGGGACGCTCCCGGTCGAACGGGATGCCGATGAGCGTCTCGCTCGATGCCCACACCACCCGCTCGAGACCGAGCGTGCACGCCGCCGAGAACACGGCGTACGTGCTCATCGTGTTGATGCGGAACGTCTCTCCCTCCGGGAGGATGTGCGGCGCCGGGATGGCCGCGAGGTGGACGACGGCGTCGGCGCCGCGCAGCGCCTCGACCGCCTGCCCGAGATCGGTGAGGTCGGCGATCAGCGTCGGGGCGTCGGGGTCTCTCGACTCGGCGACGTCGACGCTCACGACGTCGTAGCCATGGCTGCGCAGGTCGGCGACACAGGCTCTCCCGGCCTTGCCGGCGCCCCCGGTGACGATGACGCGGTGCAGTGTGGACCTCCTTCGGACGCCCCGGCACTCTACGCAGGCTCGCGCCGCACCCATCCCGCGGAATTCCCCATCCACTCCCGACGTTGCTCCCTTTGACGGGTCGGGGCCATGAGAAAAGGGGGCTTCACAAAATGTCCGTTCTATGTGATATTGAGGCAGGCCCGGCCTTGTGATGAATTTCACAATCTCTGCACGTCGGTGCTGCCCAGCGACCGTTTGCGACTCGTGGAGGACACGTCTGCATGGCGACGAGCGAAAAAGCGCGTGACAAGGTGCTCGATCGAGCGCTCCGAGAGCGGCAGGAAGCCAAGGAGCGCATCGAGCGAGACACGCTGACGCGTTCGCGGCGGGACCGAGATCGCAACAAGCTCACCGATGAGCGCGGCCGCCTCACCACGGATCTGGTGAGCCAGTACCTCACGGCGATCGGCGAGTACGAGCTGCTCACCGCCGAGAAGGAAGTCGACTACGCCCAGAAGATCGAGGCCGGCCAGGACGCCATGGAGAAGCTCGAGAACGGCGCCTACAAGGGCAAAGCCGAGGAGATGATGCTTCGCCGCCGCGTTCGTCACGGGCGTGAGGCCAAGGACGCGTTCCTCACCGCCAACCTGCGGCTCGTGGTCGCCAATGCTCGCCGGTACGCCAACACGTCCGGCATCGACTTCCTCGACCTCATCCAGGAGGGCAACCTGGGGCTCATTCGTGCCGTCGAGAAGTTCGACTGGCGCAAGGGCTTCAAGTTCTCCACGTATGCGACGTGGTGGATCAGGCAGGCGATCACCCGGGCGATCGCCGACAAGTCGCGGACGGTGCGCATCCCGGTGCATCTGCACGACACGCTCGCCGCGGTCCGTGCGGCGCAGGCGAGCCTCAAGGCCGAGCTCGGTCGTGAGCCCCGCCCGGAGGAGATCGCCGAGGAGGCCGGCGTCAACGTGGACAAGGTGGAGCTGGCGCTCAACGTCGCCGACACCGTGTCTCTGGAGCAGCCCGTCGGCGAGGACGGCGCCCAGCTCGGCGATTTCATCGAGGACGAGGACGCCGTCGATCCGGTGCGGGTCACCGAGGAGCTCGACATCGCCAACAGCCTGCGCAAGTCGATCGAGCGGCTCCCCGACCGTGAGGGCCGGATCCTGGCGCTGCGCTACGGCTTCTACGACGGTGTGCCTCGCACGCTCGAGGAGATCGGCGAGGAGTTCAACCTCACCAGGGAGCGCATCCGCCAGCTCGAGAAGCTCGCGCTGTGCCGGTTGCGCCATCCGTCGTTCGGCATCCGGGAGCAGGACCTGCTCTGACCGCACGGCGCCCAGTGCCCGCCCGCCGGGCCGGGGTACGATGACGGTAGGCTTCGTCTGACACGCGAGAGGAAACGGACCATGCAGCTCTCGGCCCTGGTCAGCGGTACCGCGGAACTCATCGGATCGGAGGCGACCCTCGCCGAGGCGGCGGAGCGCATGATCGAGCAGTCGGTCGACGCCCTTGCCGTGGTGTCGGACCGCAGCGTCGTCGGGCTCTTCACCGAGCACGACCTCGCCGTTGCCGTCGCCGACGGCGCGGAGGTCGAAGAGGAGAGCATCGAGGAGTGGATGACCGAGTCTCCCGACACCTTCTCGCCCGACACGTCCGTGGACGAGGCCGTGGCCTGGCTGCTCGAGACCGGCTACCGGCACATGCCGGTGATGGCCGAGGGAGAGCTGCTCGGCATCGTCGGGATCCGTGACCTCATGTGGGCCCTCGCCCAGGAGTAGCCGGTATCCCGTAGCCCGTAGCCCGTGGCCCGTGGGTCACTCGGAGGGGAGCCAGAGGAGGGCGAGCTCGGCGACGTGGATGTCGGTCTTCTCCAGGCCGATCTCGACGTCCTCGATCTCGTCGGCGGTCGCCTCCCACCGGTCGTTGATCTCCTCGAGCTCCTCCGTCAGCTCCGCCTCGAGCGCCGCCATGTCGTCCCACTCCGACGTGGCCTTCTCTTGGGCGGACTCGAGGCGCTGCTCCTTGCCGAGCGTCGTCTGGCGCCGGCGCATGCTCCCGGTGACCGATCGCGTCGAGCGGCGCCCGGTGAGGATTCCGATCAGGGTCCCTGCCCCTTCGAGCAGCTCGTTCTGGCGGGATCCCTGGATATCGACCTCGAGCTCGGCCACCCGGCGCTGCGCCGCTTCGAAGCGCTTGCGAACTGCGGCGATCTTCGCCTCGTACTTGTCCCGCAGCTTCGCGGTCTCGGCATCTGCGCCATCGCGGGCTGCGGCGTCGCATCGGGCCGCGAACTCGTCGTCGGTCTCGCCGGGACGCGAGTAGAGCTTCAGGACGGCGTTGCGCGTGATCGTCAGCCGTTGGTTGCGGTAGAGGTGCTCGCGCAGGTCGCGTTCGGCTTGGGTGAAGAACGTCGTGGTGTCGATCGGTGCCTCTGGGAGCACGTAGACGACACCGGGGGGCGCCTCCGAGACGAGGTCGCGGTCGTCGTAGTCGACGTTGACGCCACCGTCGAGATCGAGCGTCGGCCCCTCGATGGGGATGATCGCCTCCCACTCCTCGGTGTGATCCACGCCGGCCTTGGTGTCGTCGTAGAGCAGCTGTACCCGGGCGGCGAGCGTAGGACGATGGCGCACGGCCCCCGGCTGCGCCCCCGCCGCCGCAGCCCACGGCGCGGCGGGATCGAGGTGGTAGACGGCGACCCCCTCTGCGGTGGCGGGCGTGACGGGCGTCTCGTCTGCGCCGAGCTGCGGCGTCTCCGGCGCCGGCGGTGCGGCCTCGGCGGTCGTGTCGGGAGCGGTCGGCGCCGCGGCCGCCGGCGGGTGAGCGTCGCGCAGCTTTGCCACCTGCTCGCGGGTGAGGGGACCCGCCAGGTACGACAGCGCCCAGCGTGTCGTGAAGAGCATGGGCTCGGGGTCGCGGGTGTTGTGGAGCANNGCAACGCCTCGAGGATCCTCGCCTTGTCCCGCTCGGTCTGGAGCCTGCCCACGCACCACGTTCCGGCGTTGGACATGGCCTTGTAGTCGAGATCGACCGGGTTCTGCGTCGACAGCAGCATCCCGACCCCGAAGGCGCGCGCCTGCTTGAGCAGCGTGAGGATGGGCTTCTTGGCAGGTGGCGCCGCCGTCGGCGGGACGAAGCCGAAGACCTCGTCCATGTAGACGAGAGCCCGCAGGTCCCCCGTGCCGGGCTGGCTGCGCATCCAGGTGACCACCTTGGAGAGGATGAGCGTCACGATGAACTGGCGCTCCTCCTCGGAGAGGTGGGCGAGGTAGAGGACCGCCGCCTGGGGCTTGCCAGACGCGTCCCACAGCAGCCTCCCGGCGTCGAGGGGGACGCCCTCGATCCATTGGGTGAACGCCGGTGAGGCGAGCAGACCGTTGAGCTGCATCGCCAGCGCGAGGCGGTCCTTCTCCGGATAGAACGCATCGAGCTCGAAGACGCCGAGCTTGCGCAGCGGTGGGCGCTGGATCTGGGCCAGCAGCGTGGCGAGGTCGAGATCCTGGCCCTGCCTCCAGGCGTGCTCGATGAGGTTGGCGATCAGGATGTGCTCGCGTGAGGAGATGGGGTCGGCGTCGATGCCGAGCAGGCCGAGGATGCCTGAGGCGAAACCCTCGATCTCGTCCCGCAACGCCTCGGCGTCCGTGTCCCAGTCGAGGCCGGGGTTGGCGAGGGAGCCGACGATGTTGACCGGCACACCCGCGGTCGACCCTGGCGTGTAGATCGTGAACCCTGCGGCGTCGCGCAGGGCGGCGATGCGGGCGCCGTCCTGGCCCCAGGAGGCGAGGCCCTCGGTCCACAGCGCCGCCTTGTCGGCGGCGAGTTCGGCCTCGGTCTTGCCTTCCTTGCGGGCCTCTGCCGGGTCGATCCAGGGCTCGAAGTCCGCGGCGGCGAGGTCGGGGAAGGTGAGGAGGAGGTTGGTCATGTCCCCCTTCGGGTCGAGGATCAGGGTGGGGATGCCCCGCAGGAGCGCCTCCTCGAGGAACACGACCCCGAGACCCGTTTTGCCGGAGCCGGTCATGCCCACG
>DKBA01000164.1:0-626 GCA_002450985.1 Acidimicrobiia bacterium UBA6912
CAGTCCCGTCGCCGCTTCGACATCGGCGGCCGTGAGCAGATCGCACGGCGCCTCGTCCACCGCCACGACGTCGACCACGTCGGCCGTCGCCGCCGGGGTCACCTCGGGGCCTTGCGTCGCAGAGGAGGTCCCGCCGGCATCGTCGTCACCGCCGCCGCAGGCCGCCACCATCACGATCACTCCCAGCACCGCCCCGTACCGCCGGACCATCAGGACCTCCAGCACTCGTCCACGCCAACCCGGTCACCCTACGGCGGTGGCCGCCAGCCGATGAAGCGGGCCGATGGCCTTTTCCGCGGGACGGGTCAGAACTCGGCGTTGCGCGGGGTACGAGGGAAGGGAATGACATCGCGGATGTTCTGCATCCCCGTGCAGAACTGCACCACCCGCTCCAGCCCCAGGCCGAACCCGGAGTGCGGGGCGCTCCCGAACCGGCGCAGGTCGAGGTACCACCAGTAGTGCTCCTCGTCCATGCCCTTCGCCGCCATCGAGTCGGCGAGCACATCGAGCCGCTCCTCGCGCTGGCTGCCACCGACGATCTCGCCGATCTGGGGCACGAGCACGTCCATGGCGGCGACGGTCCTGCCGTCGTCGTTGCGCCGCATGTAGAACGCCTTGATGTCGAA
>DKBA01000164.1:650-3126 GCA_002450985.1 Acidimicrobiia bacterium UBA6912
GTACGTGATGCGCTCGAACGGCGTGTCGGCGACGTGAGTGAGCGTGTCGAACAGCGTGTCGTCGACCCACTTGGTGAAGAAGGCGATGTCCTCCTCGCACGTGTCGAGGACGCTCCGCACCAGATGGCGCACGTACTCCTCGGCGAGATCGGCGTTGTCGGAGAGGTCGGCGAAGGCCATCTCGGGCTCGATCATCCAGNNCATCCAGAACTCGGCGAGGTGGCGACGGGTGTTCGAGTTCTCGGCCCGAAACGTCGGGCCGAAGGTGTACACCCGGTCGAGGGCGAGGGCGTAGCTCTCGGCGTTGAGCTGGCCGCTGACGGTGAGGAACGTGGCGCGACCGAAGAAGTCCTCCCCGTAGTCGACGGCGCCGTTGCCACGAGGCGGTGCGGCGGGGTCGAGGGCGGTGACGCGGAACATGGCGCCGGCTCCCTCGGCATCACTCGCCGTGATCACCGGGGTATGGAGGTAGAGGAAGTCCCGGTCTTGGTAGAAGCGGTGTGTCTCGTAGGCGAGCGTGTTACGCACCCGAGCCACGGCGCCGATCGTGTTGGTGCGAGGCCTGAGATGGGCGATCTCGCGCAGCTTCTCGAACGAGATGCGCTTCTTCTGGAGCGGGTACGTCTCGGGGTCCGCATAGCCGAACACCTCGACGTTCGTGGCCTTCAGCTCGACTCGCTGGCCGGAGCCGGGCGATTCGGCGAGGAGTCCCGTGACGCGCACTGCGCTGCCGATGGTGAGTTGGAGCACCTCGGACTCGTAGTTGGGCAGCTCCCCGTCGGCGATCACCTGAAGACCGGAGAAGCTCGACCCGTCGTTCAGCTCGATGAACGAGAACCCGCCCTTCGAGTCACGCCGGGTGCGCACCCAGCCCGCCACGGTCACCTCGGCGCCGAGATCGTCGCGGCCCAGCACGTGTTTGATCAGTTCCCGTTGCATGACTGCTCCTTGCCCGACGCCACGATAGGCCTGCCCGCCGCCGGCCAGGGTCGACGCGCTACACGGGCAGCATCGGTGTGCCGGATGGATCGAGCACCCGCCCCACCCCTCGGGCATACGCTCCGACCGCCTCGCCGACCGCCCCGTGGAACGAGGGGAAGGCGAAGATCATGCGGCCGAGCACCTCGAGCGGCACCCCGGCGTGTATGGCCGTGGCCACCATTCCGAGGACCTCGCCACCGTGCGGCCCCACTGCAGTAGCGCCGACCAGCAGACCGGAACGGCGATCGGCGATCATCTTCACGAAACCTACGCCGCCTGGGCCATGGATCCAGCCGCGAAAGGTAGCCGTGAGGTCCTTCACGGTCACGGCCACATCGATGCCGACCGCCCGCGCCGCGGCCTCGGACAGGCCGACCGATCCGACCTCGGGGTCGGTGAACGTGACCCGGGGCAGCGTCGTGTAGTCGGCAGGCGGCGGATCCTCCCCGAGGATGTCCGCCGCCACGATGGCCGCCTGGTACAGGGTCTTGGAGGTGAACATCCCCTCCCCGGTGACGTCGCCGAACGCCCAGATCCCATCGGCCGCCCGCAGCCGATCATCGACCGGGAGGAAGCGCCCGGATACGTGGATGCCCGCCGTCGCCAACCCGAGCCCTTCGAGGTTCGCCGTCCGCCCTGTCGCCACGAGGAGGCGGTCGGCAGAGATCCGCTCGCCACCGTTCAGCAAGACGGCGACGCCGCGGCCATCCGCCTCGACACGCACGACCTGCGCTCCGGTGCGCACGGCGATACCCTCGGCGGCGAAGGCGGTCTCGATGACCTCCGACACCTCGGGTTCCTCGGCGGCAAGGAGGCGGTCCAGTCCCTCGACGATGGTCACCGCAACGTCGAAGCGGGAGAACACCTGCCCGAGCTCGCACCCGACGGCGCCCCCACCGAGGACGATCAGCGACCGGGGCAGCCGCTCGACGGCGATCGCGTCGTGCGTCGTCCAGTAGTCGACGTCCTCCAGACCGGGGATCGGCGGAATCACCGGGCGGGATCCGGTGGCGATGACGATGCCACGCTCGGCTGTGAAGCTCCTGCCCTCCACGGCGACCGTCCGAGGCCCGGTGATCTCACCCCGGCCTCGCACGAACCGGCCGCCCCTGCCTTCGAATCGGGCAACGGCCGTTGAATCGTCCCAGCCGCCGGTCGCCTGCTCCCGGATCCGCCTCGCCACGGGCGCCCAGTCAGGGGTGACGTGGGCCGTTCCGGCCAATCCGACGACACGTCGCGCCTCCTGAAGCGCGTTGGCGGCCCGGATCATCATCTTCGACGGGATGCACGCCCAATACGGGCATTCGCCGCCCACGAGCGCCGGTTCGATGCCCACCACGTCCACCCCGGCGTGGAGCAGTTGCAGTGCTACGTCCTCTCCGCCGGTGCCCAGACCGAGCATCACGACGCCGGCGTGCTCCTCCATCGACGCCTCCCGTCCTACGCGCAACGAACCGACGACACGAACCTACCGATGCGAGACGCGCGGTGCCCG
>DKBA01000245.1 GCA_002450985.1 Acidimicrobiia bacterium UBA6912
AGGCGCGCGTGCAACCGCGCCGCCTGCTCGCGCGCTTTCGCTCTCACTTCGTCTGCATCGACCTTCGTCGGTTTGCCGTCGGTGAACACCACCTCGCCGTCGATCTCGATCTCGAGGGGGCGGATGCCGGGGGTGAAGGCGATGTGCCACGGATCCATGGGGAGGTACGACCAGGTGACCCGGTCGTTGCGGGCCTCGGGCACGATGTCCCACCCGGTCTCGAGCCACCCCCATGCCGGGTCCGGCCCGACCGTGACGTCGACGGACCGCTGCATCACGTACGCCAGCCGGAACATCTCGAGCACGTTGCCGCCGATGCCATCGGTGCCGAGCGCCACCGGGTTGGTGAAACGGGCCGGGTCGGCGTACCCCACGGCGTTGTTCAGGTTCGACATCGGATTGTGGAGGATCGTGCCCTTCAGCGTGTGGTCGGTGGGCAGGTGCACGCAGTGGCTGAGCAGCCAGTCGTCGCGGGTGAGACCGTCCAGCCGCGCCGGGGCATCGATATCGCCGACGCCTTCGCAGACGTGGATGTGCACGCCCACGCCCAGATCCTCGGCGAGCCCTGCCGCCGCCTCCAGCGACTCGTCCGTGCAGGTGAAGGCGGCGTGGACGCCCACCATGCCGGGACCGCCCGCCTTGATGAATCGCTCGTTCTCCTCGAGTCCGCGTCTGGCGCCGTCCGGCCCATGCCGGTCGGTGATGCCGTAGGCGACGAGCAGCCGCACGCCGACCTCGGCGCATGCGTCGGCGATCGCATCGAGGCTCCCTTCGATGGCGTTGGGGGACTCGTGATGGTCGACGATCGCCGTGGTGCCGTTCTCCAGGGCCTCGAGGGCGCCGAGCATCGCCGACCAGCGGATCATCTCGAGGTCGAGCGCCGTGTCGAGCCGCCACCACACCTGCTCGAGGATCTCCTGGAAGTTCGTCGGGGTCTTCGGCGGCGCCGGCATGCCGCGGGCGAGCGCCGAGTAGAGGTGGTGATGGGCACAGACGAGGCCCGGCGTGACGGCTGACATGGCTACCTCCTGGTGCGGAGTGATCGTTCGTCGCCCGGCCGCAGCCGGGAGACGCGGGGGGTGTGGCTGATCGGCTCCTCCCTCACGACAGTCTGCGGACGCGCAGACCCGGAGTCCCTTGCCGTCAACCGTAGAGCGACCGCTGCGACCCGTTCAGGGCCGGATGGCCCGGACACGCGTGAATCCGCTCGGGAAGTGCTGCCTGGAGCTGTGCGGCTCACGACCCTGCCGGTTGGGGCGGCGTCATCGGCAGCCGGTTGCGCCGCACCCCGTCGACATCGTGGAAGGCGGCGGCGACGGCGCCTGCGGTCGGCACCAGGCCGATCTCGCCGACGCCCTTCACCCCGTACGGGGCGCCGGGCTGGGGCGCCTCGACGAGCACGACCTCGATCTCGGGGATGTCCTTCGCCCTCAGGATGCCGAGGCTGCGCAGGGTCATGTTGGTCGGCATCGCCCGTTCGTCCGTCGGGAAGTCCTCGGTGAGGGCGTAGCCGAGCCCCATGTGGACGGCACCCTCGATCTGCCCCTCGCAGAGGGTGGGATTGATGGCGCGCCCCACGTCGTGGACGGCGATGACCTTCTCGATGGCGCCGGTCTCCCTGTCCGCGATCACGAGCTGGGCGGCGTAGCCGAACGCCGAGTGGATGATCGGGTTCTCGAGCCCTTCCTCGAGCGAGTTGGTCCAATCGACGCGGTACTCCCCGACGTAGTCGACGTTGGGGGCGCACCCGGCCTCCTTGGCCACCCGGCAGGCGTCGGCAACCGAGCCGGCGCCCATNNCCCTGGCCCATCTCGGTCCAGCAGTGGCGGACCTCGACGCCGCCGTCGTCGTCGAAGCGGACGACGGCGCGTGAGATCTCGAGGAAGCCGTTGCCGAGTCCGGAGTTCTTGAGGGCGAGCCCGAGCCCGACCGCCTTGCCGGCGGCGCGGGCGCCGTCGTAGTGCGGCTTCACCGCATCGAGGCACTGCCGGGCGCCCAGGCAGCCGTCGTCCATGATCTGGCCGGGGCCCCAGACGTCACCCGGCTCGACGACGTTGCGGCTCCGCATCTCCCACCCGCTGATGCCCACCTTCTCGGCGAGCCGGTCGAGCATGCCCTCGGTGGCGAACTGCGCCTGGTTGGCGCCGAAGCCGCGGAACGCCCCGCACACCGGGTTGTTGGTGCGCACCGCCACTGCCGCGACGTCGACGTTGGGGATCTCGTAGGGGCCGCTGGCATGTCCCGCCGCACGCTCGAGCACCTTCATCCCGACCGAGGCGTAGGGCCCGCTGTCGCCGATCATGCGGGCCCGGTAGGCGAGCAGCTTGCCGTTCTCGTCGCAGCCGGCCGTCGCCTCGATGCGGATCGGGTGGCGCTTGGCGTGCATCAGCAGCGATTGGGGGCGGGTCAGGGTGCACTTCACCGGCCTGCCGAGCTTGAAGGCGGCGAGGGCGGTGTGCGCCTGGTTCGACATGTCCTCCTTGCCCCCGAAGGCCCCGCCGTTCGACACGAGCTCGACGGTGACGCGGTCATGGGGAACGGCCAGCATGTCGGCGATCTGGTCGCGGTCGTCCCAGACACCCTGCCCGCCGGAGTACACCATGAGGGTGCCGTCCTCTCGGGGGACGGCGAGGGTCGACTCGGGTTCGAGGAAGGCGTGCTCGACCCGCTGGGTGGTGAAGGTCTCGGACACGGTGTGGGCGCACCCGGCGAGGGCGGCGTCCACGTCGCCCCGGTGATACACGGAGCGCGACAGCACGTTGCCCTCGAGTCCCCACACGGCGTCCTCGTCGGCGGCGAGGGCGCTGTCCGCATCGGCGTAGACCTCGAGCTCGTTGTACTCGATGGCGATGAGCTCGGCAGCGGCGCGGGCGGTCTGCACGTCCTCGGCGACCACCACCGCCATCACGTCACCCAGATACGAGGTGCGCTGGCCCTCCCCGATCATCACCGGCCAGTCCTTGTGGATGATGCCGACGCGCTGTACGCCCGGGATGTCGGCGGCGGTGTAGACGGCGATCACCCCATCGATGGCGAGCGCGGGCGAGGTATCGATCCGCAGCACGTCGGCGCGGGCGTGATCGGCGAGGCGCAGCGCAGCGTGCAGCATGCCGGGCACCCGCATGTCGTCGATGTAGCCGCGGTCGCCGAGCGCGAGCTGCTCGGCCTCGTACTTCTTGCCGCGGTCACCGATAGACCGGGGCAGCGGCGGCGGCTCGATGACGACACCGTCGCGCAGCGTCTCGATGGCCTCGAAGATCTTGGTGTAGCCGGTGCACCGGCAGAGATGGCCGCCGAGCCGTCCCGCCGCCGTCTCCCGGGTGAGGTCCTTGCCCTTCTGGTCGAGCAGCGACTTCGTCCTCACCAGGATGCCCGGCGTGCAGAACCCGCACTGGAGGGCGCCGGTGGCGGCGAACGCCCCCGCCAGCCGCTCTCGCTCCTCCACCGCGAAGCCCTCGAGCGTCGTCACCCCCTTGCCTTCGGCCTTCTCCATCGAGACGAGACAGCTCTGGATCGGTTTGCCGTCGAGCAGCACCGTGCAGGCGCCACACTGGCCGGACGGAGAGCAGCCGTCCTTGGGTGAGGTGACGTCGAGCTCCTCGCGGAGGGCGGCGAGGAGATGGGGATGATCGGCGCGCACGACGGCGGGCTCCCCGTTGACGGTGAGGTGAGTCGTTCCCGTCGACGCCAGCGTCATGTCACCCTCTTCCGTTGGCTCGCGAGCCTCACTTTGCCACGAACCCACCGACTTAACAATCTGTCAAACTGCCGCGCCCCGAGGGCCGGAATCCTCTCGCCACGGCCGGGCCGCGAGCAAGGCGCGGTCAGTGCGGGATAGCATCGCCGCAGCGAGCCGGGAGGCAGATGCAGGCACGAGCCGAGTTCACGGTGGAACCCTTCGTCGACGGGAATCCCGGGCCCCACGTCTTGGCTGCGGTCGACGCCGTTCGGGTGAGCGGGCTCGACCCCCAGATCGGGCCGTTCGCAACGGTGGTCGAAGGTGATGCCGTCCACGTCACCGACGCCCTCCTGGCCATGCTGACGGCGGCACGGCGCACCGGGGCCACGCGGGTGTCGGTTCAGATCGACTTCCACGATTGACATGGGAGACACCGAGGCCCATCCCGTGTTCATCGCCATCGAGCCGCTGCTCGCCATCGTCGGCGGCGAGGTCCTCTCCCCCGACGATGTCGCAACCGGCGACATCCCCATCGAGTGGAACGGCGAGACGATCGGTGGGATCCGGCTGGGCTCGCTGAGCGACGCCCTCGACCGCATGGTGGGACACATCGAGGCGGAGCTGGGAGCTCCGCTCGCCGACCTCGGCCGCACGGCGAAGCAGCGGGCGGTCCACATGCTCGACGAGCAGGGCGCCTTTCTCCTTCGCAAGTCCATCGACGACATCGCAGACCGCATGGGCGTCAGCCGCATCACCGTCTACAACTACCTGTCGCAGTCGCGGGTCACATGACCTCGGCGGGTACCGTCACCCGGGGCCGAACGGCACTATTCGGCAGGCCCTCGGCGCGCATCATTGGCAGGAGCGGGTTGACACTTTGTAAGTTGTGTGCCGCTGGAGCACGACGAACGGGAGCGACGGTGCGAGCTCGGACCGCTCGGACATGACCACTGCCGGCAACGCGCTGCGGGTTCGCTCCCGCTTCGTCGCCTACCTGGTCCCCATCGCCGCCGTGCTCGCCGCCCTGCTGCTCGGGGCGATCATGCTCGTGCTGCTCGACGCCGACCCCATCGAGGGGTTCAAGGCGATGTTCCAAGGCGCCTTCGGTAGCGCCGACGCCCTCACCGCGACTGCGCTCAAGGCCACACCGCTGCTCTTCGTCGGCGTCGGCATCACCATCGCCTTCCGCGCCAACGTGATCAACATCGGCGGCGAGGGCCAGATGGTCGCCGGCGGGCTGCTCGCCACGGGCGTCGCCCTCGGCCTCCCTGACTGGCCCGCCGTCATCATGCTGCCGACGGTGCTCATCGCCGGCCTGATCGGAGGGGCGCTGTGGGGCGCCGTTCCCGGAGCGCTCAAGGCCTACTACGGCGTCAACGAGATCCTGAGCACCATCATGCTCAACGTCGTGGCCGTGCAGCTGATGAACTTCCTGCTGCGGGGCCCGATGATCGACCCGGGCGAGATCGAGCGCGGCACCCGGATCCCGCAGACCGCACGTTTGCAGGAGGGCGCCGACCTCCCACTCCTCTTCGGCAGCGGCCGGCTCCACATCGGACCGCTGCTGGCCGTGCTCAGCGCCATCGCCGCCTACATCCTCTTGTGGCGCACCCCCATCGGCTACCGGCTGCGGGCGGTGGGCCAGAGCAAGGACGCAGCCCAGTACGCCGGGATGCCGGTGAAGCGCACCATCGTCCTGGCGATGACGCTCAGCGGCGCCCTCTGCGGGCTCGCCGGCGCCGTGCTCGTCTTCGGCTCGGAGAGCCACCGCATGGTCACAGACGGCTCGACCGCCGGGTTCACGGGGAGCGCCGGGTTCAACGGCATCGTCGCCGCCCTGTTCGGCGGGTTGCATCCGCTGTGGACGATCCCTGCGTCGTTCCTGTTCGGCGGCCTCCTCGTCGGAGGCAACGCGCTGCAGCGCGCGGTGCAAGTGCCGACGGCGCTGATCCTCGCCCTCAACGGCCTCATCGTCGTCTTCGTCGTCGCCAGCGACCGGTATCGCAGGACGCTGCAGGAGCGGGCCTCCGAGGCCGAGACGGCGGCGCGCCTGGCCGCCGAAGCTGCGGCCACACCGACCGGGCCTCCCCCCGACGCGACGCCGCCCGAACCCCCGATCGATACACGGGCGGAGCCCCCGTGAGCCAGTTCTTCACCGAAGCGGTGCTCATCGCCACGGTCGCGTCCGGGATCCGTCTCGCCGTTCCGCTGCTCCTCGCCTCGCTCGGAGAGACGTACGGCCAGCGCAGCGGCGTTCTCAACCTCGGCGTCGACGGCATCATGCTGCTCGGTGCGTTCGGCGGCTACTACGCCGTGCTCGAGACCGGGAACGTGTGGCTCGGCCTCCTGGTCGGCATCGGGATCGGCATCCTCCTCGGTCTCGCCACCGCGCTGATCTCGGTCACGCTGCGCGCCGAGCAGGGGATCTCCGGGATCGGCGTCTACCTGTTCGGGCTGGGGATGAGCGACCTGTTGTTCCAGCGACTCGTCGGCACGCCGACCCCGATCAGCAAGTTCCCCAAGCTCGACATCCCCGGGCTGAGCGACATCCCGTGGCTCGGCGAGATGCTGTTCCAGCACAGCATCATCGTCTATGTGGCCTTCGGTCTCGTCCCCTTCAGCATGTTCGTGATCAACAGAACCGTGTTCGGGATGAAGATCCGCTCAGTCGGCGAGAACCCGGAGGCGGCGGACAGCCTGGGCGTCTCCGTGGCCAAGGTGCGGTACGCGACGGTGACCATCGGCGGCATGCTGGCCGGTGTGGCGGGCGCCGCCCTCGCCATCGACCTCGGCATCTTCCAGCAGAACCTGACCAACGCACAGGGCTTCATCGCCATCGCCCTGGTCTACTTCGGGGCTTGGCGGCCGCTCGGCGTGATGGCGGGGGCGCTGCTGTACGGGTTCGTCAACGCGCTCGTGCTGCAGTTCAAGACCCTCGGCATCATCCCGCAGAGTTGGTCGGACATCGCGGCTATGGCGCCCGCCGTCATCACCATCCTCGCCCTGGTGGTGGTCGCCCGCCGCTTCCGCCAGCCCGCTGCGTTGACCAAGCCTTTCACGAGAGGGGCCTGACCCCCCAGAACCGAAGCGAGAGAGACCGAGAGAGGAGCACATCGTGAACCGACACCGCATGAGAGGGACGTGGCTGATACTGGCCGTGGTGTTCACGTTGCTGGTCGCCGCCTGCGGCGGCGACGACGACGATGCCACCACCACCACGACCGGGGAGCCGAGCGGGACCGCGGGGCAGACGACCACGGCGGCGAGCGGTGAGGCCTTCCGCATCGCCATCGTGGCGCCGTCCGCGTCGAACGACCTGGCCTTCAGCCAGTCGATCGTCGATGCCGTCAACGTCGTCAGCGCAGAACGCGCCAACGTCGAAGTCGACGTCACCGACGGCACCTTCGTCGTCGAGGACGCGGCGGCGGCGATTCGGGACTACGCATCGCAGGGCTACGACCTGGTGATCGCCCATGGATCGCAGTACGGCGGCTCGCTCCAGGAGATCGCCCCGGACTTCCCCGACGTCTCCTTCGCCTGGGGGACGGCGGCCGACACATTCGGCCTCGACAACGTCTTCTCCTATGAGGCCGCGTCGGACGAGGGCGGATACGTCATGGGCGTCATGGCCGCCGCGCTGAGCGAGAGCGGCGTGATCGGTGTCGTCGGACCCGTCGAGGTCGGCGACGCCAAGCTCTACGTCGACGGCTTCAAGGCCGGCGCAGAGGCGAACGACTCCGGCGTCACCGTGAACGTGAACTACACCGGATCGTTCTCGGACGTCGCCCTCGCCTCGGAGGCGGCCCAGGCGCAGATCTCCGCCGGTGCCGACGTGCTGAGCGGGACCGCCCAGATGGTCGTCGGCGCCGTCAGCGTCGCCAACGATGCCGGCGTGCTGTGGTTCGGCACGCAGGCCAACCAATCGAGCCTCGGCGGCATCGTCGTCGCCAGCCAGGTGTACAAGTGGGAGGTCGTCCTTCGCGACATCCTCGACAAGATCGAGCAGGGCACGCTCGGCGGCACGGTCTACGAGATCAACCTCGACAACGGCGGCGAGGTGATCGAGTACAACCCTGCCTTCACGCTGCCCGAGGACGTCACCCAACTCGCCGAGCAGACCATCGCGGGCATCATCGACGGCTCGATCTCGACGGGCCAGTAACGACCGACGATCCGGCCCCGGGGAACCGCTCCCCGGGGCCCGGAGCGCGGAGGGCAGACGTATGGCGGACATCCCGATGCTGGAGATGCGGGGAATCACCAAACGGTTCCCCGGCGTCCTCGCCAACGACCGCGTCGATTTCGACGTCCGGTCCGGCGAGGTGCACACGTTGCTCGGCGAGAACGGCGCCGGCAANNGCCGGCAAGAGCACGCTGATGAAGATCCTCTACGGGCTCTACCAGGCCGACGAGGGCGAGATCCTGCTCAACGGCGAGCAGGTGACGATCACCAGCCCAACCGTGGCGATCGAGCACAACATCGGGATGATCCACCAGCACTTCATGCTGGTCGACACGCTCACCGTGGCCGAGAACGTCGCCCTGGGGCTGCCGTCGAGCCGCGGGATCCTCACCGACCTCGATGTGGTGTCGCAGCGCATCGTCGCGCTCGGCGACCAGTACGGTCTCCACATCGATCCGGCCGCCGAGGTGTGGCAGCTCTCCGTCGGCCAGAAGCAGCGCGTGGAGATCATCAAGGCGCTGTACCGCGACGCCCGGCTGCTCATCCTCGACGAGCCGACGGCCGTGCTCACGCCGCAGGAGGTGAACCAGCTGTTCAGCACCCTCCGCCAGCTCACGAAGGACGGCAGAGGGCTCATCTTCATCTCGCACAAGCTCCACGAGGTACTGGCGCTGAGCGACCGCATCACCGTGCTCCGCCAGGGCCGGGTGACCGGCCACACCACGCCCGCCACGGCCACCCGGCACTCGCTGGCCGAGATGATGGTGGGACGGGAGGTGAAGCTCGCCCCGGACAAGCCTGCGGTCGCCGTCGGTGCGCCGGGTCTGGTCATCACCGATCTCGAGGTCGTGGGCGACCGCGGCAACGTCGTGATCGACGGGCTCGACCTCGAGGTGCGCGCCGGCGAGATCCTNNGGTCAGCGCGAGCTCGCCGAGACGATCGGCGGGCTGCGCGAGTCGCAACGGGGAAGGGTGACGATCGCGGGAGTGGATGTCACCAACCGACCCCCCATCGAGATGCGCCGCGCCGGGCTCGCCTACGTGCCCGAGGGACGGATGGAGAACGGGAGCATCGGGAGCTTCACCGTTGCCGAGAACCTGCTGCTCATCGATCACGCCGATCCCCGGTTCCTCCACCGCGGCCTGTTCGACTTCGGCGTCATTCGCACCCATTGCCAGACACTCGTCGACGAGTACGCGGTGAAGACGCCGAGCCTCGAGACCACCGTACGCAGCCTCTCCGGGGGCAACATCCAGAAGCTGATCCTCGCCCGCGAGCTCTCGGGCACGCCCAAGGTCCTCGTCGCCTCGCAACCGACGCGGGGCGTCGACATCGGAGCCGCCGAGTACATCCATCGCAGACTCGTGGAACAGCGGGCCCAGGGAACGGCGATCCTCGTCATCTCCGAAGACCTCGACGAGGTGTTCGCCCTGTCCGACCGTATCGCCGTCATCTACGAGGGGCGGATCATGGGCATCGTCGACCCGGCGGCCACGACCCGAGAGCAGATCGGCCTGATGATGGCCGGCGTCGCCCCGGAAGCGGCCTGACGCCCGACGGCGTCGAACGCTCCCCCCGCACGGCGTCAGCGCTGGCGTCAGCCCTCAGCGCGATACATGGCGGCGAACCGGAGGTAGTGCTCGACTCCCTCGTCCTGGCTGCGGATCTCGGCTTCACGGAGGTCACGGATCGGTCGGGCCGGGATGCCGGCGGCCAGCGTCCATGGCGCCACCTCCCGGCCCTCGGGCAAGAGCGACCCCGCCGCCAGCCAGGCACCCTCGCCGAGTTTCGAGCCGTTGAGCATGATCGACCCGATGCCGACGAGGCAGTGATCGCCGACCGTCGCCCCGTGAACGATGGCGCCGTGCCCGACCGTCACCCTGCGCCCCACGTGCAGCGGGTATCCCTCATCGACGTGGAAGACGGCATTGTCCTGGACGTTGGTCTCCTCGCCGATGAGGATCGCGTCCATCTCGGCCCGCATCACGACACCGAACATCACGACGGCCCGGGCGGCGATGGTCACGTCACCGTGGATCTGGACGCCGGGGGCGATGAATGCCGTCGGGTCGATCGTGGGTGGTGCGTTCATGGCCGCGACCCTACCGAGCCGCGGCAACGGCCCCAACCCGGGGCCGGTCCGTGGCGGCGCCGGACGGACCTCTACCGTCGGCCGACGTCGCGAGGCGATGCCGCCAAACCGAAGGAGAGACGGCGGCAGTCGTGCTCTGCCTGCAGCGGCGCAAACGACTCCGCGATCCTCCGCAGCCGTGCGGTTGCAGGCGGCGGACCTGCCCACCCCGCACGCGCGCCGAGGCACCGGGTGTCCGGGGCGGCGTCCGGTGCGAGCTCACACAGCGTTCCGCACCGCGTTCTCACCAATCTCGCCACGCGATCGCCGAGGCCCGGGGGCCGTCGGCTGCGTTCACTCCCGGTGAGCTGAGCGGCGAGGATGCGGCGCTGCATGGCCAGCAGGTAGCGTCCCGATGTCGACTGCCGTTCGGGCCTGCGCTGCTGGCGAGCAGCCACGAGGCCACCCCAGATGCGCCGCGTGATGCGGTCGGCGCCTGCGTCTCGGCGGGTCCGGAAGGTGGTCGTGTCCGCGGCGACGCGGCGAGCAAGCCCGAGCCCGGTCTGCCCCGCCGAGCGCTCCAGCGATCTGCGAGCCTCTACCGGCACTGCGGGCCTGCCGAGCACTCGTTCCGCACCATCGAGCACGGCGACCAGCGCCGCCTCGAGGCGGGCGTTGCGCGCCGCATCGCAGACCACATCCCAGTCCATGCGCGCCCCGTCGGCACCGAGAATGACGGCGGCGTCGTTGAAGCTCACGAGCGCGAACCCGCGCTTGCGCTCGGCCCTGGCGGCGAGCATGACGAGCAGGTCCTCGGGGCATGCGGCCCGGACCGAGGTTCCGCCGAGCTCCACGTGTCCGGCCCGCTCGAAGATGGGCCCGCGATGGGCGTGGTACCCGCCCACCAGAACGCCGATCGAGACGAGATGGCCGTCCACCCGCCTCCGTATCTCCACGTTGCCGTCCGCCGATACGCCGATCCTGTCGATGCGCACCGTGTCGAGCGGGTAGCCGGCTTCGACCAGGGTTCGCGTCACCGAGGCCGCTGCCTCGAAGTCCGGAACGATCATGTCGGTGTCGAACTCCATGCGGAAGCGGTAGTCCGGATACCGAGCCTCGTAGGCCCGGCCCGAGACGAGACAGAAGCACTCGATCCCGGCGGCAACGAGGTGCCGGACCGGCTCGGCGAGCAGCGAGCGGTGGTGCGCAGCGACGTCGACGAGGGTCCGGGCCGTGATGGGCGGCTCGCTCTCGACGTTCCAGATGCCGCGGCGGTTGGGTGACGAGTCGGTTCGGAAGACGTCGAGCGGGATCTCGATCGCATCGAGATCGCCACCGGCGCCCTCGAGGTGGGCCAGCAACTGGCGCAGGGTCCGCTGCTGGATCAGGAAGCCGTAGGCGGCGGTGAGCGCTGCGCTCGGATTGGACAGCGCCAGCAGCCGCTCCGCCGCTCGTTGCGTCTCCGGCGCGGCCACGACGGACGACAGCGGGCCCACGAGAGCTCCCAGATCCATACCCCTCCCCCCGGCGTGTATCGATAAGGTACTCGTCAGGGCTTCGAGCTGGGGGAGAGATCGAATGGCATCGCCGGCGGTGGGGGACGGCACAGGATCGCGCGTGATCGCGGTCGAAGGCCCCAACGGCGCCGGCAAGAGCTCCGTCGCCGCACACATCGCCACACGGATCGGCGGCGCGGTGGTCCGCTACCCGGACTCGTTCATGCGGATCAGGCAAACGGCTCTGATCGATGAGCAGGCACCCCTGCCGCGTCTCCTCTACTACCTGGGGGGTATCGCCCAGCTTCACGGTGTCGTCGCGCAGCAGCGCGGCCCCTTCGTGTGTGACCGCTACTACGCCAGCCCCCTGGCGATGCTGCTCGCCGAGGGAGCGGTTGGCGAAGGCGAGTTGGCTGCGATCGCCGGGCCGGTGCTGGACCGCATCACGATGCCGGCCGTCACCGTGCTGCTCACGGCAGACCACGCCGAGCTGGTGGCGCGGATCGCCGGGCGGGGCGGCGCACGCCCCGGGGTGTCGTACCGCCAGACCCTCCTGTCGCCGGAGTTCGTGGCGGCATGGACGAGCGCGCTGAGAAGCCTGGCAGCGGGGCGCGGCCCGGTCATCGAGATCGATACCACGGTCCGCGACGTCGCAGAAGTGTGCGCCATCGTCGACAACGCCCTCCCCGCTCTCGGGGTGGATTGGTAGAGTCCGCCAGGGAGGGCTCGTCGAGAGGGAGGATCATGCCGGTCCATTCGTCGTACACGATGCAGGCGGGATCTGGCGGACGCATCCTGCTGGTCTACGCGCAGGATACGTCCGGCCGCGGGGCGACCGGACTGAGTGCCGCCACACCGGGAGCGAGGGCTGCGTATGTGCGTGAAGGTGAAGCGGCGGCCACCTTCCCGCTCGACACGATGACGGAGGTCGATGCGGAGCTGCTTCCCGGGGTCTACCGAGTCCCCCTGCCCGACGAGGCCGTCGCAGCCGGTGCGCCACATGCGCTCGTGCTCATCGGATTCGACGACGCCCGCGTCGACCCCATCGACATCGAGCTCGTCGCCTACGACCCGCTGGACGAAGCGTGCATCGGGATGGCACAGCTCCAGGATCGCAGGCGACACGAGTTTCTCCGCAGGGCCCTCCCCAACCTCACCGAGATGGAGTTCGAAGCCGGGCTGAACGTCGAAAAGACACTGTCCGACTTCCTCGATGAGCGAGGGGGAGCCTGATGCCGTCCCACATGTACACGATCAAGGCCGGCTCCGTAGGCCGTTCGGTGCTCGTCTACGCCCGGAACTCCGACGGAGGTGCGGCGACGGGCCTCGACGCCGAGTCGATCGGCGTGGCGTTCGTCCGCAACGACGGCGGCAGTGCCCAGCAGATCACAGAGCCCGTACGCGAGATCGATGCCGAGCTGGTCCCGGGGGTGTATCGCATCGACCTGCCCGAGGCTGCCATCGCCACCGGAGCAACCCGGGCGGTGGTGGTGGCTACGCACCCGTCCGCTCGGTTCGAGCCCGTCGACATCGACCTCGTCATGTACGACCCGCAGGACTCGGTACGCCTCGGCATGACGGCGCTCGGCCCGAAGGAGCGGATCGACGCCCTGCGCGGTGCGTTCCCCAGACTCTCGAGTCTCGAGTTGCGCGAGCGCGCGGCGATGGACGAGGACGGCGCCTGACGGCCGTGCCCACCGCGGCGCCGCTGCGAGACCGATTGATCGGGCTCCCGCTCCAGCGCTCGACCTTCGACCAGATCGACAGGCTCGGCGAGCTGATCGGGCTCGGGCATGCGCTCCCGGGCGGCCGGTTCGACGCCCACCTCGACGACGAAGGCAACCTCCACGTTGCCACGGCTCATGTCGAGGCGCTCCGCAGCGCCTTCCCGGCACGGCCAGACCCAGACTTCCTCGAGCTCGTCGAGCAGGCCCGCAGGAGCCGCTGCACCGCCCTCCGGGAAGCATGGACCCGCACGGGTAGCCACGAGGCCTCCGCGTCGCAGCTCGTTGCTGCCGTGTCGGAGCTCCTGACCCGCGTCACCGACGTGATGCCGTACGGCCTCCTGTCCAAGTTCGTGCCCGAGTTGCTCAGCGATGCCCTGGTCGCGTCGGGCGCCTCCTCCGTCCCGGCCCTGCCGGCGCCGAGCCCGGGTGCGCAGCTCACCAACGCGCTCAGCCGACTCGCGGCATGGTGTGTGGGCCAGGGCGTCGCGGGCGAGGACCTGGCGCGCCGGTGGCCCGACGTCGACCCCGGCATCCGGGCGCCGGTCGAAGCGTTCTGCTCTGCCCACGCCGGATTCGGGCCGGTCGCCTGGGAGGCGCCCGGCTTCGACGACCCGCGTTTCACGCTGCGCGCCATCGCCAGCCTCGGTGCGCTCCCCGGAGCCGGCAGGGCGGCGCCGGTGTTCGAGGACCTCACACCCGCCGACGACCAGGCGACGGACCTGGCGGGCGCCCTCGCGGCATGGCAGGAGTTCACCGAGCACCAGATCTGGTACGTCCGAACGGCGTTCCACCGGGGCATCGCGCCCCTGCTACGGCGGCTGGCAGCGTCGGTGAGGGTGGCGCCACACCGGCTGCTGTTCCTCACCCGCCACGAGATCGCCGGGGACTGGCCGAGCGATGTCGAGATCGATCACCGCGTCACCCGCTACATGGCGGACACCGCCTACCTCCACCGCCACTCCATCGCACCGGACCGGCCCGTCGAGATGTTGCGGGAGCGGGCGTGACTCGTCACCTGACAGGCGTCGGCGCCGTACCCGGACGGGTCTCGGGACCGGCGCACGTCGTCGACCTCGAGGCCGCGGCGCTGACGGCGAGACCGGGCACCATCCTGGTCGTCAGGGTCTTCCACCCGTTCTTTGCACCCGTTCTCCCCCGGATCACCGGCCTCATCGTGCAGGAAGGCGGGTTGCTCCAGCATGCCGTGGTACTGGCCCGGGAGTTCGGCGTGCCCACCGTCGTGGGCGTCGGCGATGCCGTGACGGCGATCTCGTCTGGCGACCTCGTCACGCTCGATGGTTCATCCGGCGGCATCACGGTCGCTCGCCGATCGTCCGGCGACGAACCTCCAGGTGGCGGAGCCCCTCAGAGGTAGTCGTCCTCAGGAGTCCCGACCGGCTCGTCGCCGCCGGAGAATCGTGCCTCGTGCTCGAAGCCGTGCCGCCGGTTCGCCACCAGGGCCGCAACATCGGGATCGATCGGTTCGGGGAGACGCTGCACGGCGGTGATGAGCTCGGGGGCCTGGAGGAACCAGACATCGCCGGTGGTGATCGAACCGGTTGCGACGAGACGGCGCTCCACCTCGAGGAAGAGACGCCGCAGGGGATACGAGTACCGGAGCCACAGCACATGGTGGTTCTCGCGCTCGACGTTGAGATCGTGGAGGAACCGCACCGCGTGCCTGAGGGCCCCGGCCCGGCACGAGGTCTCCGCCAGGTCGCCGTGCACGGAGAGGCCAAATACGTTGCGACGCAGGTTCGCGGCGTAGTCGACGACGATGTGGCCCTCGGTGCGCAACGCCGTCTCGATGACGCGCTCGGGCGTGTCCCACGGCTCGAAGATGAGGTCTCTGTCCCGCATCCAGTGCCATGCGGCGAGGTGTTCTGCCACCAGGGAGGCGATGTCGGGCGCGGCGCCGGTGTCGAGCGCACGTAGCGCCGCCTCCGTGGTGGTCAGCCCGCGGGCGACCAGCGCGTCTCGCAATCGCCCCACGCTCGCCATGTAGTCGCCGCTCATGACGGGGCACGTGGGGAGCACGAGATCGAAGGCCGTCGGCCAGGCGACGTCCGGGGAGGCGCGGCGCAACGCGTCGACATTGGCGTTCACCGTCTCTTCGATGAACGGGTAGAGAATGTCGTCGCCCTGCGCCTGGATGAACCAGCACAGCGCGAAGAACTCGACCCAGCGCGGCCACCACGAGGTGATGAGGGCGACGATCTCCGCACCGCTCAGCCGGGCAAGATCCTCGTCGTCCGGAAACAGCACGAGCACTTCGGCGAGGCGGTGGTACGACTCTCTCACCCGATGCATGAGGTCGGCCATGAAGTCCTCGTCCCACGTTGCATCCACCACGGCGCGCCACACGTCCGCAAAGGCGTCCGACCGGAAGTGGTACCGGCAGCGGACCCACTTGATGTGCAGGGGGGGAACCTGCGAGAACCCCAGCACTCGCGGCACCATCTCGAATCCAGGCTGGACGAGCGACTTCAGCAAGGCCGAGATCACGAGCTCGGGTCGTACCTCGAGCCAGTCGTGCTCTCCCCCGGCCTCTGCCGTCCGCCACTCGCGGTGGAAGCGGCCGTACTCCGGCAACAGCTCCCACCACATCGCTCTCCGGCCCGCAGCGGGCATCGTCGTGCGAACGACGCCGGGCCGGTGGCCGAAGAACTTGACCGTGTCACGGGCTGCTTCCTGCGCAGCCCGCAACGGCGCCAGCCCGGCCCGCGGGTCGTCGGCTTGTGTCTCGTCCACGAGGGCGGCAGCGAGCGGGGCGCCGTCGGGCACGTCGTCCACCACGCCCACCCCATCGCATGCCGCGGCGGCGAGGCACTCCGCCGCACCGGTCGGAAGCCCCGACGTGACGAGCTCGAGCCTCCCGATGCCCGCGGCCGACGCTGCCTCTACGACACGTTCGAGGTACCCGCGGACGAAGGCGGCGAGCTGTTGCGGGTCCATACGATCCAGGTCTGCCCACAGTCCAGCCGCGTCGGTGCGCAGATCGATGTCGGGTCGCAGCGCCACCCGATCGAGGTCGGGCGGCGCGGCGGCGATCGCGTCGACCGTGGACACGATTGGCACCGCCGCAAGTGGCGCCGCCGTCCACCGTGCCCAGACATCCGCCCACGTCGCAGGCCGAAGCCCGGCGTCATCGTGGACGAGGTCGACGGCGCCATCGAACACGCAGCCCCGCCATCCATCGACGGTCACGGTCTGGTCGGCGATGACCGTCGTCGTCGCCGATTCGGTCCCGACGACACAGGGCAGGCCGAGCTCGCGAGAGACGATCGCGGCGTGGCAGATCATCCCACCGACGTCGGTGACGATGCCCGCCGAGTTGCGCATCGCAACCACCATGTCGGGGTTCGTCATCGGGGTCACGAGCACCCGGCCCACCTCGAGCGCCAGCGCCTGGTCGATGTTGTGGGCGAGGTGCACCTTCCCCACGGCGATCCCCCGGCTGGCAGCGACTCCGGCGAGCAGGGCGCCGGGCACGGCACTCGCCTCGACGGCTGCGAGGCCCGCCGTGATGGGTCGCGTCTGGACGAGGTGCACCTCACCTTCGTAGAGACACCACTCCACGTCCTGGGGACCGCCGAACTGCGACTCGAGGTCGGCGGCCAGGGCTCCGAGACTCGCCACCTGGTCGGCCGTGAGCCCGCGCTGGTCGCCTTCGGGGCGACGGCTCCCACGGTCGATCCACAGCCTCTCCGGAATCACCTCCCCCTTGACGAGCTTCTCGCATCCTCCCTCGACGTGCTCGATCAGCGTCCTGTCACCATCGAATGTGGTGAACATCACCCCGGAACGCTCCGCCTCGATGAAGGCCTGAACCACGAGCGCCATGGCCGGGATCTCCGTGGCGCCGGTCTCGGTCGCATAGCTGAGGGCGCGTCTTGCGAAGACGGAGGACCACACGGCCTTGACCGTTGCCTCGAGGTCCTGCGGGCGGGTCACCCGGATCGACTCGAAGATCCCGGCGAAGGACGCCGTGGCCGAGTCTTCGGCGGTCGCGGACGAGCGCACGATCAGGTCGCCGGTCGTGAGCTCCCAGAGACGGAGCGCGTCGATCGCCGCGGTGAGTGACCCATGCACGCCGCCGGGAAACGGAGCCGCTTCGAGGGCGGCGGCGATCTCGTCGCCGAGCTCGAACCGGGGGGCTCCGGCGGCGACCGATCGGCTCAACTCCTCGCGAAGCCTGCCCGCGCCTGCTGCCTCGATTGCGGCGTCGAAGGCGTCGACGGTGATCACGAAGCCCGGCGGAACACGATGACCGAGATCGATCAGCCTGACGAGGCTGGCCCCCTTGCCGCCCATCTGCGTCGCATCGGCTCCGCCGTCCGCCAAGCTGACGACATAGCCATCGTTCATGTCCGTCCACCCCTCCCAACTCGCTGCAGTCGGACCCCGATGGAGGTCTACACGACCTGCGGACCGCCCTGGGCGACGATCGCGGGGCCGGCAGCCCCCAAGACGCGGCGGGCGGCCGAGAAGGAACAAGGGACCGCGTTCCCGCTCGGCCACCGACCGCTCGGTACTCCCCGTTGGCGTGCCCTGAAGAGCCGTTCCGCTCGGTCTCCCCCCTTGGGGCCTGCCAAACAGGCGAATACAGAGGATTTTCTAGCACGCGTCGATTAGCGATTGATTAGCGTCAAGGCGACGGCTGATCGAGCGGAGCGAGGGGCGGCGGCGAACATGCAGTTCCAGGTCTTGGGACCACTCCACGTCCTCGACGGCGACCACACCGTCGAGGTGACGGCGCCCAAGCAGCGCGCGCTGCTCCTGCTGTTGCTGCTCCGCCGGGGCAACGTCGTGTCGACCGACGCGATGCTGGACGCCCTGTGGCCAGACGAGCTGCCTGCAACGGGCATCAAGACCGTGCGCTTCCACATCTCGAAGCTGCGCAAGGCGCTCGGCGCCGGCAGCCCGGGCGNNTCACGACATCGATGCCCTCCGTTTCGAGAGCCTGGCGTCATCGGGACGCGCCGAGCTCGACAACCGGCCCGATCGCGCCCAGCGGCTCCTCACCGAGGCGCTCTCGCTGTGGCGGGGACGCGCCTACGACGACGTCGCGTACGAGGACTTTGCGGCGGCCGAGTCACGCCGTCTCGATGAGCTCCGCCTCGCCGCCACCGAGCACCGCATCATGGCCGAGCTCCGGCTGGGACGATCGGCGGACCTCGTCGGCGAGCTCGAAGTCCTCGTCGCCGACCATCCCGAGCGGGAACGCCCCACCGAGCTGTTGATGCAAGCCCTCTACGCCGCGGGCCGATCGGCCGACGCGCTCGCGGTGGGCCGTGCCTTGCGCGAGCATCTCGCGGAGATCGGCCTCGAGCCGCAGCCGTCGCTCACGGAGATCGAGGACCAGATCCTCCGCCATGACCCGGGCTTCTCCGGCGCCCTCCAGCCCCTCACCCCCGCCGCCCCCATCAGAGTCCCCGGATTGCCCCGACCGCTCACCTCGTTCATCGGCAGAACCGTGGAGATCCGCGACGTGAAGACCCTCATCAAGAGCGGACGATTGGTGACGCTCGTCGGATCGCCAGGGTCCGGGAAGACCCGGCTCGGTCTGGAGGTGGCACGCGAGCTCGATGCGAAGTACCGAGATGGCGCCACGATGGTCGAGCTGAGCGAGGTCGCCGACCCGGCCCTGGTCCCCCAGGCGGTGGGCACCGCCCTCGGCATCTCGGCACCGGCGGGCGCCGACTACACGGAGCTGATCGTCGGCACGCTGCGGGACATGGAGAGCTTCGTCGTCCTGGACAACTGCGAGCACGTCGTCGGCAACGCCGCCCGCCTCGTCCTGTCCATCCTCCAAGCATGCCCGCGCGTGACGATCCTCGCCACGAGCCGTGAAGCACTCGGCGTCCCCGGTGAGCGCGTATGGCCGGTGCCGCCGTTCGCCCTGCCCGCCCCGAGCGCCAAGCCGACGGAGCAGCTCCTGGAGATCGACTCCATCAGGCTGTTCGTCGACAGAGCGCGTGAGGTGAACCCTCGGTTCACCGTCGACGCCTCGACCATCGACGACATCGGCACCATCTGCCGCCGCCTCGATGCGCTTCCCCTGGCGATCGAGCTGGCCGCCAGTACCGTCGAGGCGTTGACGCCGCACCAGATCGCAGAACGCCTCGCCCACCGGTTCGCCGAGGTGCCTTCGGGCCGGCGGCCCGGTCTCGCCCACCAGGCGACCATGGAGGATGCGGTCCGGTGGAGCTATCAATTGCTCGACCCGATCGACCAGGTCGTGTTCGTACGACTGTCGGTGTTCGCCGGCGGGTTCTTCATGGATGCCGCGGAGGCCGTCGCCGGCTGGGGCGAGGTGGATCGTTCCGAGGTGTTCGACTCCGTGCTGCGCCTCGTGCACAAATCCCTCCTCGTCCCGATCCCCAACGTGCAGAAGCAGGTGCGCTACCGGATCCTCACGGTCCTGCGCCAGTTCGGGCACCGCATGCTCCGCAGCCGAGGCGAGTCGGAGGAGATCGATCGGCGACATGCCGATCACTATGCGGCCGTCGCCGCCATGGTCGCCCCGCTGCTCCAGGGTCCCCAGGAGGCGCAGAGCCGCGACCTCGCCGACTTGGAGCTCGACAACTTCCGCCACGCACTGGAGTCGTCGTTGTCGGATGGGCACCCGGAGACCGCCATGGAGCTCAGTGCGTCCCTCACGTGGTACTGGTATTGGCGGTCCTACGTCACCGAGGGCCTGAACTGGGCGCGGCGCACCCTTGCCGCCGGCAGCGACGCTTCCCCCGAGCACCGCGCCCCGGTGCTGTATGCCGTTGGCATCTTCGAGAACATCGCGGGCAACTACGACGCCGCCACCCAGGGCTTCGAGCAGTCGCTCGACCTGGCTCGCACCCTCGGGATGCGTGAGCTCGAGGCGGGAACGCTCACCGGGCTCGGCGTGATCCTTCGGGATCGCGGACAGCTCGCGCAGGCACTGGCGAACTTCGAGGAGGCGATCGCCATCGATCGCGCCATCGGCGACCGGAGCCACCTGGCGCTGACGCTCCGGTTTGCGGCGAGCGTCAACCTGATGCTCGGGAAGCTCGCCGACGCGCGCCGCCAGGTCGCTGAGTCGTTCGCCACCTTCGAGGACCTCGGTCACCGCGGCGGGATGGGCTGGGCGCTCGAGACGTCCTGCCGGCTCGCCCTCCGCACCGGTAGCGGCGACGGCTTCGATCTGGCAAAGCGCGCTCGTGCCCTCTTCGCCGAGGTGCACGACCGGCGCAACGACGCGTGGGTCCTGTTGCGGATGGCCGAATCCCACCTCGAGTCGGGCTGGCTCGCCGAGGCACGCGCCGAGACCGACCAGGCGCTTGGCATCTTCACCGAGCTCAACGACAAGCGCGGCATCGGCTATGCGGTCATGCGCTCTGGCCTGGTCGAATTGGCGGACCGTCGCTTCGACGAGGCGGGCGCCGACCTGCGCCGGGCGTTGCGCCTCTTCCTCGATCTCGGCGACGATGGAGGGGCAACGACCGTCTGCGGGTTCCTCGCCGCCCTCGCAGTCCGCGAAGGAGACCGTGAGGGCGCCGTCGGCCACGCCGAGCAGTGGCTCTCGCTGCCCGCCGCCGACCGCTACGTGTGGAGCCTCCTCGATGCCATCACAGTGCTCGCCGCCACCGCACGCGATGCGGGCTACGACGCAGCCGCCCTCGAGAGCCGTCGCGACGCCCTCGCCGCGATCCTTCGCGAGGAGCGCGATGGAGAGGTGGCGGAGAAGCTGCTCGACGATGTCCCTGCGGTCCTTGCCGCGATGCTCGAGGCGCCGGCGGGTGCCGGCGCGTGACGTACGAGATCGCCCTCCAGACGAGCGGCGACCACGAGGAGCTCGTGTCGGCGGCGCAGTGGGCGCAGCGGCTCGATCTCGTGTGTCTCGCCGTGCCCGACCACTACCTGCTCGCGCTGGGCGAGGCGGCATCCACGATCCCCGCGTACGACGCGCTCACCCAGATGGCCGGCCTCGCCAGAGACACCACTTCGATTCAGCTCGCAGTGCTGGTGAGCCCGGTCACCTTCCGGCATCCTGCGGTACTGGCGAAGACGGCGCTGACGATCGATGCGCTGTCCGGCGGCCGATTCTCGCTCGGCCTCGGCACCGGGTGGCTCGAGCGCGAGCACGAGGTGTTCGGCTTCGACTTCCCACCACTCGACACGCGCTTCCTTCTGCTCGAGGAGGCACTGGCCTACGTGCGGGCCGTGTTCGCCGCCGACACCCCCGGTTTCGCCGGCGAGGTGTTCAGGCTCGAGCCTTTCGCCACCCAGCCGCGCCCGATCGGAGCCATCCCGATCGTCGTCGGCGGCAGAGGCGCACGACGCACGCCGCAGCTCGCCGGCACCTACGCCGACGAGTACAACTGCTACCCGGCGGCACCCGAGGAGTTCGCGGCGCGAGTCCGCCGTGCCCGGCAGGCGGCGGAAGAGGCGGGGCGGGACCCGGACACCCTGCTCGTGAGCAGTGCGGGCGCCGTCCTGGCCGCAGAGACGCGTGCCGGTTACGAGGCGAGGCTCGCCAGGGAAGCGGCGGCGTCCGGCACCACGATCGACGAGTTGGAGGCCCACATGAGGGTGAGGAACACGCCGCGGGGCACGTTCGATGAGGTGGCCGAACAGCTCGACGCCCTGGCGGCCGCGGGGATGCGGCGCTTCTACCTGCAGCGCAGCTCGGGCTTCGATCGCGACGAGGCCGAAGCGCTGATCACCCGGCTTCGTCGCTGACCCCACGGCGCTCTACGCTTCCCCGCCATGAGCGATCCCAGCACCGGGCCGGGAGGCCGCAGCAACACCATCGATCTCGACGGGCCGGTCCATTTCGTCGACTACGGCGGCGACGGCCCGCCGCTCCTCCTGATCCACGGGCTCGGCGGATCCCACCTCAACTGGATGCTCGTCGCCCGGCCGCTCGCGCACGACTTCCGCGTCGTCACGATCGATCTCCCCGGGTTCGGTCTCTCGCCGCCTGCACATCGATCGGTGCACGTCGCGCACCAGGCGGCGCTCGTCGCCCGGTTCATCGCCGAGTACTTCGGCGGTAGCCCGGCGTTCGTTGCGGGCAACTCGATGGGCGGCCTCATCACCCTGCTCACCGCCCACCGGGCGCCGCACGCGGTGCGGGGCCTGGTCCTGGTGAATGCCGCGTTGCCACCGGCGATCGCCCGACTCCCGAGCGCCAACACGATCCGCTTCCTCGGGCCGCCGCTCATCCCCGGCATCGCCTCGCGGCTCGTCGCCCGCGCCCGCGACTCGCGCTCGGTCGAGGACCACGTCTCCGCCACGCTCGACTTCGTCACGGCGGACGCCCGACGCCTCCCCCAGGAAGTCCGCGAGGCCGCCCATGCGATGGAGACGGAGCGGCGAGCCATGCCGTGGTCGATCCCGGCGTTCGTGGACGCGCAGCGGTCGATCGCGTCCGTGCTGCTCGCCCGCCGCCAGTTCATGCGGGTGCTCCACGGCATCGGCGCGCCTGTGCTGGTCGTGCACGGCGACAGGGACGAGCTGGTTCCGGTGGAAGCCGCGCACTGGGTCGCGGACAACCGCCCCGACTGGGATCTCGCCGTCCTCGCCGGCATCGGCCACGTTCCCCAGCTCGAGGCACCGGACGACTTCATCCGGCTCGTGACCGATTGGGCAGGCCGCGTCACGGCCCGCTCGCAGGTGGGGTGACCGCGGGCCCCTCGCCGGCGTCCGCGGTCACGCCCCGCGGGCTCAGCCCTCGTCGGGCCGCACGACCTGGAGACGCCCCTCCATGCCGGCCGCGAAATGGCCGGGGATGGCGCAGATCACTTGGAAGAAGCCGCGCTCGGGTGCGGTGAACGTGAACGTGCCGCTCTCCCCCGCCTCGACCTCTGCCTCCCAGTAGACGAAGTCGGCGAGGAGAGTCTCCTCGTCGTCGGGAAGGTCTGCCTCGTCCTCGATCTGCACGCCGTCCTTGAGGATCACCCACTCGTGCTCTACGGACCCGATGTTGTCGAGCGTGATGGTGATCTCGGCGCCGGGGGGCACTGCCACCTTGTCGGGGTCGAAGGCGAAATCCGACATCTTGACGTTGAGATCCGTGGATGCCTCAGGTGCCTCGTCCCCACCGCACGCAGTGGCGAGGATCGCAAGGAGCAAGATCAGGATGGCGAAACGGCGCATGGTGGAGGATCCCCCCCTCGTGTGTCCCTTTGGATGCGGGCGGCAGCTTAACCGGGTCTGGGACGGCGCAGACGGCCTGCCATGAGGGTCGCGCAGCCGAGTGCTTAGCATGGCCTCATGGACATCGCGACAGCTGCAGCCGGTCTGCCGAAGGCCGAGCTCCACCTCCACATCGAAGGCACCCTCGAGCCCGAGCTCATGTTCACGATGGCCAGGCGCAATGGCATCGCCGTTCCGTTCGCCTCGGTCGACGACGTGAGAGCCGCCTACGAGTTCAGCAATCTCCAGTCGTTCCTCGACATCTACTACCAGGGGGCCCGGGTCCTCATCACCGAGCAGGACTTCTACGAGCTCGCCTGGGCCTACGTGCAACGGGCCGCCGCAGACAACGTCCGCCACATCGAGATGTTCTTCGACCCGCAGACGCACACCGCGCGCGGCGTCGCCTTCACCACCGTGCTCGATGGCCTGGAGCGGGCGCTTGCAGATGGGCGTGAGCGCTTCGGCATCTCGGGCGGGCTCATCATGTGCTTCCTCCGTCACCTGAGCGAGGACGAGGCGATGGCGACGCTCGACGAGGCCCTCCCCCACAGCGAGCGCCTGCTCGGCGTCGGTCTCGACTCCTCCGAGGTGGGCCATCCGCCGTCGAAGTTCCGCCACGTCTACGCCGCTGCGGTCGACGCCGGGCTCCTCCCCGTGGCCCATGCGGCCGAGGAGGGCCCACCCGAGTACGTGTGGGAGGCGCTCGACCTGCTCGGCGCCCGCCGCATCGATCACGGCGTCCGCTGCATGGAGGACCCCGCGCTGGTGCGCAGGCTGGCGGCCGACCAGATCCCACTCACCGTGTGCCCCCTGTCCAACGTGCGCCTGCGAGTGTTCGACTCGATGGCCGATCACCCGTTGCCCGCCATGCTCGACGCCGGGCTTCGGGTGTCCGTCAACTCCGACGACCCTGCGTACTTCGGGGGGTACGTGGCAGGCAACTACGTCGCCGTCGCCAACGGGCTCGGGCTCGATGTGGGAACGCTCGCCGACATCGCCCGCAACAGCTTCCGGTCGGCCTTCCTCCCGGATCTCCGCAAGGAGGCGCTGATCGACGAGGTCNNCGGCGCTCGCCGCGGACCCTGCGGCGACCTTGCTCGCCGGAGGCACCGACGTGATGGTGGAGGTCAATGCCGGACACGCCAACCCGGCTCACGTCATCGCGCTGCGCCGCGTCGACGACCTGCGCACGTGGGAGGGGAGCCGCATCGGCGCAGGGATCACGTACGCCCGCATGGAGCGGGGCCCCTACCCGGCGCTCGCCCAGCTCTCCCGGACCGTCGGGTCGCCGCAGATCCGTAACGCCGGAACCCTCGGGGGCAACCTGGGGACGGCCAGCCCGGCGGGCGATTCCCTCCCCTTCCTCGCCGCCCTCGACGCCCAGGTGGAGCTGCACAGCAGCCGCAACGGCGTTCGCCGCGTCCCGTGGGACGAGTTCCTCACCGGGGTGAAGCGCACCTCTCGCCAGCCCGACGAGCTGATCGTGGCTGCCGTGCTCCCCGACGAGATCCCGCGGCGGCAGGCGTTCGGCAAGATCGGCGTCCGCAACGCGATGGTCATCTCGATGGTGTCGGCGTGCGTCATGCGGTTCGACGACGGGAGGACGACCGTCGCCCTCGGCGCCGTCGGCCCGACACCGATCAGGGCGCGCCGTGCCGAGGCGATGATCTCGCAGGAGGCAGCGCCGGGCGAGGCCGCCCTGGCCGAGTTCAGCCGCCTGGTGAGCGAAGAGGTGCGTCCCATCACCGACCACCGGGGCACGGAGGCCTACCGGAGGCACGCCTCGGGTGTGCTCGCCCGCCGTCTGCTCGAGAGGTGCCTGGCCGCATGAGGATCACGATCACCGTCAACGGAGTCGACCACAGCGTGGATGTGCGCGGGCCGGAGAGCCTCCTCCACGTGCTGCGGGAGGAGATGGCGCTCCCAGGGTCGAAGAACGCCTGCGAGCAGGGCGAGTGCGGGTCGTGCTCGGTGGTGCTCGACGGCGACGTCGTGTGCTCCTGCCTCGTGATGGCCGTCGACGCCAACGGGTCGACGGTGCGCACGGTCGAGGGCTACGCCGACCACGACGTGCTGCACCCGGTGCAGACGGCGCTGCTCGACGGGGGCGGCGTGCAGTGCGGGTTCTGCACCCCGGGATTCGTCGTCGCCGCGGCCGAGCTGTTCGACGTGAACCCGACGCCGACGTCGGACGAGATCAGGGAGGCGCTCGCCGGCAACGTGTGCCGCTGCACGGGGTACGGGGCCATCCTGCGCGGGCTCGAGGAGCTCGCCGCCCGCAACGCAGGAGGTGGGGCGTGACCTTCACGACGCAACGGCGCGAGGTGCGCTCGGGAGTCGGCACGTCGGCCGACCGGCCGGACGGCATTCCCAAGGTCAAGGGCAACTTCGCCTACTCGTCCGACCTGTCCGCCCACGGGGCCTTGTGGGGTGCGACGCTGCGTAGCCCCCACGCCCACGCCCGCATCACCCGGCTGGACATCGGCCCGGCGCTGAGGGTGCCCGGGGTGAGCGCGATCCTCACGTACGACGACGTCCCCGGCCGCAAGGTGTTCGGGCTCGAGGAGGCCGACCAACCGGTGCTGGCCGACGGCGAGGTGCGGTACTGGGGTGAACCCATCGCCGTCGTGGCCGCCGACGACGCAGAGGATGCCCGCCGCGCCCTGGAGGCGATCGTCGTCGAGTACGACGTGCTGGAACCGCTGGTCGACCCGGAGGAGGCGGCACGGCGCGACGAGACCTTCCGCACGATGACGGTGCGCCGCGGCGACCCGGAGGCTCGCGGCGAGGTGGTCGTCGAGGGGTACTACGACACCGGCATGCAGGACCAGGCCCCGCTCGGACCCGAGGCGGGTCTGGCCATCCCCGACGGCGAGGGCGGCGTCGACCTGTACGTCGCCACCCAGTGGAGCCATGTCGATCACGAGCAGATCGTCGCCGCGCTCGGCGTGCCGCCGGATCGTGTCCGCGTCCATCTGTCCGGAATCGGCGGCGCCTTCGGGGCTCGGGAGGACGTGAGCCTCCAGATCCACCTCTGCATGCTCGCCATGCACACCGGTCGCCCCGTGCGGATGGTGTACAACCGGGCCGAGAGCTTCGTCGGCCATGTGCACCGCCACCCGTCGCGGATGTGGTACCGCCACGAGGCGACCCGCGACGGAACGCTCGTCCGGGTGACCGCACGCCTGCTCCTCGACGGGGGCGCCTACATGTCGTCGAGCCGGGCGGTGATGGCCAACGCCGCCTACTTCGCCGTCGGCCCCTACCGCTGCGACTCGGTCGAGGTTCACGGCGTGATGACGCGCACCAACAACCCGCCGTGTGGGGCGATGCGCGGCTTCGGGGCCGTCCAGTCGTGCTTCGGCTACGAGTCGCAGATGGACCGCCTCGCCGACGCGCTCGGCATGGATCCCGTCGAGCTCCGTCTCCGCAACGCGCTCGCTCCCGGTGACCACATGCCCACCACCGGCCAGCTCATCGAAGGCTCGTTGCCGACCGCGGAGGTGATCGAGCGGCTCCGGGCAATCCCCCTGCCCTCCGGCCTCGACGCCACGCACCCGCTGCACCTGCCGGGCGGCACCGGGTTGACGACCTCCCCGGGCGACGTGGTGCGCGGTGTCGGATACGCCGTCGGCATGAAGAACCTCATGTTCTCCGAGGCCTTCGACGACTTCACGGAGGTGCGGATCGTGCTCACCCCGGTGGGGGTCGAGATCCACACCGCCGCCGCCGAGGTGGGGCAGGGGCTCATCACGGTCTGCCAGCAGATCGCCCGCTCCGTGCTCGACATGGAGCACGTCGCCGTCATCTTCGATGACACGTCACAGATCGGGTCTGCCGGGTCGACGTCGGCGTCCCGTCAGACCCAGATGACCGGGGGCGCCGTGCTCGCCGCCACCACCGAGCTGCGCGACCGCATCCTCGCCGAGTACGGGGCCGACCGTCTCGACGCCCAGGGAGTGTGGCGAGAGGGTGAGCTCACGGTGAGCGTCGACGAGCTCTGCCAGCGCGGCCCGGCCGAACACCACGTCCGTTTCCGCCACCCACCAACCGCCCGCCCCGACGACAACGGGCAAGGCGACGTCCACGTCGACTTCGCCGTCGCCGCGCACCGCGCCGTCGTCGACGTCGATCCCGAGTTGGGCCTCGTCCGGGTCGTTCGCGTCGACACGGTGCAGGACGTTGGCAAGGTGTTGAACCCGCGAGCGCTGGTCGGCCAGATCGAAGGCGGCATCATGCAGGGCGTCGGCTTGGCGGTGATGGAGGAGCTCGTGCTCGACGGCGGCAGGATCCGCAACGCCAACTTCACCGACTACCTGCTCCCCACCTTCGCCGACGCCCCTGATGTGGTGGCGGAGTTCGTCGAGGAGCCAAGCCACTTCGGTCCCTTCGGGGCGAAGGGCGCCGGCGAGCCGCCGACGATCAGCTCCACCCCCGCCGTCGCCGCTGCGATCAGGGCCGCCACCGGGCGTCCGATCACCCGGGTCCCGGTGCACCCCGACGACATCATCGGGCTGTGAGCCGGCCCGGCTTCGACGCCGCCGCGATCTACCGGACGGCGCGCGAGCGATTGGTGATGCTCGCCCCGACATTGAAGCCTGAGCAGCTGGCGACACCTGTGCCCACCTGCCCCGGGTGGTCCGTGCACGATGTGTACGCCCACCTCGCCGGTCTGAGCAGCGACGTCGTGGAGGGCGAGGTCTCTCGGCCGGGGAGCCCGGAGGCGACTGCGGTGCAGGTTGCCGACCGCAGGGCGACGTCCATCGGTGAGCTCACGGCCGAGTGGTCGGCGAATGCCTCCGAGATCGAGCGCCGCCTCGCCGAGGGAACCGCCTCGGTGCGCCTGGCCATCGACGCCTGGTCACACGACCAGGACGTGCACAACGCCCTGGGCATCGTGTCGGGCCGCGAGGGGCCCGGTCTCGAGCTGACGGTATCGGGCGTGTGGCGGCTGAAGCGCATCCTCGCCGAGGCAGGTACGGCACCGCTACGCATCATCACGGCTGACCGGGTGTGGACGATCGGCGATGGGGAGCCGGGAGCGACGCTCACCATCGACACGTACGAGCTGGCCAGAATGCTGCTCGGCCGCCGCAGCCGGGCGCAGATGCTCGCCTACCAGTGGCAAGGCGATCCGGAGCCCTACCTCGCCGTGCTCCCCGTCTTCGGCCCCGCCGACACGGACATCGTCGAGTGAGCGTAGCCCGTAGCCCGTAGCCCGTAGCCACGTTCGATGGCTCCCCCTTCGGGGGAGCTGGCGGGCCCGCAGGGCCCGCCTGAGGGGGCCTCTTCGACGCAATCGTTCCGCACCGCACCGCTCGCCGCTGCGTGCGGGGTCTTCACGATCCGGGTCACGCACCCCGACGCCGTACACCCAGCCGCAGCACGTCCTGATACGGGAGCAACGAGCCCACCACCGTGAATTGCGGCACGGGAGGAGAGTCACCCGCCGTGACCAGACGAGGTTCGAGTGTCGGATCCAAACCGCAACAGATCACCACCGAGGGAGGTGGCCCGAGCCGCAGGGCCCGGGACGGAGGGTATGGATGCCTCCCCCACCGGGGGAGGTGGCCCGAGCCGCAGGCTCGGGACGGAGGGGGCCTCTGCGAGTCCGATTGGCATGGGTTCCCACCAGTGACGGCTACATTGACAGGCATGGTGCGGCGTTCCTGGGTCTTGGTCGGCTTCGTCCTGGTCGTAGCCGCGTGCGCCACCTCGGAAGCCGCCCCGGTGTCCACGACCACCGCAGATGCGCCCATCGAGGCTGAGGCAGCACCATCGTCGACCACCGCCGCCCCGGCTCCCACAACCACGCAACAGGCCCCTGCGCCCACGACCACCACCAGCCCGCCCACGACCACCACGCTCCCGCCCCGCGGACGCCTCGTGATCAGCGCCACCGGCGACGTCAACCTCGACCCCTCATACATCCCGGCACTCGCCGCCGAGGGCTATCGCCACCCGTGGACGGGACTCCAGCAGATCTTCGAGGAGGACGACCTCACCATCGTCAACTTGGAGTGCGCCGCGTCTGATCTCGGCTCCGCCCTGCCCAAGCAGTTCACCTTCCGTTGCGACACCGATGCGTTGCCGTTCATGCGGGCGGGCGGCGTCGAGGTGGCCAATCTCGGCAACAACCACTCCGGTGACTACGGCAAGGATGCGCTGCTGGATTCCCGGGAGCAGCTCATTGCCGCCGACATCGCCCCCGTCGGAGTCGGGAAGGACGCCGCCCAGGCGCACGAGCCTGCGCTCTTCGACATCAATGGCTGGCGGGTCGCGGTGCTCGGCTTCGGGGGCGTCGTCCCGAGCCCCGACTGGATCGCGGGGGAGGACTGGCCGGGGATGGCCGACGGCGACACCATCGAGACGATGGTGGCGGCGGTCGAGGCTGCCGACGAGGTGGCCGATCTCGTCATCGTGGCCATCCACTGGGGCGTGGAGCTGGACACCCAGCCCCGTCCCGAGGACCGGGAACGGGCCGCAGCGATGATCGAGGCCGGCGCCGATGCGATCTTCGGCCACCACGCCCACCGCCTCCAGCCCCTCGAGATCGTGGACGGTGTGCCCGTAGCGTGGGGCCTCGGCAACTTCGTCTGGCCGACGCTGTCGACGGCGGGATCGACGACGGCCGTCGCACAGGTGGTCTTCGAGCCCGACGGCACGAGCCGGGCGTGCCTCGTGCCCACCTTCATCGAATCCCCCGGTCACCCCGTCCTCCAAGTCGACCACGATCCCGCAAATCCGTGTTCCGTATGATCTCCCCTTCGGAGGGATCCGCAGAGGTCTGAGTGATGGGGATCACTCAGAAGGCGATGCGAGGGGGGCGATGGCGACGCCTGAGCGTCTCCTGACGGAGCCACTCAGGTGCCGAGCCGTCGCCCCTGCCCACCCCAGCCGAGNNCTTCAGTCCTTGCTCGCCAGATCGCGGAACTCGTCGGGGACGCCGCGGCGGTGCTGGAGGAGCAGGGATGCCCGCCCCACGGCCTCCTTGCCAAACCGTCTGCGCAAGGCGTCCACCGCCTCGTCGAGGCCCTGACGCGAACGTTCCTGAGCAGAGCCCGCCCGTAAGAGGTCGGCGCCGAGCAGCTCGGCGAAGGGAAGCTCGAGCTGGAGATGGGGCGAGGTCGTCAGGTTCGAGGTCGAGATCGCCAGCAGGGTCACGTCGCGCCCCGCCGACTCGGCGACCCCGGCGTCGGCCAGGTGGCCGGCGATCGAGGCGATCGCGGGTGTGGTCGCGACCGGCGCCCGCAGCGAGACGCTGCGCGTGACCGAGCTCATGTCGTCGAAGCGCACCCGGACGGTGATGGTCCGCGCCGCCCTGCCCTTCTTGCGCAATCGCGACCCGACCCGCTCGGCGAGATCGAGCAGCACCCGGCGCCGCAGCCCCCGATCGTGCCCGCCGCCGCCGAACGCCGACTGCGCCCCGACGGACTTGGCTCGGTGGTGGGTGACCACCGGTCGGGGGTCACGGTTCCACGCCAGCGCATGGAGGTGGGCGCCGGCGCCGGGGCCGAGATGCCGTTCGAGCGTGCGCCGGTCGGTGTGGGCGAGCTCGGCGACCGTGGTGATCCCGAGCTGCGCGAGCTTCGCCTCGGTGACGGGGCCGACGCCCCAGATGAGGCCGACGGGCAGCGAATGGAGGAATGCCAGCTCGTCATCCGGTGCGACGACGAGCATCCCGTCCGGCTTGGCGACCCGGCTCGCCACCTTGGCGAGGAACTTGGTGCGGGCCACCCCAACCGACACCACGAGCCCGGTCTCGTCTTTCACCTCGTGGCGGAGCCTGGCGGCGATCTCGGCAGAAGGCCCGAACAGGTGGATCGAGCCCGAGACGTCGAGGAAGGCCTCGTCGATGGAGATCTGCTCGACGAGCGGGGTGAAGCGCCGGCACACGTCCATCACCCGCTCGGACAGCGGTCCGTACTCGGAGAAGTCGCCGGGCACGACGATGAGCCGCGGGCAGAGCTGGCGGGCGCGCCGCAGCGGCATGGCCGAACGCACCCCGAACTGCCGCGCCTCGTAGCTGGCCGCCAGCACCACTCCCCCGCCGACGGCGATCGGCTTCCCCCGCAGCGCCGGATTGCGCAGCTGCTCCACCGATGCGTAGAACGCATCGAGATCGACGTGCAGGATCGGAGCGCCCTCAGCCATGCCACCCCGCATCATCTCCGCCGGGTGTGACAGGAACGCGCGGGGTTGCCGGTGGGGACTTCCGCCTCTGGCGGCCGCGGGGGCCGACCCGGCACGATCTGACCATTGGGGTGAGGCGATCTGCGGGAGGAGTCGCCGACAGGCACAGGGGAACTCCCGACCGTCGCGGCCGCAGCACGCGTCCGCCGGTCATCGCTCCTCTGTGATCACGAGGGAGCACGCGATGGTAGGAAGGCCGCAACTCGGTGTATTCGGCGCGACGCTGCTGGTGGTGGTCGGCGTTCTCGCCCCCGTGGCGGGTGCCGCACCGCCCGCAGCCCCCGAGTGGCACGTCGTCGCCAACAATGGTGACCTGCTGCCCGGCACGAGCAAGACGTTCAACAGCTACAACCCGCCGTCGGTGAACCAAGATGGCCTCGTCGTGTTTCGGGCCAGGTCGCGGGGCCCACAACCGATGAGCGGGATCTACCTGCGCGATGTCGCCTCCGGTGCAGCGCTCCAGCGGTTTGCGGATCGGAACTCGCTGGTGCCCGAGCCCAACAACCTCGCCACGACGTTCAACGAGTTCCCGTCGATCCCCCGCATCGCCATCGACTCGCCGATGATCGCGACCCGGGGGAACTCGTCGCCGGTGTGGCAGTACACCACCGAGGACGGCGAGAGCCGCGCCGGCACCACAGGTATCTACACGAATCCCGTCGGGGAGGTGATCACGGGCGCCAGCCTGCTGGGTGCCGTACCCGGCGACGTGGTCGGCGTCGACATGTTCCCCTACTTCGCCGTGCCCGGGATCGAGCCGCTCACCCGTTTCGACGTCTTCCCCGGTGCTCCGGCCGTCGCCGGCGAGAACCGGATCGTCTTCAAGGGCAACTACACGTTGCCCACTACCCCGGCTCCTGTCACGGCCGACTACCACCACATGGCCGTCACCGCTGCCGAAGCGGAGAGCGGTGAGGGCGCAACCGGCGTCTTCTTCCGGGACGTGCTCGACGACGGCGGCACGGCCCCGGTGCAACTGATCGCCAACACCAACACGCCGATCCCCAACGTGCCGGCCGGTGTGACCCTCACGTTCGGATCGACGGCCCCGCCGAGCGCGGCAGGCGACGTCGCCGTCTTCGTCGGCTACGACGACGAGCGCAATCCCGCCTACGGCGGCATCTACGCCGCACCGCTCCAATCCGAGCCTGCGATCGAGACCCTCGTCGGGATCGGCGACGTCGTGCCGGGCAAGCCGCACGAGCACTTCACCCGCTTCGGCGAGGGCCTGTCCTTCGCAGGCCGGTTCGTCGGGTTCTGGGCAGCGTGGGGCGACGAGACCACGACACTCTGGCTCGACTGCCCGACCACCGGGAACGCAGACCGAAGGGCGTATTGCGAGGAGTTCGTCGGCGACGACTTCCCCGTCGAGGTGCCGCTCCACCAGGGGATCTTCGTTCACGACATCGTCAATGGCCGCACTCGGCTCGTCGCCGAGACGGGCGACGAGATCGACGACTTCCTGTACTGGAACTTCTCCGGGGCCCCGCCCGGAATGGGCCACGGCGATGCCGAGCCGCCGCGGTGGCGCAGCAACGCCTTTCTCGCCGTGTCCGGCCAGGTCGGGGCGACGTATCGCGTTGCGTTCCTCGGCCGCAGCGGCGAGATCGATCCCGTGGACCGGTATTGGGTCGAACCCATCGACGCCATCTCGCTGAGTCAGGGGCCGAGCGACGCCCGCACCGAGGTCTTGCTCGACACGTGGATGGACGGCGGCATTCTCGACCCCGAGGCCGTGGGCATGCCGATCACGTCGCTCGGCATCGAGCGCGACGGCTTTCGCGGCGACTGGCTCGCGGTGACGGCGAGCATGGGAGAGGAAGAGGACGGCTGGGCCGGCGTCTACGCGGCAGAGATCCCATCGCCGTAGCCGCCGCACCGATTCACCCGAACAGATCGTCGAGCAGCGCCCCCACCGGGTCGGCGCCGGCCGGTACCGGTGCCGGCGCGTCATCGCCTGTGTCGCCTGCCGCCACCGAGAGCGCGAACGCATCGGTCACCCCCGACAGGAACCGGCTGAGTGGGGCGTACGAGTGGCTGTCGTCGCCGCCGAAGCGGCGGTGGTAGAAGCGCTGCGGGAAGGACACGTGGAGATGGTCCTTCGCCCGGGTGAGGGCGACGTAGAGCAGCCTGCGCTCCTCCTCGACGCCGCCGGGCTCACCGAGCGCCATGTCGGACGGGATGTTGCCGTCTGCGGCGTGGATGACGAACACCGACCGCCATTCGCCACCCTTCGCCGAGTGGATGGTGGAGAGCACGAGGTAGTCGTCGTCGAGGTGGGGCGCACCGGCGAGATCGGCGGTCGACACCGGCGGGTCGAGGGTCAGCTCGGTGAGGAACCGGCTGCGGGTGGGATACTCCCCGGCGAGCCCGGCGAGTTGCTCGACATCGCCGAGCCGGGCGGCGGCGTCGTCGTAGTTGCGCTCGAACACCATCGTGCAGAACGGAACCAGCCGGTCGACCTGCTCGGCGGGCGACGGTTCGCGGTCGACGGTGCCCCTGGCATCGCGCAGGGCGTGCTGGAGCTCGGCGAGAGGCTGCACGGCATCGGCGGGCACCACGGGTTGGAGCGAGCAGAAAGCGGTGAGCGCATCGAGCGAGTCGGCCGCCACCCGCTCCCCCACCTCGGCGAGCACCCGCATCGCCGTCGCCGGGCCGACGCCGGGGATGGCGAGCAGCACCCGGTGCCACGCCAGCTCGTCGCGCGGGTTGTCGAGAATGCGCAGCAGCGCCATCAGGTCCTTCACATGGGCCGCCTCGAGGAACTTGAGCCCCCCGTATTTGACGAAGGGGATGTTGCGCCTGGCCAGTTCGAGCTCGAGCCCGTCTGAGTGGTGGCCGGTGCGGAACAGCACCGCCTGGTCCCGCAGCGGGATACCGGCCTCCCGGTGGGCGAGCACGCCGTCGCACACGAAGTCGGCCTGCGTCGTCTCGTCGGTGCACGTGACGAGGTCGGGGACGGGACCGTCCGGTCGCGACGACCGCAACCGCTTCGGGTAGAGCTCCCTCGACTGGGCGATCACGGAATTCGCCGCCTCGAGGATCTGCGGAGTGGACCGGTAGTTCTCCTCGAGCGTCACCACCGAGACGCCGTCGTAGTCGTCGGGGAAGCGGCGGATGTTCTCGATCGACGCGGCCCGGAATGCGTAGATCGCCTGGGCGTCGTCGCCGACCACGGTGAGGTTGCCGGTCGACCCGCACAGTCTGGTGAGGATGTCGCCCTGGATGCGGTTGGTGTCCTGGAACTCGTCGACGAGCACGTGGTCGAACAAGCCGCGCACCGCGTCGGCAGCAGGACTCTCGAGCAGAGCCCGCCAGTAGAGCAGCAGGTCGTCGTAGTCGAGCACGTTGTGCTCGCGCTTCCGCTCCCGATAGGCCTTGAACACCCGGCGCAACTCTTCGCCGTGGTCCTGGCACCACGGGAAGCGCGCCCGCAGGACGTCGTCGAGCCTCGCCTGCTCGTTGACGGTGCGGCTGTAGATGGCGGCGATGGTCTCCTTGCGGGGGAACCGCACCTTGCCGTCGGCGACGCCGAGCTCGGTGCGGAGCACACCGAACAGCGACTCACCGTCGGCCTGGTCGAGCACCGTGTAGTTGCCGTCCAGCCCAACGGCGGGAGCGTGGCGGCGCAGCAGCCGGTTGGCGATGGAGTGGAACGTACCGCCCCACACCCGGCCGGTGGAGCGATCGGCGATGAGGCCCCCGGCACGACGCACCATCTCGGCGGCGGCACGCCGGGTGAACGTGAGCAGCAGGATGCGCTCGGCCGGAGTGCCCTGGTCGATCAGCCACGCCACCCGGCTCGCCAGCGTGCGGGTCTTCCCGCTGCCTGCCCCGGCCACGACCAGCAGCGGTCCGCCGTCGTGGACGACCGCCGCGCGCTGCTCCGGGTTGAGGTCGTCGAGCCAGGCAGGGGTGGCGACGTCGGGGGCGAACATCTGTTCGATCGTAGCGAGACGGCGCTCCGTGTGCCAGCACCGTCGCAGCGAACCCCCTCAGCCTCGCTCCGCTCGGCAGCTCCCCCTGAGAGGAGGGGGAGCCATTCGTACCACGCTCAGGCCAAACGAACGCATCGAATGCCTCCCCCGCCGGGGGAGGTGGCCCGAGCCGCCAGGCTCGGGACGGAGGGGGCCCCCGTCTGCCCGAGCGAAGCCCTACTCGTCGGTCGCCGGGATCTTCTTCTCGCGCAGCATCTGGCGCATGCCCGAGATCGCCTTGTCGGCGACGTCCACGTCGACGTCACCACCCGACCCCATGATCATCCGATCGAGCTTGTCGAGCATGGCCTCGATGATGACCTCGATGCTCGTGCTGCCCGAGGTGGTGAGGATGAACCGCTGCGTCTCCGGAATCTGGAGCTTGCCCCCGCGAATCTGCTTCCCGAGCAACTTGCGGGCCTTCCGCGTCAACCGGTCCTTGTCGATGGTGAAGTCCTCGGTCTTCGTCGTCACCGACACGACGTCGCTGTAGAAGAACTCGTCCGTCCCCTCCGCGAGCGCGTTGCCGGTGAGGCGGTCGAGGGTGCATTGGTAGGCGGTGATCTGATGCTCCGTGAAGTTGAGGATGGTGACGCTGACCGGTGTGAAGCGTGCGTTCCCCTTGCGATCACCCCGGTACGCCAGGTCCGCACCCATCACGTTGAATGTCGGCCCCGTCAGGACGACGGTCTCCGACCGCAGGGGCACACCCGCGAGTCCGCACTTCTCGACTGCCCGATCCTTCAACCGAATCAGGTCCTCATCGAGCCAGCGATCGACCTGTCTCGCCGAAGGCCGCGCCGACCACACCGCCACCTGTAGCACCCCGACGGCGAGGAGTGCGACGCCGCCGGCGACGGCCAGCGCCTGGGAGTCGGGGTCCATCGAGGAGTCGCCCGCCGTTCCGATGGCGATGAGGACCGCGCCGATCAACCACGCTCCCACGACCCAGCGGGGGAACGGGGTGAAAAAGCGGCGGAGCGCCCGCAGCTCCCTCGGCTTCGTCGTCTTCACTTGGTACGCCATGCGCGTCTCCTCCCGTCAGGCGTCTATGGCGATCCGTGCCCACATCCCCTCGTCCACCTCCACGGCATCGAAGATCCGGGCGAGCTCGCCCCGATCCAGCTTCTTGGCGCTCGCCCGGGCGAGCAGGGTCTCCACCGATGGCTCGGGAACCAGCAGCCCGTGTCCCTCGTAGTAATCGACCTTGACGAGGGCGGCGAGATACTCGAAATGCGCCGGCTCGGGGTCGAGGCGCACCGCCTTCTCGAGAAGCCGGGCGATCTCCTCGGCGGCGCTCATCCGCAGCGCCCTCGGCCGCCGACCGCCGACGATGGCGATGGCGAGCGTGTACGCGGCAGGCGCCGACGTCGGATCGGTGGCGACGGCGCGCCGCAGCACCTCGCGGGCCTCACGGTAGCGACCGAGGAACAAGTGACATTGGCCGAGCGAGACGAGCGTCGCACCATCCACCCGACCGGCTGCCAACGCCGTCTCGTACTCCGTTGTCAGCGCCTCGACCCCGGCGGCACCCATACGCTGCAGCGACTCGAAGCCGGTGCGCGTGTCCCGTCCGGGGACATGCTGTGCGGCATGGGTGCGAATCGATCTCACCAGCAGGTTCACGCCCGCGGCGAAGTCCTTGTGGAGCTCCGCTCGATTCAGCCGGCTGAGCACCCCCCGCAACTCATCGGGGATGCCGGTGTCGACCGTGTCCAGGAAGGCAGGGAGGATGGGCTTGTGGAACTCGCCGGCGAGCGCGACCTCGTTCAGCACCTCGTCCCTGCGGATGGATCTCGCGGTGACCGCAAGGACGAGAGCGTCGCAGTTCCTCACCGCATCGGTGATGCGGGCCCGCCAAGCCTCCCCGGCGTCGATCCCCTCGACGTCGCGCCAGACCCGGATGCCCTCTTGCTCGAGGGCAGCCTGCAACGCGTTCACCCGCTCGTCGTCCCGTCTCGAGTACGACAGGAACACCCGCGGTCGTGGTCCATCCGCCATCGGGTTCCCTCGCCCCGGCGCAGGGGGTGTTCGTCACGCCAGGTCGCAGCGTCCCACCCTCGACCATACCCGAACGGCTCGCGACGCGGGGGGCGGCCGCTCGTCACCGTGCTGCCCCTGCCCGGCCGGCTCTGAGGCCCCTCGGAGAAGGTACCGCTGCTCGATCGTGGCTCACTCTCCCTGCGATCCAACAGGTCTGGAGAGACGGCCCGAAGCGATGATGGACTCGCCACGGCACTCGATGGCAAGCGAGAGAACGGCGGCGGCCAGCATGCCTGTTCCATTCGTCGGCCACACCCAGCCCTGTACCCGGGGGTTCGGTGGAGTTCGGCGAGCGGGCGGGACCGAGCGAGTCGAGGGACGGTCCGCCACACGTGATGGCGGGGCACCCCTTGGCGCGGGCGCTACTGTGCATGGCCCATGTCGGAGGACGTTCCCCAGCCTGATCGCGCAATCGATTGGTGGTGGACGGGGTCCGGTCTCCTGCTCGTGCTGGCGCCGGGAGCTGCGCTCGCCACGGAGTGGGGTGCGATCCGAGCCTCGCACCCTGCGTACACCATCTTGCTCCTCGTCACGGCGGGTGGCGGGGGCCTCCTGATCTGGCGGGGTTTCCGTCGCAAGCCACGGGGCGGCACCCTCGGCCGCGTGCTGGTGCGCGGGGTAATCGTCCTTCTCGCCATCGTCCTCGGCGGTCTCGCATGGGTGCTGCGGCCCCTTCCGGCCACCGACCTGGCCCTGCGGGCACTCGGCAGCGGCCCCGACGTCGAGAGCACCCAATCCAGCACCCGCATCGAGATGCGTCCCGTCGCAGACGCCAACCCGACGAGCCTCATCTTCTACCCGGGCGGCCTCGTCGACCCCCGCGCCTACGCCAACATCCTCCGTCCGATCGCCGCAGCGGGCTACGCCGTGACGATCGTCAAGCCCCCATTCGGCTTCGCCATCCTCGCCCAGGGGGCCGCCGCCGACCTCGCCGCGCCTGGCGACGTCGTTGCCGGGCACTCACTCGGAGGTGTCGCGGCGGCGATCGCCGCCGGAGACAGTGACGTGTTCGGCGGCCTCGTGCTGTGGGGCGCCTACCCGGCTTCGAGCATCGCCGATCGATCTCAACTCGCCGTGACGTCGATCTACGGCAGCGAGGACATCCTCACGACCCCCGAAGAGATCGCGGCGTCGCGGACCGACCTCCCGCCGTCGACCGTGTTCGTGGAGGTCACGGGTGCAGTCCACTCCCAGTTCGGCGACTACGGCGGGCAGCCGGGTGGCGGCTCACCGACCATCACGGCGGAGCGGGCGCAGGAGCAGATCGTGGCGGCGACGCTGGCCCTCCTCGACGAGGTGTCGGGGAGTGCCTCTCCGTAGGAGGTAGGTCGGACTCCGATGCAGTGCCGGCGAGACGCGACCCTCGGATGCCGGGAGGAGGGGCGATGAGATCGCCGACGAGGGCCGTCCACCGCGTCTGGTGCTCGGCGCCGAGCCCCGGTCCCCGTTGTCACCCTGAATAGACGCGCCGGGAGCGGCCTCATAGGCTGATCACGATCAGGGACCCGGCGAGTGAGAGGAGATCGCGCATGGCGGTTGTCGAGTACGGGCAGGGTTCGGGTTTCCCGGGCCGTATCGGCCTGACCACGGCGGACTCGTCGCCGGCGTGGCCTGAGCCGGTGCGGGCGCCGGAGGGGGCTCCGAATGTCTTGTTCTTCATCTTGGAC
>DKBA01000147.1 GCA_002450985.1 Acidimicrobiia bacterium UBA6912
GGACTTCACGATCTGTGTGACCATCCGCCAAAAGGAAGTGGCGCCCCGGGGTGGGGCGCCACTCAAACGACTGAGGGAGCGTGCGGATCAGCCGAGCTTGGACTCGACCAGCTTGGTGATGCTCTGGAGCGTCTCGAAGTTGTCCAGGTTCACCTCTTCGGCGTCGATCGAGACGTTGAACTTGTTCTCGATGAACGACACGAGAGTGAAGATGCCCAGCGAGTCGACGACTTCCTCCTCGAGCAAGTTGGTGTTGTCTTCGACGTCGATGTCGCCGTCTGGGACGAACTCGTCGAGGATGTAGTCCTTGATGCTGGCCTTGATGTCCGCCATGCGGCGCTCCTTTGTGTTCGTTCTCGTGACTCTGGTCAGACGCCGGAGAGCTCGGTCACGTGTGCCTCTGGTCGGGTACGGGTGGGACTTCGGTTGCGATCGAGCTTCGGGAGGATACGAAGCAGGCAACGCCGACGCTCGTCATGCCGATTCCCCCAATCCAGTGTCCCTCGGGCCGCCCGCTCGCGCACGGCGGCGCTCGAAACTCGCAGCCCGTGCTGATCGTTTCCAGCAGGAGACAACGTAGGACACGGGTGCTCGATACGTCAACGCCTGGGGGTAGGGCGGGGGACTCAAAACATGCTGATCGCTACTGCCGGATGGGACCTACGCTACCGGCTGCATGATCACGCCCACCTCTCGCGCACCTCACGCGCTGCTGCTCACCGTTGCGATCGTGGCCACGATGCTGGCCGCGGCGCCCCACGCACCGGCCGCCGCCTATGGCGGCAACTGCTCGGTCACGTCCATCGGCGAAGTGCCGCTGAGCGACACGGGCGATCTGTACGCGACCGGCAACGAGATGCCGGCGACGCACGCCGCGGCGGCCCCTGCCGTCACGCCGGTCGATGGCGTCATCGGTGTCCTGTCGCTCGGCATGTCCAACGGCGAGCAGGAGTGGGGCCGCTTCATGCTCGACGCCGCCGCACGCAACGACCTCGCCCAGACGTTGCGGTTCGCCAACGGCGCCCAAGGCGGTGTTGCGATGGTCCAGTGGGCCAACCCCAACGACGCCGCCTGGGATTTCGCCGTGGAGGCGGCGGCGGAGGCAGGCATCCGCAGCGACCAGGTGCGAGTGCTGTGGTTGAAGATGGGCTCGCAACTCCCCGATCTCGGCAACGGGTCGTTCGAAGAGCGGGTCGCCCTCGAGCACGGCTGGCTCACCGACATCCTCGGCATCGCCGCCGACGTCTTCCCCAACGTCCGGCAGGTGTACCTGTCGTCTCGCATCTACGGGGGCTACGAGCTCAGCCCCAATCACGCCGAGCCGCAGACCGGCTACGACAACGGTTTCTCCGTGCAGGCCGTCGTGGCGGANNTCGGGCCTGCTGATGGACTTCTTCTCCTCCGAGCCGGTGGCGTGTGACTGGTTCCTCGCCGACCCGGGGGCATGCGGCACGCTCGGCGGCGGGACCACGTTCCGCGACGTGCCGACGACGAGCATCTTCTACGACGACATCGAGTGGCTCGCCGCCGAAGGGATCACGACCGGCTGCAATCCCCCGCTCAACGACCTGTTCTGCCCCACCGACTTCGTGACTCGTGGGCAGATGGCAGCCTTCCTCGATCGGGCGCTCGGGCTTCGGGATGGACCGAACGCCTTCGACGACGACGACGATTCGATCTTCGAGGCGAACATCAACGCTCTCGCGGCGGCGGGCATCACCACGGGGTGCAATCCGCCGGCCAACACCGCGTATTGCCCTGACGACTTCGTGACTCGCGCCCAGATGGCCGCCTTCCTGGTGCGGGCCCTCGGCCTCCCTCCGGGCCCGGAGAGATTCGTCGACGACGACGGTTCGATCTTCGAGGCCGACATCGAGGCGCTCGCCGCCGCCGGGATCACGCTTGGCTGCAATCCGCCGGCCAACACGATGTTCTGCCCCGGCGCGCTCATCACCCGCCAGCAGATGGCGGCGTTCCTGCACCGGGCGGCTGCCTACTTCTGAGCCATGCGGGCCGCGGACGGGCGTCACTCCGTCCGGCGTCGCCTCTGCAGCTCGGCGATTCTGATGCCGACGGCAGCCAGGAGCAGCGCCCCCCCGGCGCCGATCAGCGCCCATACCCATTCCGGGAGCCCGCCGTCGTCTTCCTCGTTCGGAGGGAGCGCGTCCACGCCCAGGTTCGCCTCTGTGGTCGACGTCGTCGTGCGCTCCGGCGCTGCGGTCGTCGTCGGAGCGGCGGTGGTCGAAGGCACCGGTGCGGCATCGCCCGGGGTCGTCGAGGTGGGGATCGGCTCCCCGAGGTCGCTCGGCGGTGATGGGAGCTCTCGATCGGAGAAGATCCAGGCCGCCGTCGGCTCTGCCTCGAGGAAGTCCATCAGCATCGTGCCGACCTTGCGGTTCCCCGAATCGAGGTGCACACCATCGGCCCGGTACTCGCGGCACGACCACGTCAGGCCGTCGTTGCGCGGGGTCGTGCCGTCGGCCCACAGGTACGGGCCCCAGGCCAGCCACGGCGCCCGCACCTCGCCGGCCGTTGGATCGGGGTTCAGGTCGGGATCGCCGGCGATCTGGCGCTCGATCACCCACTTCACGCCGAAGCCCTCCTCGTAGGCGACGGGCTCGGGGCTCGGCGACGACGTCGAGTTGTACCCGCCGTAGGTGCGACTCGACACGTACGCGATGCGCAGGTTGGGGAGGCGCTCCATGAGGAGGTGGATCACCTGGATCAGGTCGTCGCGATACGTGAGCGCGCTGTCGGGAAACGGCTGAAGCGGCGAGGGGCCGAGTCGCTGCGTCATCTTCACCCAGAGCGCCTGCACCTGCTCGGCCGTGACGCCTGCTTGCGCCAGCGCGGCGTCGAGTCCCTGCCACGGCCTCCCGGCGGGGTCGGCCCACGCCCGGATGTGCTCGCCGCCCTGCGCCCCGTTGACGACGACCACCGAGTCGGCGATGTTCGAGGTTCTCGGCACGAGGCGCTGGAACTCNNTCCGGCGGCGTCGAGTGGCGTGATCTCGGCGGCGCGGGCGAGACCGACGGCGAGGTGGGCGGGGGGCATCTCGTTGCTCCCCAGCGGGTAGAGGCCCCCGGTGGCCCCTTCGTAGGTCCCGGTTCCGAGGTCGATGAGCGGGATGAGGCCGACCGACGTCTGGTCGCAGTCTCGGGCGCGGGAGCGTTCCTGGGCGGCGAGCGCCGTTGCGGAGGGAGTCAGGCCGGCGAGCGCGGTGCCCCCCACCATTGCGGCCAGGATCGCCGCCCCCCACCGGAGTCTCCACTCGCTCACGCTGGGGAGCTTACGGACGTGTGGGGCGTAGCCGGCGGCGTGCGACGAGCGGCGGGTGGCCGAGCACCAGGGGTCAATCGGCCGAGGGTGCGGGTGCGGGGCGGCGGACGTCAGGCGCCGCCCCGAGCAGCGCCCCGAGCGTGAGGAAGGGCAGCGAGAGGGCGATCGCAGGAAGGGCGCCTTCCCGCAACCCAGCGATGCGGGCCGCACCGAACACGAGCACGCCGTGGATGGCCACGACGATCAGCGATCTCATCGGTCCTGCTTCGGCGAGGCGGACCAGCGCGGTCGGCCGCTTGGCCAGACGGCGTCCGATCGGTTCCCCCAGCATGAGCCCGAGCGAGGCGATGGCACCGATGGTCGCCCCGGGCCGCCCGGTGCCGGCCAGGCCGGCGACCCATCCGATGATGCCTGCTGCTGCGGCGACGCCGGGGCCAAGCGACACGATCGGCCGCGGCCAGCCGAGGAAGATCAGCGGCAACGAGACGCCAAAGAGGGCGAACGCCCGCTCGGTGTCCGGAACGGTCACGAGCAAGCCGACGATCGACCCGGCGAGCAACGGCATCCCGATGGCCGACTTGCGGAACGCGGCGTCGAAGTCGGTGGCGAACGCGCCCCCGATGGCGACGGTGATGATGACGACGACGGCGGCCGCGCGCGAGGCGGCGTCGCCGAAGTAGATCACGACGGCGGCTCCGGGCAGCGCGCCGAGCGTCCGGTCCCACAGTTCGGTGCCCAGCATCACGCCGCCCACCATCGCTGCGGACCCCAGCACCACGGCGAGGGGTACATCGAACTCGACCCACAGGACGATGAGCGTCGCGGTCGCAAACAGGCCTCCGCCGATCGGCGGCTGCGGCGCATCCCGCACCAGCGTCGCAACGAGCCAGCCGATCAGCAGTGCGGCGCCACCGAGGGCGAGCCCGAGCCAGAACGCGTTCGAAGATGCGAGGTCGGAGAGGAACTTGTCCATCGTGCGGGTCCCACCAGTTCGGTCGAGAGGATCCTCGGTCTCTCGAAGGGACATGACACTACCGCCGAATCGACGGCTGGCGCGCGGCGCAGCATCGTCGAGCGGCCGCGTCTCGAATCGCCCTAAACCGGAACCTGGGCTACCTTTGCGGGCGGCGGATCTTCTCTCTCCTCCGATCCGCCGGGCGCCAAACGACGCCACCTGAAGGGGTAGCGAAACGAACCGGTGGCATTCCCCTGCCCCGGGGGCCGAGGAGGAAGCTCCGTGAACACATTCTCGAATCGGGCCGACGGCGCCATCAGGCGCCGCCTGGTTCCCATGCTCGTGACCGCTCTCGCCGTGGCGCACCTCGTGCTGGTGGCGGGAACGCCGCAGGCCTCGGCAGCGGCAGACCGGGTGCTGAAGGACGGCGAGTCCTTCCCGTCTGGTTTCACCGTTCCCGCCGGCGAGACCTGGGAGTTCGACCCGGCCAACGACACCCACGTGACGGCGTCGGGCAACGTCATCGTCTACGGAACGCTCCGCATGAAACCGACCTCCGAGTCGGTCGAGCATTTCCTCCAGTTCACGGGGATCAACGAGGACGCATTCGTCGGCGGCGGGATGGACCCGGTGGCGACGGACGTCGGCATCTGGGTGATGGGGGCTGGCAACCTCGACATCGTCGGTAGCACGGTGACGCCGTGGTCGTACGAGTGGGAGGCCGATTGGACCTCGGCAGACGAGATCAAGGCGGCTCCGATCAAGAGCGGCGTCTACCGCACCTTCACCGAGGTCAACAGCGCCGCCGATGTGCCCGCCGCCAACGCCCTCGGCTACAAGGCCGAGCTGCTCAACCTCACCCGCAACGTCCGGATCGAGGGCACGGCGTCCGGCAAGACGCACATCTTCATACGCTCGACCTCTCCGCAGACCATCAAGTACGCCGCAGTGCGGTACGTGGCGCCGTGGATC
>DKBA01000183.1 GCA_002450985.1 Acidimicrobiia bacterium UBA6912
CCTCCTTCTCGAGGAGCATCACATCCAGCCGGTAGCGGGTCAGCTCGCGAGCGATGGCGCACCCGACGACGCCGCCGCCGATGATCACGACGTCTCTCACCCGCCCAGCATGTCGCTCCCCGCCGGACCTCCGCTAGGTCCGGAGGTCGGGATCCCGCTGCCAGATGCCGGATACCGTGCCCCCGCTGCATCCTGCGGTGCGGGGAGGGACTGGCCGGAGCATGCGTGCGCGTCAGGCGACGCCGCGGTGCCACACCTCGACGAGCGCCTGGTACTCCCGGCTGGTCGCCACCAGCTCGTCGTGGGTGCCGTCGGCGATCACCCGGCCGGCGTCGACCATCACGACCCGGTCGGCGCGTTCTGCGCTGCGGAGACGGTGAGCGATCACGACTGCGGTCCGGCCGGCGAGGACGATCCGCAACGCCCCTTCCACCTGGACCTCGGTCTCCGGATCGAGGTTGGAGGTGGCCTCGTCGAGCACGACGACAGCAGGGTCGGCGAGGAAGGCCCGACCCAGGGCGACGAGCTGGCGCTCCCCGGCCGAGAAGCGGCTGCCCCGTTCCCGCACCTCGGTGTCGAGACCGTCGGGCAGCGAGCGCACCCACCCATCGATGCCCATGGCCCGGCACACGTCCCAGATCGCCTGGTCGTCCGCCCCCGGCCTGGCGTACCGGAGGTTGTCGCGCAGCGATCCGTCGAACAAGAAGCCGTCCTGCGGGATCAGGGCGATCGCGCGTGCGCGCGAGGTGAATGCGAGGTCGCGCAGGTCGTGTCCGTCGATCGTGACCCGGCCGCGCTGCGGGTCGTAGAAGCGCATCAACAGCTTGGCGACCGTCGACTTCCCCGCTCCGGTCTCGCCGACCACGGCGAGCCGCTGGCCGGCCGGCACCACCAGCGAGAAGTCCTCCAGCACGAGGTCCTCGACGTAGCCGAACGACACGTCCTCGAGCGCGAGCTCGCCCGCCACCGCATCGGGAAGCCGGTCGGGATCGGGGCGCTCCACCACCTTGGGTTTGGCGTCGAGGAGCTCGAACAGCTTGGCCAGGGCGGCGAGCGATGCCTGAAACAGGTTGTAGACGTTGGCGAGATTGATGATCGGCTCGAAGAACCAGTTGAGGTAGAGCAGGAACGCCACGAGCACCCCGAAGCTGAGATCGCCCGAGATCACCCGGGTCCCGCCGATGAAGAGGACGACCGCGATGCCGGCGGTGCGAAGGAAGTTGATCGCCGGGAAGTACCACGAAATGGCCCGAGCCGCCGTCATGTTGGCCTCGAAGTACCGCTCGTTGACCCGACCGAAGTTGGCGGACTGCGGGCCCTCCTGCGTGAACGCCTGCACCACCCGCACCCCGGTGAGTCCCTCCTGGAGGCTGGCGAGCACGCGACCGATGCTCTCCCGCACCCGGGCGTACGCAGTGGAGACCGTGCGCTGGAAGAGCACGGAGATCAGAACGACCATGCCGATCACAACGAACACGGCGAGCGCCAGCTGCATGTCGAGCACCATCATCGCCACGGCGACACCGATCGTGGTGAGAGCGTTGGTCAAGGCGAGCACGGCGCCCTCGTTGACGAACTCGGTGATCGACTCGATGTCCGCCGTCATCCTGCTGACGAGCACGCCGGTCTTTGCGTTGTCGTAGAACGGCATGTCGAGCCGGGTGAGGTGGGAGAACACCCGCGACCGCAGGCGGAGCAGGAACTGCTCGCCCACCCTCGCGATGGCGTACTGTGACACTCGCTGGGACGCGTACTGCACGCCCAACAGCACCAGGTAGATCACAGCTGCCGTGGTGATGGCGTTCTTGTCCTGCGCCGCGATGCCGTCGTCGATGCCCCGCCCGACGACGACAGGCCCCAGGAGGCGGGCGACGGTTGCAACCAGCGTGATGGTGAACGCCCACAGCGCGGGACGCAGCAGGTGCCTCCCGATCCGTCCCGCCCGTCGTAACAGTCCGGCCCGGTCCTCGATCTCGTACTCGCCGCCGTAGCGCATGTACTTCACGACGCAGCCTCGCCGGGAAGGGCGTCACTACGGAGATCGGCCCGCGCCAGCACCTCGGCGTACCGCGGGACGCTCGTCATCAGCTCACGGTGCGGGCCCATGGCGGCGACACTGCCGTGCTCGAGAAACACCACCTGGTCGACCAGGTCGAGCGTGGAGGTGCGGTGGGCGACGATCACGGTCGTCCTGCCGGCCATCACCTGCCGAAGCGCCGTCTGGATCTCTGCCTCGACGATGGCGTCAACCGACGAGGTGGCATCGTCGAGGATGAGGATGCGGGGGTCGCGCAACACCGCCCGCGCCAGCGCGACCCGCTGCCGCTGGCCCCCGGACAGGCTGTGGCCCCGCTCCCCGACCAGCGTGTCGTAGCCATTGGGGAGCCTGCAGATGAAGTCGTGCGCCTGGGCGAGGCGGGCCGCCGCCCGCACCTGCTCGTCGCTGGCGTCGGGAGCGCCGAGGGCGATGTTGTCCCGCACCGACGACGAGAAGAGGAACGTCTCTTGAAAGACGACGGCCACCTCGTTGCGCAGCTCGTCGAGCGCGACGCGGCGCACGTCGACGCCGTCGACCGTCACACTCCCCGCCGTGACGTCCATGAACCTCGGGATGAGATGGGCGAGGGTGGTCTTGCCCACCCCCGTCGAGCCGACCAGAGCGACCGACGACCCACCGGGTATGGTCAACTCGACGTCGTCGAGCACCCGGTCGCCACCCGAGTACGAGAACTGCACGTCTCGCATGCGGACCTCGCCGGGGCCGTCCGGAAGGCGCTGCGGGTCGTCCGGGTCGGCCGGATCGGGCTCCCTCCCGAGCAGGGTGCGGACCCTGGTGGCGGCCGCCGCCGCCCTGGGCAGGTTGGCGAAGAACCATCCGGTGATTCGCGTCGGGAGCACCATCACGGCGAGGTACTGGGTGAAGGCGACGAACTCGCCGAGGGTGATGGCGCCGTCGACCACGCGGAAACCGCCGAGCCAGAGCACGGCGACCGTGCCGACAGACGGAATGAGCTCGAACAGCGGGCTGAACGTCGAGGAGTGCCTGGCCAGGCGCAGCGTCCGGTCGAAGATGCGGTCCGCCGTCTCGTCGAGACGCGCCTGCTCCTGCGCCTCTTGACCGTAGGCTTTCACGACCTCGATGCCGCCGACCGCCTCCTCCACCACCTGGCTCAGATCGGCGAGCCGCTGCTGAATCTCGAACGACAGCCCGATAGCGCGCCGTGCGTAGGCGTTCGCCGAGACGAACAGCGCGGGGATGGTGAGCGCCGCCACGCCTCCGAGCACCGGGTCGATGACCACCAGCATGGCGATCACGGCGATGAACATGCCGATGTTGGCGAGGGTGATCGGCAGCATGGCGAAGATCAGACGCACCTGTGACAGGTCGGACGAGGCGCGCGACATGAGCTGCCCGGTCGGGGTCTCGTCGTGGAACCCGAAGCCGAGGCGCTGCATGTGAGCGAACATGCGGTTGCGCAGATCTGCCTCGGCCCGGTACGACAGCCGGAAGCCGAAGTAGCGGCGGACGCCGACGCCCACGGCTTGGATGAGGCCGGCGGTCACCAGCACCACGAGCAACGGCACGAGCAGGTCGCGGCGGCCCGCCGTGATCGAGCGGTCGACCACGATGCGCATCAGGTAGGGGATGACCACGACGAGGGCCATCCACAAGAGCGCACCGCCGATCGACCAGATCGAGTCTCGCCGGTACTGCAAGAGGGTACGCCCCAGCAAGCCCAAACCGGATCTCACCTCGGGGCTGCGGAGCCCGATATGCGTCCGAGTGGCCACCGGCTGAGGGTAGGCGGTCGTGCCGCTCGCACCGACAGACGGGCCCCTACACTCCGCGCGATGCGCATCCCGTCCCTCGCAGTGACCCTCGTGGCGAGCGCCGTGCTCTTTGGCGCATGCACCACAGGCCTCGCCGAGTCCGACCCGCTCGGCGCCACGAGTGAGACCCTCGCCCCGCTCGAGGCGCTGCCCGCAGCGGGCGCCGAAGGCACGTCTGGAGACACGACGACGGAGCCGCCGGACACGACGCCCGCGCCGCCGGACCCGACCACGACCACTGCTGCACCGCTCGTCACGACGGTGCCGTTCGGCGAGGTCACCGGCCTCACCATGTTCCGAGGCAGCCCGAGCCGCACCTACTACGGCGCCGGCCCCATCCCCACCGACCTCACCGTGCAGTGGCGGTTCCCCGACGCCCCCATGTGCGGCAACTCGCCCGTCGGCGGCCAGGACAAGGTGTGGTGCGGGTCGGGCTGGACCGGGCAGCCGGTGGTGTGGGAGCGTCCCGACGGCATCACCGAGATCATCTTCGGCGCCTACGACAAGAACATCCACTTCCTCGACGCCGCCACCGGCGAGCGCACCCGGCCCGACTTCCCGATGGGCGACATCATCAAGGGCTCGGTGACGCTCGACCCCGACGGCTACCCGCTGCTCTACTCGGGATCGCGCGACCCTCGGTTCCGGATCATCGCGCTCGACCGGGAGACTCCCACCGCACTGTGGTCGCTCGACGCCGCATCGGTGCCGGGGATGTGGAACAACGACTGGGATTCCAACCCCGCCATCGTCGACGGCGTCATGTACGAGGGCGGCGAGAACAGCTGGTGGTTCGCCGTCGAGCTGAACCGCGGCTACGACGCAGACGGACGGGTGACGGTCGATCCCCGGATCGTGTTCGACACCCCGGCCTTCACCGATGAGCTGGTGGCCGCAGTGGGACGCCAGCAGAGTATCGAGAACTCGACCGCGGTGTCCGGCGACCGCGCCTACTTCGCCAACTCGGCGGGCCGGGTGGTGGGCGTCGACATCGGCAGCCTTCCCGACGGCGAAGCTTCCATCGTCTTCGACTTCTGGATGGGCGACGACGTCGACGCCACGATCGTCGCCGATGACGCAGGCGACATCTATGTCTCCTCGCAGATCGATCTCGGCACGACCAGGGGCCGCGAGGTCGGCCAGCTCGTCAAGCTCGACCCCGACGCGGACGATCCCTTGGTCTGGAGCATCGACGTGCCGGCGAGGAACGGTCTCGACGGAGGCATCTGGGCGACCCCGGCGCTGGTCGGCGACGTGCTCTACGCCGTCACCAATCCCGGGGATCTCCTCGCCGTCGACACCGCTACCGGCGAGGTGCTCTGGAGCGACGACGTCGGCGGTCACGCCTGGTCCTCACCGGTCTACGCGGACGGACGATTGCTGGTTGCGGTGCATTGCGACACGGCTCCGGCGCTACGCGTCTACGACGCCACCGATCCGGCGGCCCCCGTGCAGCTCACCGAGCAGGCGTTCACCGGCGGTTGCATCGAATCGACGCCTGCCGTGTGGAAAGGCCGCATCTACGTCGGGTCCCGCGACGGCTTCTTCTACGCCGTGGGCGAGTGAGCACGAGGCGGGCACGCCACCACCCATGACGGTTCCATGAGGAGCGGGCCGGCGCCGCACTCACCGAGATCTCACCTTGGCTTTACGGCCCCTTTACCCGACGAGGTCCATTCTTGGGGCCATGAACGAGACAACGCTCACCGGCCACAAGCTTCAGGGCAAGCGGCGTCGTCCCAAGACGGTCGAGGGTCTGCGGGTCTGCGCCGCAAAGGAATGCACGACCCGACTGTCCCGTTACAACCGCAAGGGCACGTGCCACCTCCACACCCCGGTCAAGTTCCCCAGGGTGCGCGGCCACGACGTGCGCACCGCTGAAGCCTGAGATCAACCGAGTCGACCCGCTGCACCGTAGGAAGGGCAGACGCCCTCCCGAGGAGGAATGATGGACCCGAGCCGATACGATCCCGCCGAGCCGGCGCGCCTCACGGCCACCGGTAGCCGGGAACCGGTATGGGTCCGCCTCCCCGACGAGCCACCTTTCGAGCACGATGGTGCCCCCGGTTTCGAACAGTCTGCCGCCACCCGCCCGCTTGCGAGCAATCCCTCCTCCCAGCCCACACGCCGCCGCACGGGCGGGTGGCTCCAGACCATCGTCGCCGCCGTCTTGGGTGCCGGGCTCGCCGTCGCCGGGTTCCAACTCGTCGACGACGACACCCCTCCGCCGGCCGCAGAAGAGACCACGGCTGCCCCGACGGCCGCCACGGATCCCGAGACGGTGCAGCGCATCGAGATCGCCCCTGCGCCGGTGCTCGAGGGCGCCCCAGACGCCGTCGCCATCGGTGACGCCGTCATCCCGTCGATCGTCACGGTTCAAGTCGGCACCGAGGACTCGGCCGGTGTCGCCCTCAATGGGTCTGGCTCCGGCGTCATCCTCGACGCGGCCGGCCACATCATCACCAACGACCACGTGGTCGCTGCCGGGTCGTCGTACCAGGTCGTGCTGTCCGACGGTCGCACCACCTATGAGGCAACCCTCGTCGGCACCGACCCTCTCACCGATCTGGCCGTTCTCAAGGTCGAGGCGACCGGGCTCCGGCCCATCTCGCTCGGTGAGACCACAGGCCTCCGCGTCGGCGACGCCGCGGTCGCCGTCGGCAGCCCGCTGGGGCTCGAGGGTGGGCCGTCGCTCACCGTCGGAGTCCTCTCCGCCTTCGGCCGCCAGGTGCAGGTGTCTGCGGAGGACGTCCTGTACGGGATGCTCCAGACCGATGCCCCGATCACCCAGGGTTCGAGTGGCGGCGCCCTCGTCGACACGCGGGGCCGGCTGATCGGCATCACGACCGCCGTCGGCGTCAGCTCGGTCGGCGTCGAGGGCATCGGCTTCGCCACGCCCGTCGAGTTGGTGCGCCGGGTCACCGACGAGATCGTCGCCACCGGAAGCGTGAACCATGCCTTCTTGGGAATCCTCGGGGCCACGAGCTTCTCCACCGCCACAGACGGCGCCAGCGTGGCCGTGGGAGTCGAGGTGGACTCCATCGAACCAGGCTCCGGGGCAGAGGATGCCGGCTTGCAGGCGGGCGCCCTCATCACCGCCATCGATGGAGCGCCCGTGACCACCATGGACGACCTCATCGTCGCCCTCCGCTACCACGCAGCCGGTGATGACGTGACCATCACCGTCACCGACAACGGGGTCGACACGGTGCTGCCGGTCACGCTCGGCATGCGCCCGTGACCTGACCGACCCCCCTGCCCTTCCCGGCGTCATTTCTCAGGATGGCCGGTACGCTCGTTCCGATGCTCTACGACTTCACCAATGTCACCGCGCAGTCCGTGCGCGACCTCACCGAATCCGCCGTGACCGGCGCCGATACCCTCGTTGCCGAGGCCGTTGCGGCTGATCCCCCTACCTTCGTCTCCGTTCTCGGCGGTCTCGAGCGGGCCGCGGCGCTGGTGGGCGACGCCTCAGGGCGCGGTGCGTTCATGGCGCGGGTGCATCCCGAACGTGAGGTGCGAACAGCGGGCAGCGAAGCCGAGGAACGCCTCACGAAGTGGGTGACAGATCTCGTCTTCCGCCGCGATCTCTACGAGGCGGTCCGCCGGTACGCCGCCACCGAGGAAGCCGGGAAGCTCCCCGGGGAACGGCGGCGTCTCCTCGACCACACGCTGCGCGACTTCCGACGGGCGGGGCACGAGCTCGACGCCGACGCTCGCGAACGTCTCCAGGACCTGCGCAGGCGGCTGGTGGAGCTCGAGGTCGCGTTCGGACGGAACCTCGACGAGTGGAACGACGGCATCGAGGTGTCGGCCGACGACCTGGCCGGGCTCCCTGACGACTACATCGCACGGCTGGAGCGCCGCGACGGGCGGTACTTCGTTTCGCTCGCCTACCCGGACTACTTCCCGTTCATGCGTCAGGCGCACGCCCGCGACCTCCGCCGGGCGCTGCAGCACAAGTTCTGGAACAAGGCCGCCGCCGAGAACCGGCCGTTGCTCGAGGAAGCCGTGCGGCTGCGAGCCGAGATCGCCGCACTCCTCGGCTTCGCCACGTGGGCCGACTTCGCCATGGAGGTCAAGATGGCCGGTGGCCCGTCCCGCGTCGACGCCTTCTACGACTCGGTGGTGCCAGGGCTCACGACGCTCGCCGAACGCCAGGTGGCGACGCTGACGGCGCTGGCGCACGAGGAGTTCGGCGGCGGCGAGGTGGAACCGTGGGACACCGTCTACCTCGACAACCTCCAGCGCAAGCGCGACT
>DKBA01000039.1:0-6921 GCA_002450985.1 Acidimicrobiia bacterium UBA6912
GCTCCCCCGAAGGGGGAGCCAGAGGTGCAAGGGAGGAGCAACCATCTGGCATCTGGCATCTGGCATCTGACATCTGACGTCTGACGTCTCCGTTTCCGTCCTACGATCGTCGTCACACAACGGAGGCACACGTGGAAGTCATCGAGCGCCTTGTGGAGCTCCTCGTCATCCTCGCCGGCGCCAAGATCGGCGCCGAGATCATGACCCGGCTCCGGCAACCCGCCGTGATCGGCGAGCTCGTGGTCGGGATGCTGCTCGGGTCGAGCGTCCTCGGGTGGATCACCGTCGACGAAGGCGGAGTGATCTCGATCATGGCGGAGATCGGCGTGATCCTGCTCCTGTTCGAGGTAGGGCTCGAGACGGACGTGCGCGACTTCGTGCGGCTCGGCGGCTCGGCGCTGTCGGTCGCCTCGATCGGCGTGCTCACCCCCCTGGTGCTCGGGCTCGCCGCCGCCAAGCTGCTCGCCATCGACGGCGGCACCACCGAGGTGGCGTTCTTCATCGGCGCCTCGATGACGGCGACCAGCGTCGGGATCACGGCCCGGGTGTTTGCGGATCTGAAACGGCTCCAGACCGACGAGGCCAAGACCATCATCGGCGCCGCCGTCATCGACGACATCATGGGTCTCATCATCCTCGCCGTGGTCGTCGGTCTGCTCGGCGCCGATGGCTCCTTCGAGATCATCTCGGTGCTCACCATCACGGCCAAGGCGCTCTTCTTCCTCGCCGGCGTCGTCGTCATCGGGATCCCGCTGATCCGGCACTACTTCCGCTTCCTGGGATGGCTACGGGTCGAGGGCAGCTATGTGGTCGGAGCCTTTGCGTTCGCCGTCGCCGTCGGCATCGCGGCGGAGAAGCTCGCCGGCCTCGACCCCATCGTCGGCGCCTTCGCCGCAGGGCTCGTCGCCGCCCAATCCGGCCAGCACGAGCGGGTGTTCCGCGAGTTGCGGCCGATCGTGTACCTCTTCGTCCCCATCTTCTTCCTGTCGATCGGCGCCCGCGTCGACGTGGGCGTGCTGGCCGACCCCGAGGTGCTGCTCGCCGGCGGCGTCATCTCCCTCCTCGCGATGGCCGGGAAGATCGTTGCGGGGCTCGGAGTGTGGGGCGACGCCGATCGGTGGATCGTCGGCGTGGGCATGATCCCTCGTGGCGAGGTGGGCCTCATCTTCGCCGCGCTCGGCTCCACCCAGCTCGCCGCCGTGGTAGGTCCTGAGGAGACGGCCATCGTCGTGATGATGGTCGTCGTCACCACGATCGTCGCCCCCATCGTCCTCAACAGGATGCTGCGCTCCAGGCCGCTCCCCGCCGAGGTCCCGACGCCGCCCATGGAGGAGCTGATCCTCGACTCGCCCGTGGTCGGGGGGTCCGAGATCGACGAGACGGAGCGGGACTCGACGTAGCCAGGGAGTGTCGCCGCCCGATCGTCAGGCAGGAGCGTCGGCGGCGCCGTCCCGAAGGTCCTTGACCATCTCGAGCTCGCCCTCGATCACCCGACCGGTCGGCGCATAGCCGAGGGACCGGTAGAAGTCCTCAGGACCACCCGGATCCGGGACGTAGCTGAGGGCGAGGCGGTCGCCACCGGCCCGGGTACGAACGTACTCCTCGGTCAGCTCCATCGCACGTCGCCCGAAGCCGCGCCGCTGGTAGCGCCGATCGATCATGAAGCGCCACAGGTAGTAGGACTCCTTCTCGTCGTCATCCCACAGCATGACGAAGCCGACGAGCGTCTCACCGGCGTAGATGGCGCGCGGCCACGCTCGAGGGGCGACGTACGCCTCTGCCAGCGAGACGGCGTTGGGCGCGACGAAACCTCGCTGAGGTGACGCAACGTCGAGGTCGCACACGTCCCTGACGTTCTCGCCGTCGACCGGGCGCAGTGTCACCACGGCATCGGCGGCGGGGTCATCGGGGCCTGCCGGCCGGGCGAGACGCTTGGCGAACGTGACCAGTCGCTCCTCTTCGATGAAGCCGAGTGCCGCATGAGCGGCTCGGGCGAGGTCGTTCCCGAGCACGGCATCGGAGCCCATCTCGACACAGCCGTTCTCTGCGGCCCACGCCTCGGCGGCCCCGGCCAAGGCGCGACCGATTCCACGCATACGGTGCTCGGGAGCCACCCACCACGCCTCGAGGAAGCCGACAGGCGACGTGACGCAGCCCTCGGCGTAGCGGCGCAGAGACGCCTCGACGAACCCGCCGAGCCGGCCCGAGCCGTCGTCCCAGACGAACGCGACCTGGTCGCCCGCCCGCAAGAAGCTGTAGACGTTCTCGTGGAGCTCGTCGGGCGACAGGTCCGGCCACAGCCTGGCCCGCATCGCCCACCATTGGGCCTCGTCGTCGAACGTGAGAGGGCGCACGGGCATGAGGGGATGCTACCGGGGCCGGTCCCCGTCGAGACGTGGCGCCCTCGGCTTCACGCTCTCCGTCTGATGTCAGATGCGGAGCGCCTGACGTCTAGCGCAACCGCCCGATTCGATCGACGAGCAGCTCGAAGTAGCCGTCGGCGTGAACGGTGTCGATGACCAGCGCGTTCGGGTCTCGCTTGGTGACCCCCCACCAGTCGACGAGGGTCATCCCCATCGTGGTCTCCGAATGGTGCTCGATGTCGACGTGGCACCGCCGCCCGGCGAAGAGCGACGGCTCGAGCAGGTAGGCGATCACGCACGGATCGTGAAGGGGTGCGCCGTCCGTGCCGTACTTCTCCTCGTCGTAGCGGTCGAAGAAATCGAGCATGCCGGCGACGGCGTCCCCGGCCCGCGTGCCGAGGGAGCGGAACCGAGCGATCCGGGCGTCGGATGTGAGCGCCTTGTGGGTGACGTCGAGGGGCAGCATCGTGATCGGCACGCCGCTGGTGAACACCACGTGGGCGGCATGCGGATCGACGTAGATGTTGAACTCGGCCGCCGGGGTGACGTTGCCGCCCTCGAAGAACCCGCCGCCCATCATGACGAGCCCGGCGAGACGCCCGGCGATCCGCGGCTCCTTCACGATCGCCATCGCGACGTTGGTGAGCGGTCCGAGCGTGCAGAACGTGAGCTCCCCCGGCTCGGCAGCCATCACCGTGTCGACGAGAACGTCCACGGCGTGCCCAGGGGCCAGTGGGATGGTCGGCTCCGGTAGCTCCGCCCCGTCGATGCCGCTCGGGCCGTGGACGTACTCGGCGGTGTAGAGCGTTCGCACCATGGGTCGCGGGCAGCCGGCGTGGACGGGGACGTCCGTCCGCCCGGCGAGCTCGACCATCATGCGGGCGTTGCGCGAGGTCAGCGGCAGCGGCACGTTGCCGGCCACGGTTGTGATCGCCACGACGTCGAGCTCCGGGGAGGCGAGGGCCGTGAGGAGGGCGACGGCGTCGTCCTGCCCCGGGTCGGTGTCGATGAGGATGCGGCGCGGCGCCATCTTCAGCCGCCCGTCAGACTGCGCACCTGTTCCTCGGTGGGCAGCGCCGTCTGCGCTCCGAGCTTCGTGACGGCAGCGGCCCCCGCCGCCACGGCCCAGCGCACGGCGTCGTCGAGCTCGACGCCGCGCGCAAGCGCATCGGCGAGCGCCCCACAGAACGCATCCCCGGCGCCGGTGGTATCGACTGCCTCGACCTCGGGAGGGGTGACGTGGAGCTCGTCATCGGAGGTGACGAGGACGGCGCCAGCGGCGCCGAGCGTCACCACCACCGCCCGGGGGCCACGCAGCCCCCTCGCCTGAGCGACGACGGCGGCGATGTCCTCCACCTCCGCCGCACCCGCCAAGGTGGCCAGCTCCGATCGGTTCGGCACGATGACATCGACCTTCGACAACAACTCGTGGCCGAGCCGCTGCGCCGGGGCCGGATTGAGCACGAAGGTGCCCTTGCTCAGCTGTGCTGCCGCCTTCACCGCGTCCAGCGGGACTTCGAGCTGGGCGAGCGTCACGGCCGACTGTTCGAGGAGATCACCTGCCGCGGCGACATGCTCGGCCGAGACCTTGGCGTTGGCGCCGGGGACCACCGCGATGGCGTTCTCCGCGTCATCGGCGAGGAAGATGTAGGCCTGGCCGGTGGGGGCGTCGATGTCGGCGGAGACGCCCTCGACGTCGACACCCTCTGCGACCAGGGCACGGAGGTACGAGGTGCCGTCGCCGTCCGCCCCCACCCTACCGATCAGGCTCACGGCCCGCCCGAGTCGCGCCGCGGCCAGGGCCTGGTTGGCTCCCTTGCCGCCACGATAGGTGGCAACGTCTCCACCGAGCACGGTCTCCCCCGGCGCAGGGATACGGGGCACTCGAATCACGGTGTCCCTGTTCAGACTGCCGATGACGGTGATCTGGTCGCTCATGGCGGCGGCAGCCTATCGCACGGCGCCGCCGCAGGCACCCGGCGGGCAGATCGACCCTTGCGCCGCTGCGTCTGCGTGCCAAGATGCGCCGAGCCGCCGAGCGAGGAGCCATCGTGTCGATCGACGTCACCCGCAATCCCACCGCGCACCACACCGCAAAGGCGCCGGAGCCGCGAACCCTCGCCACCGACACGATTCCAACGGGCGTCGCCGCAGTCCTCTTCGTCGCCTGGGTGGCCGGTTTGGCCTGGGTCTTTGCGATCACGCCCGCCCCCGATCCCACCGTCCCGATCTCGACCCTCGACGTCGTCATCTCGCTCGCCCTCTACGGATCGTGGGGCGCCGTGGCGACGGGCCTCGCCAAGCGGCGCCGCTTCGGCATCGCTGCCGGGATCGTCGCCGGCCTGATGCTCGCCGGAGCCGGGCTCCTGTGCCTGGCCACCGGGCACACCGGCATGTGGATCGCCGGCCAGATCCTCGCCGGATGCGGGTTGGCCGCAGTGAGCATCGTGGCCGCCAGGATCAGCTGACACTCTGTCGAGGGGCCTCAGGAGGCTCGGTCGATGCGGTACACCGCCCCGCCGATCGCCGTCACGTAGACCTCGCCGGACGCATCGACGCCGAACGAGGTGAGGCCGGGGACGGTGTCGGCCGGGAACCAATCGATCGGCTCGCCAGATCCACCGGGTGGCAGCCCACGGATCCAGCCGGAGCAGTAGTCGCCGAAGAGGTAATGCCCGTCGAGCTCGGGAATCGCCGCGCCTCGGTACACGTAGCCGCCGGTCACCGAACACCCCTCGCCGTGGGAGTAGACGTACACCGGGGCGACCAGGTCTTCGGCGGCACAGTCGTCGGCGAGATAGCAGGTGCTGCCCTCATACCGCGGCCAGCCGAAGTTGGCGCCCACGGCAACATCGACGGCGAGCGCGTCGATCTCCTCCCATGCGTTCTGGCCGACGTCGCCGATCCACAGCGTCGAGCCGTCGAAGGAGAACCGCCACGGGTTGCGCAGCCCGATGGCGACGACCTCCGGGGCGAACTCCCCTCCGGGATTCGCCGCCGGGATCGTGTACGGGTCCCCGGCCGGGTCGATACGCAGCAGCGCCCCGAGCAGCGTTGCCGGGTCCTGGCCGTTCCGGAACCGGTCGTCGCGGCTGCCACCGTCACCCATGCCGATCCACAGGAGCCCGTCCGGACCGAACGCGATCATGCCGCCGTTGTGATTGGAGGCCGGCTGGTCGATCGTGAGCAGCACCCGCTCCGAGCCCGGGTCGGCCTCGTTGCCATCAGCCGTGAACTGCGAGATGCGGGTGGCGGGACCGGAGCCCACGTAGTCGACGTAGAACCGCCCCGACGAGGCGAAGTCGGCGGGGAAGGCGAGCCCGAGCAGCCCCTGCTCGTCCCCGAACACGACCCGGTCACGGATGTCGAGGAACACCTCGGGGTCGCCGCCGTCGACCACCCACACGAAGCCCGGTTGATCGACGACGAAGAGGCGGGAGTCGCCTGGAGGTGACGTGACGAACACCGGCTGGGAGAACCCATCGGCCACCAGCGTCAGCTCCAGCTCGAGCTCCCCGAGCGGCGTGAGCGAGGTCGTCGTGGTGTCCGGTGCGAGCGTGGTCGTCGCCGCGGCCGTCGTCGACGGGGCATCGGGCTCGGTCGTGGACGGGGTGCCGCTCGTCGACGGCGCCGCAGCCGGTACGGTCGTCGGTGGTGCCGTGGTCGGCGTCACATCCATGTCCCCGTCGCCGCACGACGCAGCGAGCAGCGCGGCGGTGATGAGGAGGACAGGGAGGCCGCGGCTCATGGCGGGCAAGGTACCCGGGGCGAGCACCAATCCGACATCGGCGCCGCCGGCAGAGGGTGCGGCGACCAAGCGGCAGATCGTCGCGGGAGCACCTCAGGCACTCCCGCGACGACGTGCTCACCGGTAGCGCCAGACGATCCGACCTCGGGTCGGGTCGTAGGCGGAGACCTCGAGCTCGACGCGGTCACCCGGAATGATCCGGATGAGGCGCCCTTGGCGCATCTTGCCCGAGGCGCGCGCCGTCACCTCATGGCCGGAGTCGAGCCGGACCTTGAAGGTGGCGTTGCGCAGAGTTGCGACGACGGTTCCTTGCGCCCGGAAGACATCGTCGGTGGAGGCCACGCGCTATCGCCGCTTCGGCTGGGCCTCGTTGACCCGCAACTTGCGCCCGTCGTGGTCGAAACCATCGAGCTCCTGGATGGCGCGGCGCGCCTCGTCGTTGTTGGCCATCTCCACGAAGCCGAAGCCTCGGGAGCGACCGGTGTCGCGGTCCATGATGACGGCTGCCGAGTCGACCTGGCCGTACTGGCCAAAGAGACGCTCGAGGTCATCGGACGTGGCGCGGAAGGGAAGGTTCCCGACGTAGATGTTCATTGTGGCGCTGTCGCCCTTTCTCCATCCGTCCCATCTGACTCGGACATGGTGTACTCGGCCTACTCGAAGGGGACGGATCAGGGAGCGAGGCGAGTCGCCGCACTTGGGGCGAAACACGAGTGTACCGCACGCACGGGGTGGGTGGTCACATCTGGCTTCACTCGACCCCCGTGACGTCGGCGCCTGCGAAACTCCACCGCTCCCGGGAGCGGCGGC
>DKBA01000039.1:6932-27261 GCA_002450985.1 Acidimicrobiia bacterium UBA6912
AGGAAGGCGATCGCCACCTGCTCGATCTCCAGTCCGAGCGTGTCCTCTGCGTACGCACCCGAGATGTTGATGACCGTCTGGGTGCCGTCGTTGTAGAACATGTAGGCGAGGACGAACAGCAGGATCTGCGGGAAGAAGCGGAGCTTGCGGGTGGTGGCGAGGGTGCGGGCGAAGCCGATGGCGGCATACGCAAAGGCGCGCGGCCTGCCCTCGTAGCCCGGCGGGAGGAGCTCGCTCTCGCCGACCTCGGGAAGACGGGCGAGGGCGACGAGCGAGAAGACGAACCACCAGACACCGGCGCCGGCGATGACGATGCGGGGGGCGATGCCGGAGTCCTCGCCGGCGGCGATGAGATACGCGAGTCCGATCAGCAGGTAGAGACCACCCCCGATGTAGCCGTAGGCAAACCCGCGCGAGGACACCCGATCGACGGTGTCGTCCGATGCGATCTGCGGCAAGTACCCGTCGTAGAACACGTTGGCGGCGACGAAGCCGATCTGAGAGACGAGGAACACGCCGAGGAACAGCGCCCACCTGCCATCGGGCACCGCCATCAGCGTGAAGGTGAAGGCGGCACCGAGGAACGCGAAGAACCTCAGGAATCGCCGTTTGGCGCTCGTGAAGTCGGCCACCGCACCCAAGACGGGCATGGCGAGGAAGAGGGTCATCGCACCGATCGACACCACGAGGGACCACAGCGTGTCACCGCCCACGGTCCTCCCGAAGATCTCGACGCCGTTCTCCGGCAGCATCTCCCCGGTGAAGAACGGGGCGACGATGGCGCCCGACGTCGTGGCGTACGACGAGTTGGCCCAGTCGTACATCGCCCAGCCGAAGATGACGCGTCGATCGTTCTTGATGACCCCGGCCACGATCCCTCCGCCTCGTCGGGCGAGGCGAGGCTACGGCCCCAGACACCTCCGAGCAACAGCGCCCTGGGTCGCCCGACGAAGGCGCGAAAATCCGCGGTAAACCACGAGGGGGCCGGTAACTTGCCTCGCATGTACGCCGCACCCCTTCCCCACGCTTCGCCCACCACCGCGAGGACGGCCGTGCCCAGGATCCCGCAGCGCATCGCTCCCGCTCTTGCCCTCGTCGCGGACGAGCCGCTGGCGATCGGTGTCCAGCGCCTGACCCTCGAGCAGCTCGACCACGTGCTGTGGGTTCTCCGGCACGAACTCGACCGCGAGCGCGCGGTGCACGAGGCCCGGAAGGCATTGAAGCGCGTCCGCGCCGTGCTCCGTCTCGTCGCGGAGCCGCTCGGGGCGTTTGCCTACCGCCAGGAGAACGTGGTGTTGCGCGACGTGTCGCGACGGCTCTCGGAGGTGCGCAGCGCAGCCGTCGTGGTCCACACCGCCCGCACCTTCGTCGGGGCCAACCCCCAGCTGCTCGACCCCATCGCCGGGCGCCGGCTCATCGTCGGCCTCGAGGACCGCCGCGACCTGCTGCGCACCTCCAGCCTCCACGACCGCCAAGCCCTGACCGACCTCGTCACCACCCTCCTCGCCGTGCGCTCCCGTTACGCCGCATGGCCGATCAGCGAGCTCCAGGTCGATCCGCAACGACCGCACCGGAGGCCGTTCCGCGACGAGTTCGCCACGGTGGCCTCCGGACTCGAGCGCACGTATCGGTTGGGGAAAGAGGCCATGGAAGCGGCGGTTGCGGAGCAGTCGGCGGAGGCCTTCCACCACTGGCGCAAGCGCGTGAAGTACCTGCGCTATCAGCACGAGATGCTCGAACCGCTGTGGCCGGCGGTGATGACGGCCAGCGCGGAGAGCCTCGCCGACCTCGCCGACGGCCTCGGCGCCGAGCACGACCTGGCCGAGATGGGCGCCACCATCGCCGGACGGCCGAGCCTCATCCTCGACCCGGTCACCCGCTACCGCTTCCTGTCGGCGATCGAACGGCAACGCCGGGCCGCCCAGGCCGATCTCGTCGCCCTGGGCGCTCGCTCCTTCGCCGAGAGCCCGGCGGCCTTCGTCCGCCGCATCGGCGCCTACTGGGAGTACGCCAGGCGCTGACGAACCGGAATCAGTGCCCGGCGAACAGGCCGCGGAGCGCGGTGGCGACGGCGCCCGGTCTCTCCATCGGCGTCAGGTGCCCGGCGCCGGCGATCTCCGTGTACGTCGCCCCGGCTATGGCCGCCGCCATCGCCCGCGCCCCGGCGGGCGGCGTGATCGCATCGTGCTCGCCGGTGATGACTGCGGCCGGGACGGCGACCCGACCGAGGAAGGCGGTGCGGTCCGACCGCACCTTCATCCCTTCCAGCGCTCCGAGCGCCGTCTCGTACCGAATGCCCTCGATCATCGTCCGCACCCGTCCCCGCACCGCCGGCGAGGCCTCGGGGGCGAGGAGCGCCCCCTCCATGCGGTCGGCCAGATCGCGCCTGCCGTGGGTGAGGAGTCGCCTCGCCGCCTCGTCCCTGCCGGCCCGTGCCTCGTCGCCATCGGCCTCCGACCGGGTGTCGACGAGCGCAAGCGTGCGCAACCGCGTCGGGTGGAGCTGGGAGAAGGCGAGGGCGACGTAGCCGCCCATCGAGAGACCGACGAGATCCACGGCGTCGATGGCGAGACCGTCGAGCAGGGCGGCGAGATCGTCGGCGTGGCGCTCCATCGTGAGCACCTCGTCGAGCACCGGATCGGACCTCCCGAATCCGCGCAGATCGACGGCGACGCACCGGCGCAGCCCTGACAGGAGCGCCATCTGATCGAGCCACATCGTCGCATCCAGTGGGAAGCCGTGGACGAAGAGCGCAACCGGACCCTCTCCCCGTTCCCGGTAGCGCAGGCGCGTGTCGGCGACATCGATCATCGGCATCGGGGAGACCTCCTCACGGCATCACATCTCGAGCCTGCGACGACCCGCCTCCTCACGGATCGCCTCGTCGCTGTAGCGCATCAGGTCGGGTGACCACTCGAGCTGCACGATGGGGCGGTCGCGGTCGAGCAGCTCCTCGATACGGTCGCGCAGCGTCCGAGCCCACGCCCGGCCGGACGCCGACCCCTCGGCGGTGAGGGTGCCGTCGGCGTTTGCCGTGTACACCCGCGCCTCCACCGCCGGGTTGGCCCGGCTCCCCTTCTCCCCGTAGACGAGCACCACCGACCCCGCCGGGACGTCCTGGATGCCACCGGCTGCGATGAAGTCGCCCTCGAAGGCCCACCCCGACGCCTTCGACGGATCGACGTTGGTGACCACCTTCGCCCAGTTCTTGCGCCGCTCATCCCCGACGAGAGGGACGTCGACGGGCACGAGGATCTCCATGGCGGCCACTGTACGCGCCCGCTGCGACACGGTCGCAATCCCGTCAGATCCCCCACTTCCCGGTCATCGCCCACACGGTGACGACCAGGAGCGCCGAGTCGAGGAACCCGAAGGCGGTGAGACGGGATACGATCGCCCGCCCTCCGTCGTCGTTGCCGGCGTCGAACGCCGCCGCGGCGCGCTCGCCCTGCGGGCCGAACACCCTGGCACCGAGCACCGCCCCGACGATCACCATGGCGACGCCGATGACGACGAAAGCCTGCTCGAACTCGTACGGCGAGCCGGAGCGGAGCACGAGGGCGAACCCGGTGAGGAGCGAGAGGATCGCGGCGGGCGTGTAGAGGACACGGCCCATCGTGACGACTGCCCGCATCCAGGTCGCCGCGACCTCACCACCCATCTTGGACACCCGCGGCGTCACCACGACCTGGGTCACGTTCGCCCCGATCCATGCTCCGGCGGCGAGGATGTGGACGACGAGGAGAAAGGTTCGCACGGTGGCCCTCCTTGGTCGGCAGCGAGGAGAATCTAGTGCCGGGACGGCAATGTCGGGCGTCTCGACACTCCGGCGGGAGCGTCGGCTCGAGACGGATCATGCGACAGGTGTGCAGCCGGGTTCACGCACAGGACGACTCTTGCCCGGCGACCATCCAGCTCACGCTCACGTCCCCGGGAGGCAGCCCGAGAACTCCGAGCACGGCCTCCGACCCATGGAGTCCCTGGTCTTCGATCAGGTGGAGCAGGGCCGCCGTCGTCGGTCCGTCCCACTCGCCCGTCACATCGAGTCCCGCTCCACGTTCATTGAGCGCGACCTGGAGATCGGCGACGAAGCCGGGCCAGTTGAAGCCACCTCTCATCCCGTCCGCAGCAAACTCGGGCGCCCACTCGTTGATGCCGAACGTCGCCGCCGGATAGGCGGCCCGCACCTCGTCCACCACGGATCCCCAACCGATCCCGCCGGCTGTCGCGATGCCAGGCCCGATCACGTGCCAGCTCGCCAGGTGCAGCGGCCCCTCCCAGTCGGTGAACACCACCCGCAGGCCCAGCTCTTCCCAGGTCGCATGGTCCAGTCGTGTCTCGAAGGCCGAGCACTCGTGTTCGCCACTCTCCACGTACTGCGTCGGGGGATCGAACAGACCGACGAGCGCCTCCATTGCGTCCTCGGCCCGGGTACCGAAGTCGACGGGACCGATCCCATCAGGACGCAGCACGCCGCCAACGACATACGTCACCGCGACGCGCCGTACCGCCTCGTTGCCGGCTGCATCGGTGGCGGTGAACGTCGCCTCGTTGCGCCCGGGCTCGAGGGCGAGCACGATCGACCAGGCCCCGTGGGGCTGGATCTCCACGGGATAGCGGCCCGCCGCCACCAGATCGGCGGCGAGATCGGCGATACCCTCGAACCGTATGGTCCGTTCGTTCACCACCGCTCCATCCTCCGGCGACCACACGCGCAGATACGGCGGGAAGATGTCTGCGGTCGGCGGATCACCGATCACGTACGACGCAAGCCGCACCCGGCCACCGACCGTCAGCTCCGGCACCGAACGGGTGGTGTCCACCACCCGCGACGAGTACACGGGCTCCTGCTCGTGCTCTTCGCCACCCTTCATCGTCGTCGACTCGAGGACGAGGAAACGTCCGTCGAAATCGACGAGGCGCTCCCCCGCGGGCACCATCACCTCAAACCGCTCGTCACCGCTGGTGAGATCGAGCACCGTGAGCCGAGCACCGATGTGGCGGCTCGTCTCCCACCAGTCGTCCCAGGACATGGCATCGAGACGCTGCAGCTCATCGAGATCCGTCGACCACTTCGCATCCGGTCTCACCCGGTAGGCGAGCAGGCTGCCGTCGGGTGAGAGGCGGGCATCGAGCTCGCATGGTTCGCACGACTCGGCCACCGGGTTGTAGGGGTGCTCGACCTCTGTCCCCATGGCGTCGTAGAAGTCGAGGGTCCGGTCCGAGCCGGTGGCGCCAGGGCCGATCCAGGTCACACCGACCAGAAGCTCACCTCCCCCCGAGGTGATGGTCGTACCGCCGTCCTCGCCGCCGAAGCAACCCAGCGGGCGGCGCTCCCCCGTGCGCAGATCGACGAGCTCGACGAGCGTCCGGGCGTCCTCGGTTGGGCAGTCCCCGGCGGGCGTGACGAGCACCGGACCGCCGCCGAGCGGGGCGATCCAGCCGGAATCGAACGGCAGCGTCTCCAGGCCGGTGGTGCCCGATTTCCACCACCGCAGTCCGGGAGCCCACGTCGCGTCGAGGATCGCAAACACGACGCCGCCCATCGCATCGTGGGTCGCCGACTGCACGGCGTCGGCGGTGATCTGGCGCTCCGTCACGCCGGTGACGAGGTACGCGCCGGATGCGTCGTACCGGAAGAATGCGGGGAGCCCGTCGCTTCCCGGCCGCTCGGTCGTCGTGGACGGAGGCACTTCAGCAGGATCCGCCGTCGAAGGCGGCGCCACCGACGTGGCCGAGGTCGTGGGGACCGGCGGCACCGTCGACACTGCGCTCTCCTCACGCCGCCCGCAGGCGACGGCCAGCAGCGCAACGACGAGACCTACGGTCCAGATCCCGAGTGCCCGGGCAGACTCGCCACCACTCCGAATCGACTTCGCTCCGGCCATTCCGACCGACTCCGAGAAGTGTTTCGCGGCGATTCCCGGTCCATGACGACCGACTCAGCTCTGATTCTCGCGCTTCCTGATCTCGCCGAACGGCCCTTCCTCGCACGGTCATCCGAGTGACTTTCGGGACCCCCTAACCTCCCGCCTGATGCCGCGTGTCCCCGCCGTCCTCGTCTTTGCCCTGCTCTTCGCCGCCTGCGGCAGTGGCACCAGCGCATCCCCGGCGGGCACTGCCACGCCGGAAGCCCCACTCGCTCCGCCTTCCGGCATCCTCGTGCGGCTCGCCGTAGAACCGGTCGCCACCGGACTCAACTCCCCCGTCGCCGTCGCCACCGCGGCCGGAGACGACCGCATCTTCATCGCCGAGAAGCCGGGGTCGATCCGGGTCGTCGCCGGGGGCAGACTGCTCGATCGGCCCTACTTCGATCTCGGCCACCTCATCGAGGACGCCGGGCTCGAGCAAGGGCTCGTGGGTCTCGCCTTCCATCCGGAGTTCGCCCAGAACGGCCGCGTGTTCGTGTCGTTCACGAACCGCTCCGGCGACACCCGCATCATGGAGTACCGCCAGGACGCCGCCGATCCCGACCGCATCGACCACGGCACCGGTCGCCTGATCCTCGCCGTCGACCAGCCGCACGAGTACCACAACGGCGGGACGCTGCGTTTCGGACCGGACGGCTACCTGTGGATCGGGCTCGGCGACGGCGGCGGGGTCGGCGATCCGTGGCGGAACGGCCAGAACCCGTACAGCCTGCTCGGTGCGGTGCTGCGCATCGACGTCGACGCCGCCCGCCCGTACGCCATCCCCGCCGACAACCCCTTCGCCGACGGCGCCGCGGGCGCCCCGGAGGTGTGGGCGTACGGCCTGCGCAACCCATGGATGCTCACGTTCCCGGACGACGATCACGTCATCATCGCCGACGTGGGCCATGAGCTGTGGGAGGAGGTCGACGTCGCAGCGATCACCGATGGCGGCGGCAACTACGGCTGGCCGGTCATGGAGGGCCCGGACTGTTTCGAGGCCACCACATGCGACATGTCGGGGCTCCGCCAGGCCGAGCTGCTCGTCGCCCACCAGCGCTCGTGCGCCATCGTCGGCGGTCCGGTGTACCGAGGGCAGGCGATCCCCGAGCTCGCCGGCCGCTACCTCTACGCGGACTTCTGCGTCGGCTGGATCCGCAGCGCCCAATGGGACGGCACAGGGCTCGTGCCGGGCGAGGAGCTGAGCCGGGACTTCGGCGAGGTCGGCCAGATCACGGCCCTCGCAGAGGACCCCGACGGCGAGGTGCTCATCCTGACGCTGGCGGGTGACATCTACCGGCTCGTCGCCGAGCGCAGCTGAGCGCGCCCCGTCTCAGCCTTCCGCTCGCTCCAGCCGGAGCGACGCCGAGTTCATGCAGTACCGCTTTCCCGTGGGATCGGGACCATCGGAGAACACGTGGCCGAGGTGGGCGCCGCAGTTGGAACAGGTGACCTCGGTCCGGGGGACGATCAGCTTGAAGTCGTGCTTCGTCGCCACCGCTTCATCGGAGATCGGCTGCCAGAAGGAGGGCCACCCTGTGCCGGAGTCGTACTTCGTGTCGCTCGTGAAGAGCGGCGCATCGCACACGATGCAGCGATAGGTACCGGAAGCATGCTCGTCCCAGTATTCGCCGGAGAACGGCGGTTCCGTCCCGGCCTCTTGCGTTACGTGGTACTGCTCCTCGGTGAGACGCTCACGGAGCTCGGGGTTGTCGTGCTTTCGCATGCTCGAATCGTACTGGTGCCGGAGCCGTTGGGAAGCGGTTCTGTTGCGCACGGCACGCCCCTACGCTGGCGCCATGCTCGACGCCTCACCCCGGCCCGCCACACTCGGCGAGCTGCGCGCCTCAGGGTGGGAAGACCGCTCCGTGAAGGACGAGCTGCGCCACAACGTGGTCGCCCGGCTTCGCAGCGGGCAGGACCTGTTCCCCGGCATCCTCGGCTTCGAAGACACCGTGCTCCCGGCGCTCGAGCGGGCGCTGCTCGCCGGTCACGACATCGTGCTGCTCGGCGAACGAGGCCAGGCCAAGACCCGGCTGATCCGGGGCCTCATCCAGCTTCTCGACGCCGAGATCCCGGTGGTTGCCGGCGGCGAGGTGAACGACTCGCCCTACAGCCCGGTCAGCGCCGCCGCCGCCGCCCTCATCGCCGAGATGGGCGACGAGACGCCCATCGCCTGGCTCCCCCGGGAACGGAGGTACGGGGAGAAGCTGGCGACGCCCGACACCTCGGTGGCCGACCTCATCGGCGACGTCGATCCCATCCGGGTCGCCGAGGGCCGCTACCTCTCCGACGAGTTCGTGATCCACTACGGCCTGGTGCCCCGCACCAACCGGGGCATCTTCTCGATCAACGAGCTGCCCGACCTCCCCGCCCGCATCCAGGTGGCCCTCTTCAACGTGCTCGAGGAGCGGGACGTGCAGATCCGCGGGTTCCAGGTGCGGCTGCCCATCGACGTGCTGCTCGTGGCCACGGCCAACCCGGAGGACTACACCAACCGGGGCCGCATCATCACCCCGCTCAAGGATCGCTTCGGCAGCGAGATCCGCACCCACTATCCGGTGGACCCGGCACACGAGATCGAGATCATGGAGCAGGAGGCCCGGCCGCCCAGTGGGGACATCCCCGTGGTCGTGCCCGAGTTCATGAAGGAGGTGCTCGCCGAGTTCAGCCGCATCGCCCGCCGCTCACCGCACATCAACCAGCGAGCCGGGGTCTCGGTGCGGCTCTCGATCGCCAACCTCGAGACGCTGGGCGCCTCGGCGGTGCGCCGCGCCATCCGGCTCGGTGAGGAGGAGGCGGTGCCCCGCATCTCCGACCTGCCGGCGACGCTGCAGAGCTCCGGGGGACGCATCGAGTTCGAGACGTTCGAGGAGGATCGCAAGGACGACATCCTCAGTCAGCTCCTGGGCCATGCCGTGCTCGAGGTGTTCGTCGACCGCCTCCAGGGCCACGACTTCTCCTGGCTGCTCGACCGATTCGACGGCGACCTCGTCGTCGACACCGGCGACCTGACGTCGGCGGCCGACATCGTCGGTCCCTTCGCCGAGGCCCCCGGACTGGCGACGCTCCTGCAACGGCTGGGCCTGGAGCGCCCGACCCTGGGTCTCACCGCCTCGGCGGTCGAGTTCGCCTTGGAGGGCCTCCACCTGTCNNGTGCTGGTCGTGGGTGGTGCGGCCGAGGGCGATATCGGGCTGGGCGGTGGGTGATCTGGGCGGTCTGCGGAAGGAGTCTCTTCCGCTCGTGCATACTGACTTGTATGCTTTCTTGCATGCAGAGTACGAGTGTCCGAATCGACCAGGCAACCCACCAGGAATTGAAGCGACTCGCCGAGGAGCTCGGCACCACCGTCGGCGAAACCGTAGCGCTCGCCGTACGGCGACTCCGTCAGGAACGCATCGGTGAAGAACTCACCGCAGTACTGACCAAGGACGAAGTCGACTGGCTCGATGCTGACCTCGGGTGACGTCGTCGACCTCGACCTCGGATTCCCCGAGGGTCGAGAGGCCGGCTTCCGCCATCCCGCCGTGGTCGTCACCGCGCAGCGCATCCTCGATGCGCGGCCAACGGTTGTCCACGTCGTACCCCTCACCACCGCCATTCGCGCCTTTGCCGCCGAGGTCGTGGTCGAACCGGACGACGCCAACGGACTCCAGCAACGATCGGCTGCGCAGTGCCAACACGTACGGGCAGTATCGACCGGGAGGGTCGAGCAAGTTCGCGGCAACGTCGGTTCGACCTCACTCACCCAGATCCGCGAAACACTGGGTCTCATTCTCGACATCCCGCCGAGCTAGGCACCGATCAACCATGATCTCGGGAGAGGAGATCGGGTGCGACGCAGGCGCCTCCGATTGCGCGACCCACTCCTGCAGCAGACCGGCCATCGCAGTTCCCAATACGCGTTTCGGGCTCGCCGGCTTCAGCCGGATGCCACGGCCTCAGCTCTCGCTGCGGCCGAAGAGCTTCTTGAAGAACCTGATGATCGGGGCGAACAGGCTGGAGAAGAACAGCGAGATGCCCTTCACCTCACCTGCCGAGATCACGGCGGCTTCTTCCTTCGTCTCGGCAGTCAGCTTGGCCTCGACGCAGGCGACGAACTCGCCGATCAGGCGGCCGGACATCTCCTTGATGAGCCCGGTCCTCCCGAACTGGGCGGCGGCGCCCGACAAGATGACATCGGCGTCGACCGTCACCCGGGTGCCGCCCTCCATGGGCTCGAGCCCGTAGGCCACCTTCACCTGGCCGACGCTGCCACCCCGCTTGTCCATGCCCTTGCCGTTCACCGTGCCAGATCGGGTCGTCTCCTCGGCAGTCACGGTCGCCTCGCCCTCGAAATTGGCGGACATCGGCCCGAGCTTCACGCCGACGGAGCCCGCATAGACGCCGCCACCCTTGTCCTCGGTCAAGTTGGCGCCGGGAAGACACGCGGCGAGCGCCGGGACGTCCTGGAACAGTTCCCACACCTGCTCGATGGGTCGCTTGACCTCGATGACCTCGGTGATCTTCACGTCACGTGTCCCCTCTCGTCACGATGGTGCGTGGACGTAGTCCGCCGGGTGCTCCTCGAACACCTTCTTGCATGCCGGACAGCAGAAGTAGAAGGCAGCGCCGTCGTGCTCGGCAACGAAGCGGGCGCCCTCCATCTCCACGGTCATCCCGCACACCGGGTCGACCGCCGTCCTCGGTGCCGCAACCGTAGTCGCCGGGGCCCCCCCGATGCCGCCCGAGGCTCGGATCGCGACGAGTTGGGCCAGCACGGCGACGGCGATCTCGCGATGCTCGATGTGCCCGAGATCGAGTCCCGCCGGGGTATGGATGCGGCGCAGCGTCGCTTCGGCATGCCCCCGGTCGCGCAGGTAGCCGAGCACGCTCGCCGCCCGCTTCGACGACGCCACGAGCCCGATGTAGGGAGCCGGCGTGGAGAGTGCGGCCTCTAGCGCCGGCTCGTCGTAGTGCCCCTGCGTGGCGACGACGATCGCCGTGGTGTCGGTGATCCCGAGCGCACCCATCCCGTCGAGCGACGTGAGAACCGCGACCTCGTGAGAGAATCCCGAGCCGTCGCCGCCGTCGTCGACCACGGTGGCGCGCCACTCCATCGCCACGAGGAGCCGCGCCAGCGTGTGCACCGACGGCGACCGGCCGACGATCACGACGTGGGGCTGGGGCAGCACCGGTTCCATGAACACCTCCATCGCTCCCTCGCTCGAGCACGAGATTGGGACGGTCATCACCCCGTTGCGGGTGCTGCCGTCGAGCTCGTCGGCCGGACCGAGGTACATCAAGCGGGCCTCGCCGTCGTTGAGCACCCGTCGCGCCTCACGCAGGACGGCGGGCTCGGCGCACGCCCCGCCGATCCAGCCGTGGATCGTGTGGTCGGCCTCGATGATCGCCGTCGACCCTTGCTTCCCGGATGACGGTCCCCGCGCCCATACGACGGTCGCGATCACGAACGGCCGGTGGCGCCGGTGCAGATCGGCCGCCAGCTCGAGCAGCTCACGGTTCACCGCTCAGCCTCCCTCGCTCCTGACGTCTGGGATCTGACGCCTGCTCCTCACGCGTGCTCCTTGATCGCCGCCCACACGCGGTCGGGGAACACCGGCATGTCGATGTTGCGCACCCCCATGTGTTGGAGCGCATCGATGACGGCGTTCACGTAGGCGGCCGGCGAGCCGACCGTCGCCGACTCGCCGATGCCCTTGGCGCCGATCGGGTGGTGCGGGGACGGCGTGATGGTCTCCCCTAGCTCGAAGCGCGGTGTCTCCCACGCCGTCGGGATCAGGTAGTCCATGAAGTTCGAGCCGATGCAGTTGCCGGCGTCATCGAAGGTGATGAACTGCATGTTCGCCATGGCGAAGCCCTCGGTGAGCCCGCCGTGGATCTGCCCGTCGACGATCATCGGGTTGATCCGCACGCCGCAGTCGTCGACGGCGATCATGCGGCGTACCTTCCACACGCCCGTCCCCGAGTCGACGTCGACCACGACGATGTAGCTGCCGAACGGGTACGTCATGTTCGGCGGGTCGTAGTAGTGGACCCCCTCGAGCCCGGCCTCCATGCCCTCCGGGTGGTTGGTGTACGCGGCGAACGCCACGTCCTGGATCGTCACCGATGAGTCGGGAGCGCCGCGGACGTAGAACTTGCCCGGCTCCCACTCCAGGTCCTCCTCGGCGGCCTCCAACAGGTGGGCGGCGATCTTCTTCGCCTTCTCCCGCAGCTTGCGCGAGATGACCGACGTCGCCGCCCCGGCCACCGGCGTCGACCGGGAGGCGTAGGTGCCGAGCCCGTAGGGCGTGTTGTCGGTGTCGCCGTGCACGACCTTGATGTCCGTCGACGGGATACCGAGCTCCTCGGCGACGATCTGGGCGAACGTCGTCTCGTGCCCCTGCCCCTGGGTCTTGACTCCGAGCTTCAAGATGGCCTTTCCCGTCGGGTGGATGCGCAGCTCCGCCGAGTCGAACATCTTGAGCCCGAGGATGTCGTAGTCCTTCGAGTTCCCGGCTCCGACCACCTCGGTGAACGACGCCAGCCCGATGCCCATCAGCTCGCCGCGCGCCCGTTTCTCGGCCTGCTCACGGCGCAGCTCCTCGTAACCGGCCATCTCCATGGCATTCTCGAGCGCCGCCGGGTAGTTGCCGGAGTCGTAGACGAAGCCGGTGGGCGAGTGGTACGGGAACTGATCGGGCTGGATGAAGTTGCGCATCCGCATCTCGGCCGGGTCGATGCCCAGGTCGTACGCCGCGTTCTGGACCAGCCGCTCGATGAGGTACGACGCCTCGGTGACCCGGAACGAGCACCGGTAGGCCACGCCGCCGGGGGCCTTGTTCGTGTACACACCCTTCGTCGTGACGTGCGCCGCCGGAAAGTCGTAGGAGCCGGTGACGATGTGGAACAGCCCGGCACGGAACTTCGTCGGCTGGGCGTCGGCGTAGAAGGCGCCCTGATCGGACAGCATGTCCACCTTGAGCCCGAGGATCTTGCCGTCGTTGGTCACGGCCAGCTCGCCGTGCATGTAGTAGTCGCGGGCGAAGCCCGTGGAGATGAGGTTCTCGCTCCGGGTCTCCACCCACTTCACCGGCTTGCCGATNNCCGGCCACCAGCGCGAACACGGTGCGGTGGGCGTGCGGAGCCTGCGACGTCATGTAGATCGTCGCCTGGTGCGTCGCCGGGTTGACGTCGGCGACGACACCGCACGTCTCGAGCGGCGACGGGTGCGACCGCGGGTAGTGGGTGTCGAGGGTGATCACGCGGTCCGCCCTGGCGAACGCCTCGGCGGTGACCGCGGCATCGCCTGCCTCCCACTCGTAGGCGATGTTGTCCGCCTTGCCCTCGAGGTCGGTGCGGATGATCGGCGCATCGGCCTCCATGCCCTGACGGGGATTCACGATGACGTCGAGCGGCTCGTAGTCGACCATGACGAGATCGGCACCGTCACGGGCCGTGTACGGATCGGTGGCGATCACGGCCGCCACTTCCTGGCCCTGGAAACGCACCTTGTCGGTGGCGAGCACCGCCTGGGTGTCGCCGGACAGCGTCGGCATCCAGGCGAGGTTGTACTGGGCGAGCAGCTCGCCCGTCACGACGGCGACGACGCCGTCCAGCGCCTCGGCGGCCGACGTGTCGATGCCGTTGATCGTGGCGTGCGCCAGCGGGCTGCGCACGATCGCCATGTGCAGCATGCCAGGCAGGACGACGTCGTCGAGGTAGTTGCCCGCTCCTTGGATGAANNAGCGCCTTGCCGACCAGCATCATGCCCGGCGTGCAGAAGCCGCACTGGAGACCGTGGTGCTCCTTGAAGGCGGCCTGGACCGGGTGGAGCTGCCCGTTCTGCTTCAGACCCTCGACGGTGGTGATCTCCCGGCCGTCGGTCTGCACCCCGAACACGGTGCACGACTTGACCGGCTTCCCGTCGAGGAGGACGGTGCAGGCGCCGCAGCTCGTGGTGTCGCACCCGATGTGGGTGCCGGTGAGGTCGAGCACGGTGCGGATCATGTCGACGAGGAGCGTTCGCGGCTCGATGTCGAGCGAGTGTGTGGTTCCGTTGACGGTGACGGTGATGTTCATGTCGCCCCTCCTCTCACTGACCGGTTGCGATGGCCAGCGACTTCGCCAGNNGTTGCGTAGTCGCCGATCTTGCGCTCGAGCTTCTGGTAGTCGCCGCCACCTCGGGCGGAGTGCCTGGGAACTCGCAGCTCGACGACCATCTCGCTCGGGTGCAGCGAGGTGGTGAACATGTCCACGAGGAACTCCTGAATCGGAACGACCCGCTCCCCTCCCGCCGGCCGTGCGCCCTCGACCCCGGGGTGGAAGTGCGCCTCACCCGCCTTGGAGGCGACCACGACCTCGGCGTTGCAGGCGAGCATCACGGACGCCCAGTCGCCCTCCGGATCGTGGTGGGCAATCGAGCCGCACACGGTGCCGAGGTTGCGAACGATGGGGTCGGCGATCCACGGTGCCGCCGCCGCCATCGTGTGGTTGTGCGTCTTCACGAGATCGGACCGCACGACGTCGTTGTGCCGCACCAGGGCGCCGATGCGGAGGTGCCCGTTCGATTCGTCGATGTGGTCGAGCCCGGGAAGCCGGTTGATATCGACCAGTGTCTCCGGATTGGCGAACCGCAGCTTCATCATCGGGATGAGCGACTGGCCCCCGGCGAGGATCTTCACCTCGCTCCCCCGCTCGGCGAGGATGTCGAGCACTTCCTCTCGACTCCTCGGCGCCACGTAGTCGAACGCTCTGGGGTACACGCACACCTCCACGACGGGCTTGCGTCGCAGCGTATTCGCTTCCAGCGATGTTTGCTCGCTGCAACGACCTTTTCTTCGGCGGTCTCCGGTCTGCCCGTCCCACACCAGCGGCTCGGGGCCTACGCTGCGGCCATGAGCGCACCGCCGTTCGCTGCGAGCCGCCCGTGACCGTCAACCGCTACTCGCGCTGGGACGGCACGCAAGACCCGCTCACCGATCTGCCGTCGGCCGACAAGCTCGCTGACGCCTTCGCCGATCGCCTGCTCGATGGCATGAGCGCCGAGCGGGCGATGCGACGGCTCCTCGAGGACGGCCTTCCCGGCCGGTTCGGCGGTCTGCAGAACCTCCGCAGCCGGCTGCGCGAGCTCCAGGAGCAGCGCCGGCAGCAGAGCAGGCTCGGCGATGCCCTCTCGGAGATCGGCGACGCCCTCGACGAGATCGTNNCGTGTCCGGGAGCTCCAGGACTACCCCTTCCGGTCACAGGAAGCGGCGCAGGCGTTCGACGAGCTGATGGAACAGCTCCGCCGCCAGATGCTCGACGCCTATCTGGGTCCGATCGCCGAGGGCATGCAGAACCTCACCGAGGAAGACCTCGCCGCCCTGCGCAACATGCTCGCCGACCTCAACCGCATGATGGAGCAGCGCACCGCCGGGATCGGGCCCTCCCAGGAGGAGTTCGACCGCTTCATGGCCGAGCACGGGCGGTTCTTCCCGGAGAACCCGCGCAACCTCGACGAGCTGCTCGAGGTGCTGGCGCAGCGAGCGGCGGCCATGAGCCGGTTCATGGCCTCGCTGTCACCGGAGCAGCGGCAGCAGCTCCAGGGACTCGCCGAGGAGCTCATGGGCGACATGGGGCTCGCTTTCGAGGTGAGCCGGCTGAACGCCAACCTCCGCCAGGCCATGCCGGGAATGGGCTGGGACCGCAGTGTGTCCCTGGAGGGCGACCGCTCGCTCGGGATGGGCGAGGCGCTGTCCGAGATCGAGGCGCTGTCGGAGTTCGAGAACCTCGAAGCCTGCATGCGGCAGGACTACCCGGGGGCGTCGCTCGACGACATCGCCACCGAGGACGTCGCCCGGCTGATGGGCGACGATGCCGCCCGGGACGTCGAGGCGCTGAAGGAGATCGAGCGCCTCCTCCAAGAGGCGGGAATGATCACCCGGGAGGCTGGGCGGGTCGAGCTCACCGCCCGCGGCATCCGCAGGCTCGGGGAACGGGCGCTGGTGACGGTGTTCGAGCGGCTGGAGCTCGACCGCGCCGGCAGCCACGAGATCCACGACGCCGGCGGCTTCGGCGAACCGACGGGCCAGAGCAGGCCGTGGCGGTTCGGCGACCCGTTCCGCATCGACCTCCAGGGCACGGTGACGAACGCCGTGCTGCGAGAAGGCCCGACCGAGGGGCGGCTCCGCCTGGCCCCCGACGACTTCATGCTCGCCGAGGCCGAAGCCCGCACGTCGACCGCAACCGTGCTGCTGCTCGACATGAGCCGCTCGATGCCGATGCGGGGCCATTGGGAGCACGCCCGGCGGATGACGTTCGCCCTCCACAGTCTCATCTCGACCCAGTATGCGGAGGACCGTCTCCACATCGTCGGCTTCTCCGACTACGCCAGGGTGCTGCGCCCGACCGATCTCGCCGCGGTCGAGTGGGAACCGGTGTACGGCACCAACTACGAGCACGCCTTCCTGCTGGCAGGCCGGCTGCTCGCCAAGGAGGCGGCGGGGGCACGACAGGTGATCCTCGTCACCGACGGTGAGCCCACCGCCCACCTCGTGGGCGATCAGGTGTTCTTCAACTGGCCGCCGGTACCGGAGACCATCGAGCGCTCGCTTCGAGAGGCGCGGCGCCTCGCCCAGGGCGGGGTGACGATGAACATCTTCATGCTCGAGGACGACCCTCGCCTGGTGCATTTCATCGACCGCCTGGCCAAGCTCGTCCACGGCCGGGTCTTCGCCGTCCCCGACGACGACCTCGGCACGTTCGTGGTGCGCGACTACGTGCGCGCCAAGGGCCGGTGAGCTCTCTCCCCGACGCCGCCTGACGGCCGGCCGGTCAGTCGTGCGCGGCGGCGTACATCGCCGCCCCGACGTGGGCGTCGAACCAGGTCTCGGCAGCGGTCTGCTTGCCGAGGTCGGCGAGCGCGAACGTCGCCGTCGCCAGCCTCGGCGTGGTCAGCCGGTTGAGGACGTCGGCCGACTCGACGTAGGCCAGCAACGACAGCGTGTCGATTCCGGACCAGTAGAAGCGGGCATCCGAGACGCCGTTCTCCTCACGCATCGCACGGCAGTACTCGAGGGCGGCAAGCCCGAAGGCGTTGCGGTCTGCGTCGTCGCGACGTTCCCAGCGGCTGTAGCCGATGTCCATGGGGGGCTCTCCTCGCTCGTCCTCCCTCAAACGTACTGCCTCGAGAACGTCGGCGGCAAGCGAATGCGGTACGAGGATCCGGCAGCACATCGCTGTCGCCGGCATTGATGGAGGCGATGTGAGTCCAGCCGACCCGGATCGCCAATTGCTGGCGCGGCTCAGCCGCACCGTCCGGCGCGCGGTCGATGAGCGGGTCACGCTCGCCGTCAAGGGCAAAGGCGAGATGCGAACGTTCATCCTCGAGAGCGAGCGCTGATCCGAACGGATGCGCACTCCGACGCCCGGCGGGTCATGGCGCCAGGCGGTCGAGGAACTCGTAGAGCTCGGTGAGATCGACGCCGGGGATCGTCTCGACCGGCATGGCGGCGAGCACGTGGCTGTTGGGACGCACCGACGGCCACGCCCAACCCTCCCAGCGCGAGGCGAGATCCCCGTCAGGCTGCCGGCAGCACGTGGGATCGGGACAGCGCGACACCGAGTGGCGATTGGTCTGCCGCCCCCGAAAGTACTGGGCGTCGTCGAAGCGGGCGCCGACCGTGATGGCGGCGTGCGGCTCCTGGGCCGGATCGACGTGGGTGCCACACCAGAACGTCCCCGCCGAGGTGTCGGTGTACTGGTAGTGCATCGAGAACTTGTCCTCCGAGTGAAACGCCTGGCGAGTGCCCCACTCCCGGCACAGCCGCTGCCCCTCGATGGCGCCTACGGAGTTGCGGGGGAACGGCACCCCGTTGTTCTCGTAGGCCTTCCAGATGATGCCCTGCTCGTCCGATCGCACGAAGTGGACCGCCAATCCGAGGTGCTCGGTGGCCAGGTTGGTGAACCGGTGGGCCGCCATCTCATACGAGACGTAGAAGGCGTCGCGCAGGTCCTCGATCGACAGGTCGCGCTCCGTCTTGGCATGGGCGAGCACGGGCACCACCGACACTTCCGGCATCAGGATCGCCCCGGCGAAGTAGTTCACCTCGACGCGCTGGCGCAGGAACTGGGCAAAGTCCCGTGGCTCTTGGTGATCGAGGGCGAAATGCCCGAGCGTCTGCATCACCACCGAACGGGCCCCGCGCGTCGACATCGAATCCCGCTGGGGGATGTAGATGCGGCGGTTGCGCAGATCGGTGACCGACCGGACCGATGAGGGCACGCGCTGCGACCGATGCAGCGTGAACCCGAAGTGCGCCGCCAGACCCCGGATGTCTCCCTCGGTGAGGGCGCCCGTCCCGCTGTAGCCGACGGCGGAGACGACCTCCCGAGCGGTGTCCTCGATCTCGGCGAAGTAGTTGCCTCGGGTGCGCATCTCGGCACGCAGCTCCGAGTTGGCGATACGAGCCTCCTCCCGGGTGACGATCGTCGGGTGCGCCCGCCCCTTCAACTCCCGGAACAGCCGAACGATGTGCTCGAGCACCACGTCGGGCGTCTTCGCCGTGGGGCGAAAGTGCGCCAGCCCGAGCTCCCGATAGAGAGGGTCGGCTTGCGCCCGGTCGAGGGCGATCTCCAGTTCGGCGCGTCGGGTCGGCGGCTCGGGACGCAGCAGTTCGGTGGCGGCGACGTCGAGCGCATCGGCAAGGGCGTTGATCAGCCCGAGGCGCGGCTCGCGCTTGCCGTTCTCGAGCATGGAGAGGTACGGCGCCGCCTTGCCGACCCGCTCACCGAGCTCATCGAGCGTCAGCCCCCTGGCGCGGCGGTAGTGCCGGATGCGGTACCCGAGCACGACGGGATCGACGGTCTGGGCAGTCATCGAAAGATCAGCCGTTTCTGTTGCGATGTGAAGAATGGATGATATTCACACCACCTCAACTTGCAAGTCTCGTCGACCTTCACAACCCTGCACACTACAGCGAGTCGACGGACGGAGCCCAACCATGCCCGAAGGTATCGAGATCACCGGAGCGATGGGGCCGCGATTCGACGAGGTCCTCACGGAGGACGCCGTGGCGTTCATCGCCGACCTGCACCGACGCTTCAACCCCCGCCGCAAGGAGCTGCTCGCCGCCCGCAAGGAGCGCCAGCACCGTATCGACGAAGGCGAGATGCCCGACTTCCTCGCCGAGACTGCCGACATTCGCAACGGCGACTGGAAGGTGGCACCACCGCCTGCCGACTTCCAGGACCGCACGGTCGAGATCACCGGCCCTACCGACCGCAAGATGGTCATCAACGCCCTCAACTCGGGGGCCAAGGTGTTCATGGCCGACTTCGAGGACGCCAACTCCCCAGGCTGGTTCAACATGGTCGACGGGCAGGTCAACCTCATCGATGCGGTCCGGCGACTGATCGAGTTCACCAGCCCCGAGGGCAAGCGCTACCGCCTGGACGAGGAGACCGCCACCCTCGTGGTGCGACCCCGCGGCTGGCACTTGGTCGACCGGCACCTCCTGGTCGACGGTGAACCGATCTCCGGGTCGCTCATGGACTTCGGCCTGTACTTCTTCCACAACGCCGCCGAGCTGCTGGCGAGGGGCAGCGGCCCCTACTACTACCTTCCCAAGCTGGAGAGCCACCTCGAGGCGCGGCTGTGGAACGACGTGTTCGTTCACGCCCAGCAGACGCTCGGCATCCCCCACGGGTCGATCAGGGCCACGGTGCTGATCGAGACGATCCTCGCCGCCTTCGAGATGGACGAGATCCTCTACGAGCTGCGGGACCACTCCGCCGGGCTCAACGCCGGGCGCTGGGACTACATCTTCTCGATCATCAAGAAGTTCCGGAACCACCCGGACAAGCTGCTTCCCGACCGGGCGCAGATCACGATGACCGTGCCGATGATGAAGGCCTACACGGACCTCCTCATCAAGACGTGCCACGAGCGCGGCGCCTTCGCCATGGGGGGCATGGCCGCGTTCATCCCGAGCCGCGACGAGGAGGTCAACCGCCTCGCCTTCGCCAAGGTGCGGGAAGACAAGGAGCGGGAATCGCGCAACGGCCACGACGGCACGTGGGTCGCCCACCCCGGCCTCGTGCCGCTCGCCAAGGAAGTGTTCGGCGCCGTGCTCGGCGACCGACCCAACCAGATCGACAGGCAGCGCCCCGACGTCGAGGTTGCGGCGGCCGACCTGCTCGACACCAACGTTCCCGGCGGGCAGATCACCGAGGCGGGCGTGCGTACCAACGTCGACGTCGCCATCCAGTACATCGCGTCCTGGCTGCGCGGCAACGGCGCCGCCGCCATCTACAACCTGATGGAAGACGCNNATCCCGACCATCGCCAGGAGGCGTCAACCATGAACCGACAGGACCGTATCGCAGCCCTCCAGAAGGATTGGGACACCAACCCGCGTTGGAAGGGCCTCACCCGGGAGCACACCGCCGACGACGT
>DKBA01000242.1 GCA_002450985.1 Acidimicrobiia bacterium UBA6912
TCCCCTACACCATCGGCGACTACCTGGCCGACTACCTCAACGTGGCGCCCGTGCCGACGGACGATCCCGTCTTCAAGGACGCCGAGCGGGCGGTTCAGGACCAGGTCAACCAGTTGCTGTCGATCAACGGCACCCGCACGGTCGACGACTTCCACCGCGAGCTCGGCAAGATCATGATCGAGCAGTGCGGCATGGCGCGCAGCGCACCGGGGCTGGAGAAGGCGATCAGCGAGATCCCTGCACTCAAGGAGGAGTTCTTCGCCGACGTGAAGGTGCCCGGGGACGGCGAGAGCCTCAACCAGACGCTCGAGAAGGCGGGCCGCCTCATCGACTTCTTCGAACTGGCAGAGCTGATGTGCCGGGACGCCCTCGACCGTGAGGAGTCGTGCGGCGGCCACTTCCGCGTCGAGTACCAGACCGACGAGGGCGAGGCACTGCGCAACGACGACGACTTCGCCAACGTATCCGCCTGGGAGTGGCGGGGCGAAGGCACGCCCGCCGCCAAGCACAGGGAAGATCTGGAGTTCGAGTACGTGAAGCTGGCGCAGAGGAGCTACAAGTAATGGATGTCACCCTCAGGGTCTGGCGCCAGGCCGGCCCCAAGGCAGCCGGCGAGTTCAAGACGTACCAGGCGAAGGGCATCGCCCCGGAGGCCTCGTTCCTGGAGATGCTGGACACGGTGAACGAGCGGTTGACGCTNNCAGCTCGGCACGGCGACCTGCCAGCTGCACATGCGCAAGTTCTCGGACGGCGACACCATCATCATCGAGCCGTGGCGGGCGTCGGGCTTCCCGATCGTCAAGGATCTGATGGTCGATCGCTCCGCCTTCGACCGCATCATCGAGGCGGGCGGCTTCATCTCGGTGCCGACGGGGAGCGCCCCCGACGCCAATCTCATCCCGGTGCCGAAGGAGGCGGCCGAGTCGGCGATGGATGCGGCGGCGTGCATCGGATGCGGCGCATGTGTCGCGGCGTGTCCGAACAGCGCNNTGCCCGAAGGGCATCAGCATCGACAACATCGCCCTGATGAACCGGGACTACCTGCGCGCCAAGCTGGCGGACCGCCGGCTGGCCGGCAGGGCGTGAACCGAAGGCCTGAGATCATTGCCCGATGACGCCGGTTCTTGACTGATCGCTCAAAATTGGGCGGTAGACTCGGCGCAGCGCACGAAAGGACCACCTTGGCTCAATTCCTCTCCGACGAGTACATGGAGGCCGCCACCACGGCCCTCAACAACGACGCATCGTTCTCGAGCGCGATCACGAACGTGAGCCTCGGTATCCAGTTCACCGTGACCGGTGCCCCCGAGGGCGACATCACCTACGGGCTCTCGATCGCCGACGGCACGGCCACGCTCAGCCGTGGCGAGCTGCCGGGCGCGGACGTGACGGTCACCAACGACTACGAGACGGCCGTCAGCATGAACAAGGGCGACTTGAACACGCAGATGGCGTTCATGACCGGAAAGGTCAAGGTCGGCGGCAACATGGCGGCGCTGCTGATGAACCAGAACGTCATCAACCAGTTCGCTCCTGCCTTGAGCGGCCTCGCCGTGGAGTACTGAGCGGAGACGCCGCCAGGCATCCACGCCGGGAACGGCCATCACGACAGGAGGGGCGGCCCACGGGGCCGCCCCTCCTGTTCGTTGGCTTCTCGGCTCGGTTACCTGACGGCGTCCTTGAGCGCCTTGCCCGCCTTGAAAGCCGGGACGTTCGCTGCCTTGATCGGCACCGCTTCCCCGGTCTGAGGGTTCCGGCCCATCCGCGCCTCACGATGACGGCGCTCGAACGTGCCGAAACCGGTGAAGGTCACCTTGTCGCCCTTCTTGAGCGCGTCGGTGATCGCATCGAGCGTTGCGTCGACCACACCGCCCACCGCAGCCTTCGATTGACCGGTCGCAGCGGCGACCGCGTCGATCAGCTCACCTTTGTTCATGACAATCCTCCTTGGATGCTTGCCGTCGACCACGGCTAATCACACGCGTGTAACCCTACCGTCAAGTGCGCCGCACGCCAAGAATCCCTTGTCGTGCAAGGACGACCCGCCGACTCGAGGACCCGAGCCGCATCGGTCTGGCAGGCTCGGTAGAGTACGTCCGCCGTCGGGAAGGGAGATCGTTGAAGAAGCGCTGGGTGCGGGGCCTCGGCATCATTGGTGCGGTCCTCACGATGCAGACCGTCTTCTGGGAGTACGCCCGGATGCGACCCGACTACGGGTTCATCGTGGACCCGTGGTCCGTGCGCGGCTTCGAGACCGTCCATGGGGCGATCGCAGTGGCGATCGGCGCCGTCGCCCTTGCCGCATTCCTCGCAGTCGCCTGGGACGGCTCGGAGCNNATGGCGATCGTGGCCGGCCTCTCCCTCGCCCCTGAGCCACGCCAGCTCGCTGCCAACCGCATGCTGATGTTCTCATCGGTCGTCGCCGCCATCACCCTGGCGCTCTCCGCCGGCGCCGTGCGCTCGACGCTGCTGCGGCTCCAGGTCGAAGCGGGAGGCGTCCCGGCGCTCTACAAGGACACCCAGGTGACATCGGGCCATCTGATGGCCGTGCTCGGCATGGTGCTCGTGTTCTTCGCTTCCGTTGCGCTGTGGGCGAGACGTCGTGACGCGATCATGACCGCGCAGCGGGCACAGCGTCAGCGGGCCGCTGCCGAGGCGAGCGCCGCCGAGATCCAGGCCGCGTTGGAGCACGTCGGATCGGAATAGCCGTAGCCCGTA
>DKBA01000267.1 GCA_002450985.1 Acidimicrobiia bacterium UBA6912
CTCCAGCTCGTCGGGCAGCTCTTCGAATACGAGCTGGAGCGTCGCGGCGACCACCTGACCGTCCTCGGCGCCACGTCGGGGGACACGGGGTCGAGCGCCGAGCACGCCATGATCGGCAAGGCGCGGGTGACGGTGTTCATGCTCTCACCGCTGGGACGGACCAGCCCGTTTCAGGCTGCGCAGATGTACAGCCTCGACGAGCCCAACATCCACAACCTCGCCGTGCGCGGGGTCTTCGACGACTGTCAGGACCTCGTCAAGGCGGTGAACGCCGATGCCGGGTTCAAGGCGACGTACCGGATCGGCGCCGTCAACTCGATCAACTGGGCTCGGATCATGGCGCAGGTCGCCTACTACGTCTACGCCTACCTGGGCGTCGCGTCGGGCGTCGGCGACCCGGTCGACGTCGCGGTGCCCACCGGGAACTTCGGCAACGTCTACGCCGGGTTCGTCGCCCGCCGTATGGGCGTGCCGATACGCCGGCTGATCGTGGCCACCAACGAGAACGACGTCCTCGACGAGTTCTTCCGCACCGGCCGGTACCGGGTACGGCCTGCGGAAGACGTGGCGGCCACATCGAGCCCCTCGATGGACATCTCGAAGGCCTCGAACTTCGAGCGATACGTCCACGCACTGCTCGGCGACGATGCGGATCAGACCAGAGCGCTGTTCGGCGACCTGGGCCCCCACCGGAGCATCGAGCTGGCCGGCGACCCCGCCTTCGACCGTATCGCCGGCACCGGGTTCGTCTCCGGCCGCTCCACCCACGCCGACCGCATCGCCACCATCCGGAGCCTGTACCGCGACCACGGGGTCGTGGTGGATCCGCACACGGCCGACGGCGTGAAGGTCGGGCTCGAGCATCGGGACCCGGCCGTGCCGCTCGTCTGTCTCGAGACCGCCCAGCCGGTGAAGTTCGCCGCCACCATCACCGAGGCCCTCGGGAGCCCGCCTGCGCCGCCGGCGAGGTTCGCCGATCTCCTCGAGCGCCCGCAGCACTACGAGGTGATCGACCCCGATGTCTCCGAGGTGAAGGCCGTCATCGCCGCCACCGTCGCTCCGGCCCGGCGTCCGTAGACTGCCCGCCATGCCCGCCTCCGCCCCATCCGTGTGGCTGACCACGCTCGGCTGTTCCAAGAACCAGGTCGACTCCGACAAGGTGACCTCCATGCTCGACGACGCGGGATACGGCCTCGCCGCATCGCCGGAGGACGCCGACGTGGTCATGGTGAACACCTGCGCCTTCATCGAGGCGGCGCGTCAGGAATCGGTTGACACGATCCTCGAGATGGCCTCGGTGAAGCGTGGCGACGCCCGGCTGGTGGTGATCGGGTGCATGGCGCAGCGGTACGAGACGGAGCTTCGCGATGCGCTGCCCGAGGCGGACGCCGTGATCGGCCTCGATCGCTACGCCGAGCTGGTGCCTGCCCTCGACGGGCTCACCGGCTGGCAACCCCTCACGATTCGTTCGGTTGCCGCGTCCAAGATGGACATCCTGTATCAGATCAAGCGACCCACCCCCTCGACTCCGTTTGCCTACGTCAAGGTGGCAGAAGGGTGTGACAAACCCTGCACCTTCTGCGCCATCCCGCTCTTCCGGGGACGCCAGCGATCCCGGCCACCGGTGAACATCCGCGACGAGATCGCCGATCTCGCCGCTGCGGGGGTCGGCGAGGTCGTGCTCGTCGCCCAGGACCTGGCGGCATACGGCAGGGACATCGAGGCGCCCGGCGGCATCGTCGACCTCGTCCGCTTCGTGACCGACGTCGACGGGCTGCGCAGGCTCCGCCTCTACTACCTCTACCCACGGGAGATTCGCCCCGCCCTCATCGAGGAGATGGCGGGCAATCCCGTGGTGGCCGACTACTTCGACCTCTCGCTCCAGCACGCCAGCGAGCGCCTCCTCCGCGCCATGAAGCGGCCGGGCAGCGGCGACCGTCACCTCCGCCTGATCGACGACATCCGCACCGCGGCACCCGATGCGGCGCTGCGGTCCTCCTTCATCGTCGGCTTCCCGGGCGAGACGGACGACGACGTCGAGGAGCTCGCCGAGTTCCTCGAGACGGCGCATCTCGACTGGGCCGGCTTCTTCCCGTACTCCGCCGAGGAGGGGACACCGGCCGCGGCCTTCGGCGACCAGGTGGCAGAGGAGGCCAAGAACGAGCGGCTCCGCCACCTCCAGGCGCTCCAGGAGGAGCTCACCGCCGTGCGCAATGCCGAGCAGGTGGGTCGGGTGCTCGAGGTGCTCGTCGACCAGGTGGAGGACGGTGTGCCGGTGGGGCGGTCGTACCGCGAGGCGCCGGAGATCGACGGGGTCGTGCTCCTCGATCGGGGGGAGCCGGGCGAATGGGTCACCGCCGAGATCACCGGTGGCTATGGCACCGACGTGGCAGGCGTCGTGAAGGGCCCGGCATGATCGTCGAGACGCTGGCCGTCGGCACCGAGCTGCTGCTCGGCCAGATCGTCAACTCCAATGCCGCCGTGATCGGCGCCCGCCTCGCCGAGGTCGGTTTCGACCACTACCACCAGGCGGTGGTCGGCGACAACGTCGACCGCATCGCCGCCGCGATCCGGCTCGCCACCTCCCGCGCCGACGCCCTCATCATCACCGGGGGCATCGGACCCACCCAGGACGACCTCACGCGCGAGGCCATGTGCGCCGCCGCCGGCGTGGCGATGCGGTTCGACGACGAGTACGCCGCCCGGCTGCGGCGGTGGTGGGAGCGCAGGGGCCGCGAGATGCCGGAGAGCAATCTGCGCCAGGCACAGCACCCGGAGGGGGCCGCCCTGCTCGTCAACCGCAAGGGCACCGCACCGGGACTGCGCCTGCGTATCGGGCGGTCGTGGGTCTTCGCCGTGCCCGGCGTGCCCGCCGAGATGCTGCCGCTGCTCGATGAGGAGATCCTCCCCTTCCTACGCACCGAGGCGGGGGAGACGGGCGTCGTGGTCAGCCGCCTGATCCGCACCTGGGGCGAATCCGAGTCGCGGGTGGGAGAGCTGATGGCCGATCTGTTCGAGAGCGGTCGGAACCCGACGCTCGCCTTTCTCGCCAGCTCGGGCGAGATCAAGGTCCGGGTGACGGCCAAAGCCGGGGACGCCGCGGCGGCCGAGGCCCTCATCGCCCCGGTCGAGGCCGAGGTGCGCCGCCGCATGGGCCCGCTCGTCTTCGGCGTCGACGACGAGACGGTGGAGCACGTGCTCTTCGCCGAGCTGGCGCGGCGCCGGTGGACCATCGCCACCGCCGAGTCGGCGACGGGCGGCATGATCGCCGAGCGCATCACCGCGGTTCCGGGGGCATCCGACCACTTCGTCGGCGCGGTCGTCGCCTACGCACCCGCCGTGAAGGAGTCGCTCCTCGGCGTTCCCGGCGAGGTGATCGCACAGCACGGGGTGGTGAGCGAGCCCGTCGCCCTCGCCATGGCGGATGGTGCGGCGACGCGGCTCGGGGCGGACGTCGTCATCGCCGTCACCGGCTCGGCAGGGCCCGACCCGCTCGAGCGAGGGGTGGGCACGATGATCGTCGCCGTCCGCACCCCGGAGGATGCCCGGGCCCGCACGCTCCAGATGCCGGGTGACCGGGAACGGGTGCGGGTGTACACGACCACTGCGGCGCTGCATCTCACCAGGCTGGCGGTGGCGGGCGCATGGTGGGGGAGCGTGCCCGACCGCTGGGGCGCCCGCAGCCGGTCATGAGCGAGCTCGGCAAGGAGCGGCTCTTCCTCGCCGCCGCACTCGACGACGACACCCGCAACCTGCTCGCCGCCCACCTGCGCGAGCACGGGGGGCGCGGCCTGCCCGGCCGGGTGGTCGCCCCACCCGGGTGGCACATCACCTTGCGGTTCCTGGGATGGACGACGGACGTCCAGCGCGACGGCATCCTCCATTCCGTTGCCGAGCGCGAGCTGCCCGCCCCGTTCACCGCCCGCTTCGCCGGATTCGGCGCCTTCCCCAAGCCGCGCCGGGCAGGCGTGCTCTGGGTGGGCCTCGACCGCGGGGTCGAAGCGCTCACTGCCATGGCGGCGGCGTGTGAGGAGGTGGCCAGAGACCACGGTTTCCGTCCCGAGGAGCGGCCCTACGTGCCTCACGTCACGCTGAGCCGCATCCGTCCCCACCAGGACGTGACCGCCGTCCTCGAGCGGCTGCCGCCGTTTGCCGTGGCGATGCCGGTGCGCGAGATCACCCTCTACCGCTCGACGCTGCGCCCCGGCGGTGCGGTGTACGACGTGGTGGACACGGTGGAGCTGGGCTGAGGCCGGGCGGCCCGAGACCGGTGGTGGCGCCGCCGCAGTGCTCGACATCGAACAGACGTTCGCCTATGATCACGGCGAACCACACTCGTGTCATTTCGTCGGGTAGCGTTCGTGTCACAGCCGAGCGATACGGTCGTCGAGAGTGAGAGATCGACCCCCGTAGGAGGGATCCAGTGAGCACCGACAACGTCGACAGGGACAAGACCCTCGAGATGGCGATGTCCCAGATCGAGCGGCAGTTCGGCAAGGG
>DKBA01000322.1:0-11291 GCA_002450985.1 Acidimicrobiia bacterium UBA6912
CCACTGTTCGTCGAGCTGCCACGTCGGGAGGCGCTCGATCTCGGGGACGTGGACTTCCTGCACCCGATTGCGGTAGCTGACGAGGGCCTCGCGACCGCCCTCCATGAGCTTCACGCGGACGTGCTCGGTGTTGTACGGCTCGCCCGGGTCGTAGCCGAACGCCCAGATGGCGAAGGCGCGGATCGGGCCCGAGTGCGTGGTCACCACGAGCCGGGCGCCGGGGTGATCGGCGGCGAGGCGCTGCAACCCGATCCAGAACCGGCGGACGCACATCGCCGGGGGTTCGAAGTGCATCATCGGAATCGTGAGCCAGTGTTGGATCGGATCGGCGCCTCCCTGCTGGGTGCGCCAGAAGCGGTCGACCTCGACCAACCACATGGGCCGATCGCCAAGCGCCGTGCGCTCGAACTCCTCGAGCAGCGAGTAGTACTGGCGGAACGCCGCCGTCACGTCGCGTAGCCCGTCGGGCGTCGCCACCTGGAAGTTGCGGAACTCGGGCATCGGCTCCGGATCGAAGACCTTGACGTCCTTCTCGAACATGGCGAGACCGTCGAGGAGCCCGCGGTGGATGTTCTCGGCGGTTTGGCCGGCGCGGTTGGTCGCGGCGCTCCGCACGACGATGGTCTCGCCGCCCTTCACCCGCTTGGCGAGGGTGTGGCCGTAGGTGTGGGCCTGCCAGGTGCCGAGGGGAGTGAGGCCCGACTCGGTGGAGTAGCCCTGCGTCTCGCCGTGACGGATGAGGTAGATCTCGTTGGCCACCTGGGGCCGGGCGCCGGGTGGAGCGCTGATCTCCTTGTTGCGGTTGTCCTCGCTCAGCGCCTGCTGTACCCCGAGGCCGGCGCGTTCCCACAGCGGCGGGAGCGTCTCGACGATGGCCTCCTGCGACCGGCGGTCCCTGAACCGGCGGAGGTACAGGGGCGTCGTCTCGTCGGGCTCCTCGGCCTTCGGGGCCGAGCGGCGCGCCTGGCGCTCGAGGTACTTGGCGAGATACAGCGGTGCCTCGTCCCGCTCGGTGCGAGGCAGCTGTGGGCGGCGAGTCTCGTCGGTCATGCGGCCTCCGGCCGAGATACCAGATACCAGATGCCAGATGCCAGATTCGAACGAGTGCCCGCAGATCTGGCATCTAGAAGCGAGGCGCAGCCGAGCGATCTGGAGTGTGGCCGCAGGCCAAACGATCTGGAAGCGAGCGCAGCGAGCGATCTCATGAGTGTTCGGTGAGGAATCGCTGGTTCACGACGCCCTCGTAGTAGAAGATGGCACGACCCATGTCGGCTTCCGTCCAGGTGACCGGTTCCCGGTCGGGGTCCGCCCAGTAGCCGCCCGTGTAGACCTCGTTGCGGTTGCCGGCCGGGTCGAAGAAATAGAGGCCGTAGCCGCGCGTGGCGCCGTGGCGGGTCGGTCCGGCGTCGATGCGGACGCCGTGGTATGCGCAGATGTCGGCGGCGGTACGCACCTGGTTCCAGTCGTCCAGCCAGAAGGCGAAGTGGTGGAGCGCCCCGTTGGGGCCGGTGATGAAGGCGACATCGTGCGGCGTGTGGGTGCGCTCGAGGAAGGTGCAGAGCTGGTGGCCGTCGTCGGCGAGGATCTGCTCGGTGAGCCGAAAGTCGAGCACGTCGGTGTAGAAGGCGGTGACGGCGTCGACGTCCTCACACATCAAGAAGACGTGGTCGAGCCGGGGCGGGTGGATGCCGACGAGCCCCTGCGGCTCGGGTGGCGGGTTGGTGAGGGGGAGAAGATTGCCCACCTGATCCATGCCCCAGACCAGATCGGTGGTGTGGCCGGAGGGGGCGTCGAACCGCAGGGTCTCGCCGGAGCCGGGGCCGAGCTCGCCGGCGGCGAATCGCTTGGCGGCGACGCCGGCGGTCTCGAGCTTGGCCTGATAGTGGTCGAGGTCGTCCCGATCTTGGAGCTTGAAGCCGACGGTCTCCAGCCCGTAGGTCGGGGCGTACTTGAGGATGAGGGAGTGATGCTGGTGCTCGTCCCAGCACTTCATGAACACCCGGTCGCGCTCGCGCGTCGTCTCGACGAGCCCGATCACCTCGGCGTAGTACGCCGTGGCGAGCTCCAGATCAGGAACCCGAACCTCGAGGTGAGAGAGACGGAGAATGCCCATCAGCCGATCGACTCCATCGATCGGGCTACCGGATACGAAGCGAGCGCAGCGAGCGTCTTCGAGGGGGTGCTCGAGGGGGAAAGGCTCCGCCGTCCCCCTCGATGAGGGCGCAGCGACCTGTGCGGGGCGCCCTCCGATGATTCGGCCGGCGAAGCCGGCACGCATCCAACTCGATCGAAGCCTGCTTCGATCGAAATCATCACGTGTGCACCTTCATGAAGCGTTCGTTGAGGTCGCCTTCGTAATAGAAGATCGCCTTGCCGATGTTGTCCTCCGTCCACGTGATGGTGGGGAAGTCCGGGTCGGGGCGGTAGCCGCCGGTGAAGACCTCGTTGCGGGTCCCCATCGGGTCGAAGAAGTAGATCGTGTTGCCCCGGGTGATGCCGTGCCGGGTGGGGCCGACGTCGATCTGGATGGCGTTGTAGGCGAGGATGTCGGCTGCCGTGCGAACGTGGTCCCAGTCGTCGAGCCAGAAGGCGAAGTGGTGCAGCCCACCGTTGGGGCCGGAGACGACGGCGAGATCGTGCGGCGAGTGCGAGCGCTCCATCCAGGTTCCGATCTGGTGGCCGTCACCGTCGAGCAACTGCTCGGTGAGCCGGAAGCCCAGCACGTCCATGTAGAACTTCGAGGCCTCGGGCACCTCCTCGGCGGTGACCAGCAGATGGTCCATGCGCGGGGGAGCGATGCCTCTCAACCCCTCGACCGTCGGGTGGGGATTGAGCTTGGGCAGCAGGCCCCCCACCTTGTCCACCTGGTGGACCAACTCCATCTCGTGCCCGGACGGGGTGTCGAAGCGGATGGACTCGCCCTGGCCGATCTCCTCGCCCCGACTCATGCGGCTGACGGCGAAGCCGTACTGTTCGACCCGGCGCTCGAGATCGGCGAGGTCGTCCTCCTCCTCCACCTTGAACGTGAAGCGGTCGATGCCCACACGGGGGTCGTAGCGAACGGCCAGCGAGTGGTGATCCTCCTCATCCCAGCACTTGAAGAAGACCCGGTCGGTGGTGCGCTCGACCTCGAGCATCCCCATGACCTCGGTGTAGTACGCGGTGGCGAGGTCGAGGTCGGGGACCGTGATGTCGACGTGTCCGAGCCGCAGGATGCCCATGACGGCACCATACCGAGCCTGTTCCCCGATATGGGATGCCGTTCCGTATCGAGGGACGAATAGCGCGCGCGGCCCTCCGTTATCGCTGGTTTAGCCGTGCGAAGAAGTTGTACTAGGCAACGATTGTCCAGCATGCCGCCATGCACGCTGGATACCTTCGCCTCGCCCGGGTGCTCGTCGCGCTGCTCGCCGTGGCTGTGACCACTCCGGTTGCAGCAGCTCTCGCCGCGGACGAGACCATCGCCATCACCACCGCGCTCGAGCCCAAGACGCTCACCGTGGCCCCGGGGACCACGGTGACCTGGGTGAATGAAGACGACGCCGAGCATCGGATGCGCTCCGACGACGGGCCGGAGAAGTTCGACTCCGGCAACCTCGGACCGGGGGAGTCGTTCACGTTCAACTTCGCCATCGAGGGCACGTACCCCTACGTCGATGATCGCAACGACGCCGACGTCGCCTATCACGGCACGATCATCGTCACCGCGGACGCGCCGCCACCGGACCCCGGCGATCCCCCGCCGCCCCCGCCGGCCTCCGGCGACGTCACGATCGTCGACCGCAGCTTCTCGCCGTCGTCGATCACGGTTGCCGAGGGGGCGACGGTGACCTGGGCGAACAACGACAACGACCAGCACACGGTCACCGCGACCGACTCGTCGTGGGACAGCGGGATCTTCGACCAAGGCGGCACGTACAGCCGCACCTTCACCACCGCAGGCACGTTCCCGTACTTCTGCGTCATCCACCCCGACATGACGGGCACGGTGGTGGTCGCCGGCGGCGACGGCACGCCACCGCCGCCCGCCCCGCCTCCGCCTCCGCCNNAGCGGGTCCTTCGACTCGGGCATCCTCTTTGCCGGCGACACCTACTCGCGCACCTTCGCGACGGCAGGCACCTACGACTACTTCTGCACGCTCCACCCGGAGATGACGGCGACGATCCTCGTCACCGGGGCAGGCGGCGCGCCGCCGCCGCCAGGGGAGCCGCCGCCGCCGGGCGGCGACCCTGCTCCGGTCGACGATCCACCGCAGGCGGCTCCCGGGGGTATCGCCATCTTCGACAACGGCTACAGCCCGGCGTCACGAACGATCACGACGGGGACGACACTCGTGTGGACCAACACGGGGGCGATTCCGCACACCGTGTCGGCGACCGCCGGCGGCTTCGACTCCGGCATCCTGCTGAGCGGGGCGACGTACCGGCGCACGTTCACCCAACCGGGAACCTTCGACTACTTCTGCACCATCCACCCCTCCATGAAGGGGACGGTCACGGTGACGGGTGCGCCGACGGGGCCGCCGCCGCCCGATGAGGGCGCCGGTGGGTTGCTTCCCGACGGCGGAGGGCCGGCGGCAGTCGCCGGACCTTCGAGCGTGACCATCTTCGACAACGGCTACCGCCCGGCCGAGGTGACCGTGTCTGCAGGGACGACGGTGTCGTGGGCCAACACCGGGGCCATCCCGCACACCGTCACCGCTCCTGACGGCGCCTTCGACTCCGGGTTCCTGCTCGCCGGGGACGGCTACTCGCGCCGATTCACGACACCGGGTGTGTTCGAGTACTTCTGCACGATCCACCCCGAGATGGTCGGCACGGTCACCGTCACCGAGGCGACGGGGCCGATCGACGGCTCCGGCGACGACGAGTCGCTCACGTCTGGTTCCGGCCCGGCGACGGAGGAATCGGCATCTGCCGGTGACGCGGCGACCGTGGTCAGTGGCCGCAACGTGCGCATCGTCGACAACGACTTCGAGCCTCGCTCCGTGAGCATCGAGGCCGGGCAGGCCGTGCGATGGTCCAACGCAGGAGCGATTCCCCACACGGTCACCGCCGGTGACGGTGGATATGACTCGGGCATCCTGGAACCCGGCGCGGCCTTCGAGCAGGTGTTTGCCGATGTCGGCGTCTACGAGTACCTCTGCACGCTTCACCCCGACATGGTCGGTGTCGTCGAGGTCGTTGCGCCGCCACCCGAGGTGTCCGCTGCAGGAGGGGGCGCCGGCTCCTCGACACCGAGCGACGCAGTCGCCTTCATCCTCGCCGGGTCGATCGTCGCCGCCGTCGGTGCCTTTGCCTTCGGCATGGCGCAATTCGGGAAGGCGGCCGCCCGAGACATTCGCTGAGCCTCTTAGCCGCCACTTAGGGCTGCGGAGAGGTTGGCATAGCCGTTGTGCAGTGATGATGCCCTACAGGGGGGCACGGAAACAGGGGGGCACGGAGACATCGCATGCCGCACGTCCCGGAAGGCAACTCCCCCTGCCTTCCGGGACTCGGCTGCGATGATCCGATCGCCGACGATCACGGACGTGGGGCGAACGTGGCGAAGCGCAGTGTCTCGGCGTAGAGGAACGATCCGTCGAGGTCGATCGAGGTCGGCGCCAGCGCAGTGAATCGTGCCGTTTCGTTGGTGNNGTGGCGAACGATCCGTCGGTGTCGACGAGCCTGACGGGCGCCAGCGCGAGGAGTCGTGCCGTCTCGTTGGTGGCGAAGGACGCGTCGGCGTCGGTGATCGTCGCACCCGCGGCGACCGCCAGACTTCCGAGACGCGCCTGCTCGTTGCGGAAGAACGACCCGTCGACGTCGACTGCGACGCCTGCCGGAGCAAGTGCGAGCATGCGGGCGGCCTCGTTACGGGCAAACGATCCGTCGACATCCGCGGCGGTGGGCGTTTCCTCGCCGCCCAGGGTCACCACGAGGGCCGTTGCCAGTACGGCCACGACGACGATGAGCCATCCCATCCAGCGCACGTACCGTGTCGGTTTCCGCCTGGGGACCGCCTGCCGAGGCGGGATCTGCCGCAGCGGGATCTCGAAATCGACGAGCTCCTCGGGCAGCGTCGGTCTGCTCACCGGCCTGTCGAGGGTCTCGGGCATGATGCCTCCTTTCCTCTCTCACCAATGTGCGACGGTCCCCTGGTCCGCCCCGGGTGGCATCCCTGCAGCCTGCATGCAGACGACGGGCAGCCCGCAGGGACCTCTGGCGCTAGCGCGAGGAACACGGCGGAAGGATGATCAGGGTGGCAGGACGGACGATGCTCGATGGTCACGTGATCTGCGTGCTGGGGCCGATCGATGTGCGGTCGCCTGCGGGGGTGCATCATGTCGGCGGGGTATGTGCGCGGCGGTTGCTGGGAGCCCTGGTCGTGTCCGCCCGCCACGCCGTGCCGGTGGACCAGCTCACCGAGGTGGTGTGGGGCGGCCGGCCACCGCCGACCGGGTGCGAGACGCTCCAGTCGCACGTCTCCCGGCTGCGGAGGCTGCTCGGTGCCGAGACCATCGTCATGGTCGATCACGCCTACCTGCTCGACGTGGAGGTCGATGACGTCGATGCCCTCCGCTTCGAGCGGTTGGTGGATGAAGCCGTTGCTCACCGGTGCGAGCCCGAGGCCGCCCGCAGCCTGAGCCACGAGGCGCTCGGGCTGTGGCGGGGCATGCCATTCGGGGATCTCGCCGACGAAGAGCCGTTCCGGCTGGAGGCGCTCCGGCTCGACCAGCTGCGCCTCGCCGCGATGGAGCTGCGCATCGAGGCCGACATCGCGCTCGGCCGTGCCGAGCTCGTCGTCGGGGCGCTCGAGGGCGCCGTCGAGGAGTTCCCCTACCGCGAGCACCTCTGGTACCTCCTCATCGACGCCCTGGCGGCCGAGGGGAGGAGGGTGGAAGCGCTGCGGGCGTGCGACCGTCTCCGCGGGCTGCTCGGGGAGGTCGGGCTGGTGGCGGGAGATGAGCTGCGGCATCGTGAGGACCGGATCGCCGGTCTGCCCGGAGCCGGCTGACCTTCCGGGCTGGCGTTCCTCCCGCATGAACACCTTTCCATGGAGCGGAACGGCAGGAGTAGGCTGCGTGGCGTGAGCAGCCCGCGACCCGAGGACATGCGGCGAGCGATGGCCGACTACGTGCACACCGTGCACCAGGCCTACCTCTCCCAGGCGAACCTCCAGCCGCCTGCGGTCCGAGGCCGGATGCCGCTGGCCGCAGCCGGCCGGTTCACCGTGGTCGCCGCCGGGGTGCAGAATCTCCACGTCATCGCCACTCGAGAGACGATGGCGGCGCCGCAGGGCCCCGAGGTCGCGTTCGACGACGAGCTCGACGGGCTCGGCTGGACCCTCCGCTTCTACGACCCGGTCGTGCTCCCGGCGCTCGGCATGATCGACGAATCCCAGGGAGCGGCGGGGGACCTGGTGCGCAGGACGCTCGGCATCGCCACGTACCTCTATCACCTCATCGTGCGCCCGGGCAGCCAGCTCACCGCCCATCATGCCGGCCACGCCGGCGCCGGCCTCGCCAACGCCCACGCCGCCGCGGCGCGGGACTTCGAGGTGATCCGCGCCCACGCCTCCGGCCGTGGCGCGCTCGTCGACGAGATGGAGGGAGCGGCCCTCGCCGGGCTGACCAAGGCGCAGGCACTGCTCGCCCGCGAGATCGCGCCATGGAGCAACGAGGTGGTGGCCCTCGCCAGGACCGCCCAGCCAGATCCCGGCGAGGTGCGGCGCGTCCTGCTCGCTGCCCTGCGGGGGAGCGGTGATGAGTGACGGCCCGCAGGTTCTCTCGTCGGTCCGCAACGCGGCCAGGGTGCTCAAGCAGTTCTCGTCCCGAGAGCGCGAGTTCGGCGTCTCGGAGCTGGCCCGTCGGCTGGATCTCGGGAAGTCGACCGTGCACCGCCTGGTCACGACGCTGACCTCCGAGCACCTCCTCGAGCAGAATCCGGACAACGGCAAGTACCGGCTCGGGCTCGCCGTGTACGACCTCGGCGCCGCCGTTGCCACGCATCTCGATCTGCACGAGGCGGTGGTGCCACCGATGGAGCGGCTCCGCAACACGACGGGCGAGACGGTGCAGGTCGCGGTCCTCGACGGCCGCGAGGTGGTGTACGTCGAGCGGCTGGACAGCCCACACACGCTGCGGCTCTTCCTCGACGTCGGCAGACGCAACTGGGCGCACTCGACCGCAACGGGCAAGTGCCTGCTCGCCCATCTGCCGCAGACGGAGCTCGACCGGGTGCTCGACGGCTGGCAGATGGAGCAGGCGACCCCGCACACGACGACCGACCCGAAGCGGTTGCGCAAGGAGCTCGGCGCCATTCGCCGGCGCGGCTATGCGCAGAACCTGAACGAGTCCGAGGTCGGGGTGCTGTCGGTGGCAGCGCCGATCCGTGGTGCGATCGGAGGCGTCGTTGCTGCGATGAGCGTCGCGGGTCCTGCTGCGCGAATGGATCCGGTGCTCGACCGCATCACCACCGGGGTGGTCGAGGCCGCCGCCATCGCCTCCCGCCGCCTCGGGTATTCCCGCCACTGACCGCAGGCCGGGACCGCGGCGCCGCCAACCGGTCGGATCCAGGGTCGGGGACGGTATCGCGTGCTCGCCGGCGTCGGTTGCCGCTTCGGTCCGCGTCCGCACCATCGGGCTCGGCGCGATCTGGCAGTGGTGTGCCTGTGGGATGATCGGCGCCATGCTTGCCCGCACGATCTTCACCGACGAGCACGACCTCTACCGGCGCACCGTGCGCGAGTTCTTCGAGAAGGAGGTCGCCCCGTTCCACGATGAATGGGAGCGGCAGGGCGTGGTGCCTCGCGAGCTGTGGGAGCGGGCCGGGGCGCAGGGGCACCTGGCGCACGCCGTGCCCGCCGCCTACGGCGGGGCCGGGGTCGCCGACTTCCGCTTCCCCGCGATCGTCATCGAGGAGCAGGCCAACGTCCTCGCCAGCGGACCTGGGTTCAGCGTGCACAGCGACATCGTCGTGCCGTACATCACGTCGCTCGGCACCGAGGAGCAGAAGCAGCGGTGGCTGCCCGGCATGGTCGCCGGCACGACCATCGGCGCCATCGCCATGACCGAGCCCGGCACGGGGAGCGACCTGTCCGGCATCCGGACGAGGGCGGAGCGGGATGGTGACCACTTCGTGCTCAACGGCGCCAAGACGTTCATCACCAACGGCCAGCTCGCCGACCTCGTGGTCGTCGTCGCTCGCACCTCGGACGACCCGCATCGCGGGCTCACGCTGCTCGTCGTCGAGCGCGGGATGGACGGCCTTGCGCGGGGCCGCAACCTGGAGAAGATCGGTCTCAAGGCGCAGGACACCTCCGAGCTGTTCTTCACCGACGTCCGGGTACCGGTCGGGAACGTGCTCGGTGTCGAGGGCGCCGCGTTCTTCTCACTGGTCCACAACCTGCCCCAGGAGCGGCTCGTCATCGCCGTGATGGCGGTTGCGGCGGTGCGGCGTGCCTTCGAGATCACGATGGCGTACGTCAAGGACCGCACCGCCTTCGGCCGATCGATCGGCTCGTTCCAGAACAGCCGGTTCACGATGGCCGAGATCGCCACCGAGCTCGAGATCGCCCAGGTGTTCGTCGACCGCTGCATCGGCGAGCTCAACGCGGGCAGGCTCACCGCCGACATCGCCGCGATGGCCAAGTGGTGGACCACCGAGCTCCAGGTGAAGGTGATCGACCGTTGCCTCCAGCTCCACGGCGGCTACGGCTACATGACCGAGTACCCCATCGCACGGATGTACGCAGACAGCCGGGTGCAGACCATCTACGGCGGCACGACCGAGATCATGAAGGAGCTCATCGGCCGGGCCATGGGTCTCTGAGGTCCCTCGAGGGTGACGGGTGCGTGCCAGGAACCTGCTGGCCCCCGGGAAGCGTCGCACCGGGGACAGCGACAGCGGGGAACCCATGATCGGTATCCATAGACTGCGCCCGATAGGAGCGACCGTGGTGGCGCTCCTGTTCGTGGCCGCAGCGTGCAGCACGGGAAGCGACGACTCCGGCATCGACACCGCCGGCGGGTTTGCGTTCGAAGGCGATGCGGCCACGGTCAGCACGGTCGCTGCTGCAGAGCAGGCGCTCGGCGAGCCGGCGGCCGCGCCGAGCGGTGGGGAAGCTCGTGACGGCGACGACGCCCTCGGCACGGGCGGGGTGGCTCCGGTGGCGCTCGCCATTCAGACCGTCGCACGACAGATCATCTTCACCGCCGACATGACCGTCGCCGTCACCGACGTCGCCGCCGCCGGCGTCGAGGCAACTCGCATCGTCGAGGGGCTGGGCGGATTCCTCTTCGGGCAGCAGACCGTCGGGCTCCCCGAGCCGCGCAGCATGCTCACCTTCAAGGTGGCGCCGGACGACTTCCAGGAGGCCTTGAGCCGGCTCGGCTCGATCGGTGAGATCCGCACGCAGAACGTCTCGGCGGACGATGTCACCGAGCGGATCGTCGACCTCGAGAGCCGCATCAAGACCGCCGAGGTGTCGGTGGAGCGGCTTCAGGGTCTCATCGCCGAGGCGACCACCGTGGCGGCGATCGCCGAGCTCGAGACCCAGCTGCTCGATCGTGAGACCCAGCTCGAGGTGATGCGCGGCCAGCTCCGGACCATCCAGGACCAGGTGGCCTACGCGACCATCGTCGTGACCCTCACCGAGGCGGTGAGCCGGCCGCAGGTCGACCTCGCCGTTACGGCCTATCCGGGCCACGCCGATGCCGGCCAGTCGTGCCCCGGCGACGGCGGGATCCAGGTGGAGCAGGGCGACGACGTCACGATGTGCTTCGAGATCACCAACACCGGTGACATGCCGCTCACCGACTTCGACCTCAACGACACCGTCCTCGAGCTCGAGCTCGTCGATCTGCTCGTCGTGTTTGGCGATCCGGAGGACACCATCGAGCCGGGCCAGACCCTGATCCTGGCCGCCGAGGTCGCCCCGGAACGCTCCTTCCGCTCCCAGACCCGGGTGACCGCCGCACCGGTCAACGCCGACGGTGAGGTCCTCGAGAACCGCAGGGTGTCGACGACGTCCTCGACCTTCGTCGAGGCGGTCGATCCGGGAGGCCTTCCCGGCTTCGCCGACGGTCTGGAGACGAGTGTCGACGCATTGCGCACCATCGGCGGGGTCGCCGTCGTGGTCGCAGGCGTGGTGGTGCCTTTCCTGTGGCTGGCGGTGCTGGCCGGTGCCTTCATCTGGTGGCGTCGCCGGCGTGCAGGCGGCGAACCGGTCGCCGGCCCCACCGAGACCCCCGAGCCGACGGCCTGAGGCACGTCTCGGCTCGTGTCCCGAGACGTGGAGACCCTCCCCC
>DKBA01000322.1:11297-25237 GCA_002450985.1 Acidimicrobiia bacterium UBA6912
ACACACCAACCGCGGATCCAGGTGCAAGGGAGGGGAAAGACGTGGCTCCCCCTTCGGGGGAGCTGGCGGGCCTGGGGGGCCTGCCTGAGGGGGCTTCTTCGACGCAGTCGTCTCGCACGTGTCGCTCGCGCCGCTGGATGCGGGACCTCCACGATCCTGTCGCGAGGTGAAGCCTTCCCGCATGTCAGAACGGCATCCCCCATGGCGGAACGCATGCGCTACGGTCGGGACGTGCACCGAGGTAGCCGATGACCCCCGCCGACCACGCCGCTGCGCTCTTCGCCGCCCGCCGCGACCGCACCGCCATCCCGCCGCTCATCGAGACGGATCCCGGCCTCACCGCCGAGAACGCCTATGCCATCCAGCAGGAGTACGTGGAGCTGCTGCTCGCCGAGTCGGGAGGACGGATCGTCGGCTACAAGCTCGGCCTCACCTCGAAGGCGATGCAGGACCTGCTCGGCGTGCACGAGCCCGACTACGGCCCCGTGCTGTCCTCGATGGTCTTCGACGACGGGGTGGCGGTCGACCTCGACGCCTACATCCAACCCAAGGTCGAGGCCGAGATCGCCCTCGTGCTCGACCGCCCGCTCCGCGGCCCCGGGGTGACGACCAGCGATGCCGCCGAGGCGCTCGCCGGTGCGGTCGCCGCCATCGAGATGGTGGACTCCCGCATCGCCGACTGGAGGATCTCGCTGGTCGACACCATCGCCGACCTCGCCTCGTCGGCGGCGACCGTGAAGGGCTCCCGGGTGGTGCCCATCGATTTCGATCCCCGGCTCACCGGCATGGTGATCACGAAGAACGGGGAGACGATGGCGACGGGTGCCGGCGCCGCAGCGCTGACCAACCCGGTGTACGCCGTCGCCTGGCTCGCCAACACGCTGGCGCCATTCGACGTCACGCTCGAGCCGGGCCAGTTCATCATGACCGGCTCGCTTCACGCCGCCTTCGACGTCGTGCCCGGCGATGTCGTCACCGCGGAGTTCGACCGGCTGGGCACCGTGACGGTGCGGTTCACGGGAGGAGGGGCGTGAGCGACACCATCCGCGGTGCCATCGTCGGCAGCGGCAACATCGGCACCGACCTCATGTACAAGCTCCGGCGCTCCGACGTGATCGAGCTGGGGGCCGTGATCGGCATCGACCCGGAATCCGACGGCCTCGCCAAGGCTCGGGAGCTCGGCATCGCCACCAGCGCCGAGGGTGCCGACTGGCTGCTCGAGCGCGCCGATCAGTTCGGCATCGTGTTCGAGGCGACGACGGCGAGCGTCCACCGCGCCTACGCCCCGAAGTACGCCGCCGCCGGTCTCAAGGCGGTCGATCTCACCCCTGCCAAGGTGGGTCCCAACGTGGTGCCGACCGTCAACATCGATGTCGCTCTCGACCGCCCCAACGTCAACATGATCACCTGCGGCGGCCAGGCGACGACGCCGATCGTGGCCGCCGTGAAGGCGGTGGCCGAGGTCCCGTACGCCGAGATCGTCTCCACCGTGGCCTCGGTGTCCGCGGGCCCCGGCACCCGGCAGAACATCGACGAGTTCACCAAGACCACCTCGAAGGCGCTGGAGGAGGTGGGCGGCGCCGGGATCGGCAAGGCGATCATGATCCTCAACCCCGCCGACCCGCCGATCATCATGCGCAACACCGTGTTCTGCGCTCTCGGCGACGGCTACGACGAGGCGACGGTGTCGAAGTCGATCCTCGACATGGTGGAACAGGTGCGGGAGTACGTGCCGGGCTACCGGCTCAAGTCCGACCCGGTGTTCGACACGGGTCCGTTCCACACCCCTGGCGGCAGCGTGCCCGCCCGTGTGATCGCCCTGCTCGAGGTCGAGGGCGCCGCCGACTACTTCCCGCCCTACGCCGGCAACCTCGACATCATGACGGCGGCGGCCACCCGGGTCGGGGAAGCGATGGCGCGGCACATGCTCGGCGGTGGACGATGACCGCGGCGTTCCGACTCACCGACTCGACGCTGCGGGACGGGTCACACGCCCTCGCCCACCAATTCACCGAGGAGCAGGTCCGCGCCGTGGTGCGCGGGCTCGACGCCGCAGGCGTGCCGGTCATCGAGGTGTCGCACGGCGACGGGCTGGGCGGCTCCTCGTTCAACTACGGCTTCTCTCGCACGGACGAGAAGGCGCTGCTGCGCGCAGCGGTGGAAGAGGCCCAGCACGCCAAGATCGCCGTGCTCATGCTCCCTGGAATCGGCATCAAGGAAGACCTCGTCGAGGCCGCCGAGATCGGCGCCAAGGTGGCCCGCATCGCCACCCACTGCACCGAGGCGGACATCGCTCCCCAGCACATCGCCCTCGCCAAGGAGCTGGGGATGGAGACGGTCGGCTTCCTGATGATGTCGCACATGATCGGCCCCGACGAGCTGCTGGAGCAGGCCAAGCTCATGGAGTCGTACGGCGCAGACTGCGTGTACGTCGTCGACTCCGCGGGTGCGATGACCATCGACGACGCCCGCCGCCGGGTCGCGATGCTCAAGTCCAACCTCGGTTGCCAGGTGGGGCTGCACGCCCACAACAACCTCTCGCTCGCCGTCGCCAACTCGATGGCCGCCTTCGAGGAGGGCGTCGACCAGATCGACGGCTGCACCACCGGGCTCGGCGCCGGCGCCGGCAACTGCCCCACCGAGATCCTCGTCGCCGCCTTCGAGAAGTCGGGGGTCGCCACCGGTGTCGATCCGCTTGCGGTGATGGACGTCGCCCAGGAGGTCGTGCGCCCCCTCCAGCCGCTGCAAGGCGTCATCGACCGCGACGGGCTCCTGCTCGGCTACGCCGGGATCTACGGCTCGTTCCTGCTCCACGCCAAGCGCGCCGCCGAGCGCTTCGGCGTCGATTCGAAGGACATCCTGCTCGAGCTGGGAAGGCGCAAGGTGGTGGGCGGCCAGGAGGACATGATCATCGACGTCGCCGTCGAGCTGGAGCGGCAGGCGGCACAGGCGATGGCAGAGAGAATCCAGGACCATTGATGTTTCGACCACCAACCTCCGGTTGCTGGTCGAGTTCTCGCCTCGGCCCCGGTTCGGGGCCGAGGCTCGTGATCGTGCGGCCTCTCGGCCGCCGACTGTGTGGATCGGTCCGGCAGAGCCCGACCGATCCGGCCGAGGGGGCCGGCACAACGGCCGCCCCCTCGGGCACCCCCACTTCGTGTCACAGGCCGGTCGCGCCGTGAGTGAGGTTCCCCGGAGCAGCGGAGAGGCGTTCGACGGCAGGCCCGACGAGGCGGCGCTGGCTGATCGGATATGGGAAGCGGTGCGATCGCGCACGGCGATCCGGCCGCTCACCGAGGACGTGCCGGACCTCACCGTCGATGCGGCGTACGACATCCAAGATCTCGTGGTGGAGCGGCACCTCGCCGGCGGCGCCCGGATCGCCGCCGCCAAGCTCGGCCTCACCTCCGTCGCCAAGCAGCGGCAGATGAACGTGGCCGAGCCCCTCTACGGCTGGATGACGGACCGCATGGCGCTGACCGGCGATCACGTGCTCCAGGTGAGCCGGTTCATCCAGCCGCGGGTCGAGCCCGAGATCGCCTTCAGAACCGGCGCCGAGCTGGCAGGTCCTGGCGTCACTGCCGCGTCGGTGCTCGCCGCCACCGAATGGGTGGCGCCTGCCATCGACGTGCTCGACTCCCGCTTCACCGGGTATCAGTTCACCCTCGCCGACGTGACGGCGGACAACTCGTCGGCCGCGGCGTATGCGCTGGGGGCGCCGGCTGCGCTCGAAGGCGACCTGCGGCTCACCGGGTGCGTGTTCACGAGGAACGGCGACCTCGTCGCCACCGCATCCGGCGCCGCCGTCATGGAGCACCCCGCCGCCGCCGTCGCCTGGTTCGTCCGCAAGCTCCACCAGCGGAGCCGCACCCTGCCGGCGGGCAGCGTCGTGCTCGCCGGGGCATGGACCGCAGCGATCCCGATCGGCGCCGGGGACGTCGTTACCGCCGAGTTCGATCGGATCGGAGCGGTGACGGTGGCGGCGGTCTGAGCGATGAACCAGAAGGCAGAGCTGGGAGCCAGACGGTGATTGACCACGACGGGCTGGCTGCCGAGCTCCATGACGCACGACGGAACCGCAGGACCACCGCAACCGTCACCTCCCGCGTGCCGGGTTTTGCCGTCGAGGATGCGTACGCCGTGCAGGCCGCCGGTATCGGGCTTCGGGAAGCCGAGGGCGAGACGGTTGTCGGCGGGAAGCTGGGGTTCACGTCGCTGGCCATGCAGCGGGCGATGGGCGTCGACCACCCCAACTACGGGTGGCTCACGGATGCGATGCTCGTGCACGACCGTGTCGTCCGGATGCACGACCTGATCCATCCCAAGGTGGAGCCCGAGATCGCGTTCCTGCTCGATGCCGACCTCGGCCCGGAAACCGACCGCAGTGAGGTCGTGGCGGCGACGGCCGCGATCGTCCCCTGTCTCGAGATCGTCGACTCCCGCTACGACGGTTTCCGCTTCGCCGCTCCTGACAACATCGCCGACAACTCGTCGGCTGGCAAGGTCGTGCTCGGCGACGCCGTTGCGGTCCCCGATCAGGTCGACCTGCGCATCTGTGGGGTGGTCGTCACGGTCGACGGTGCACTCGCCGCAACGGCGGCGGGGGCGGCCGCCCTCGACGATCCGGCCGAGGCCGTCGCCTGGATGGCGCGCACGGTCGCCGGGACGGCGCGTCCGCTGCGTGCGGGAGATATCGTCATCTCGGGAGGGCTGACGGCGCCGATCGACCTGCATCCCGGGATGGCGGTGCGAGTCGACATCGACCGGGTCGGTACCGCATGTCTACGAGTCACGGAGGGTTGAACATGCCACTCGTCCACATCGATCTCATGGAAGGGCGCCCCCCGGAGCGCATCGAGCGGATGATCGCCTCGGTGTCCCAGGCCATCGCCACCAGCCTCGACACGTCCATCGACACGGTGCGCATCGTGGTCAACGAGATGAAGCCGTACCAGTACGGCGTTGGCGGCAAGGCGTGGCCGGTGGTGCTCGAGGAGCGTCGTCACCAGCAGAACCACCAGGAGGCAAGGTGAGAGACGTCAAGCTCTTCATCGGCGGGGAGTTCGTCGCCGCCGCCGACGGGAAGACGTTCGAGTCGGTGAGCCCGATCGACAACCGGCCGATCGCCACCGTCGCCGAGGCCGCGGCGGCCGATGTCGACCAGGCGGTCCGCGCCGCTCGCGACGCCTTCGACGGATGGGCCGGGATGGGCCCGACCGCCCGCAAGAAGATCCTCATGCGAGTGGCCGACGGCATCGAGGCGCGCCTCGAGGAGCTGGCGGAGTGGGAGACCCGGGACATGGGCAAGCCGATCACGGCCGCCCGCACGAAGGACATGCCGCGCTGCGCCCACAACTTCCGGTTCTTTGGCGATTTCGCCGAGCAGGCGGGGACACGCACGTACGACAAGCCGTGGGAGGGCGTGTTCACCTACGAGCTGCGCGAGCCGCTCGGGGTCGTCGCCTCGATCTCGCCGTGGAACTTCCCCCTGATGCTGCTCACCTGGAAGGTGGCGCCGGCGCTCGCCTTCGGCTGCACCGTCGTGGCCAAGCCGGCCGAGCAGTCCCCGATCACGGCATCGATCCTCGCCGAGATCTGCGCCGAGGCCGGCATGCCGCCCGGCGTCTTCAACGTCGTCCAGGGCTTCGGCCCCGGCGCGGCGGGCGAGGCGATGACGACCCATCCCGAGGTCGATGCCATCACCTTCACCGGTGAGTCCAACACGGGGCGGGCGATCATGGCGAACGCCGCGCCCGGCCTGAAGAAGCTGTCGTTCGAGATGGGCGGCAAGTCGGCCAACATCGTCATGGCCGACTGCGACATGGACGCCGCCGTCGCCGGCTCGCTGAAGGGCATCTTCACCAACCAGGGTGAGGTGTGCCTCGCCGGCAGCCGGCTCCTGGTGGAGCGGCCGATCTACGAGGAGTTCCTCGCCCGGCTCGTCGACGGCGCCGCCGAGTGGACGGTCGGCGATCCGCTCAACCCGGCGACGCAGGTCGGGCCGCTCGTGTCGCCGGAGCACATGGAGAAGGTGCTGTCCTACATCGAGCTCGCCCAGGACGAGGGCGCCAAGCTGATGACCGGCGGCCACCGCCTGACCGACGGCGATCTCGCTCAGGGGAACTACGTCGCCCCGACGATCTTCGCCGACGCCGACAACTCGATGCGGTCGTGCCAGGACGAGATCTTTGGGCCCGTCGAGATGGTGATGCCGTTCGACGACGTCGACGAGGCCATCGCCATCGCCAACGAGAGCCGCTACGGACTCGCCGGCATGGTNNAGCCCGAAGGGCTCGACTGAGGGGGTTCTTCGCCTCGCCTCGCCCCCCTCGCCTCGCTCCCTGAGTGATCCGCTGAGGAATCACTCAGGCCCCTGCAGATCCCCCCGGTGGGGGGATCGTCCGGATGCCTCGCCGAGATGATCCTTCCGGTGTGTCCGCTCGATGACCTTCCTCCCGGGTCGGCGCGTGTGGTCGAGGTGGAGGAGCGGCGGGTGGCCGTGTTCAACGTCGGAGGGGCGTTGCGGGCCATCGACGATCGCTGCGCCCACAAGGGGGGCTCGCTCGCCGAGGGCATGGTGCGCGACGGCGTGGTGACCTGCCCGCTGCACTGGTGGCGGTACGACCTGGAGACCGGACGGCGGGTCGCCTCCGACACCGTCGTCCAGGCGACGTACGACGTGGCCGTCGTCGACGGTGAGATCGAGGTCGAGGTGCCGGACGCTGCCCCGTCCGGATCGATGCGCGAGTTGCTGCTGCGCCACGCCGCCGAATGGAAGGCGACGCACGATGCGGAGGGGGCTCAATGAGCGAGCTCCGCGCCGTCATCTGGGACATGGGCGGAATCCTGTACGTCACGCCGTTCGAGGTGTTCGACGAGCTCGAGCGTGAGCTGGGGCTCGAACCGGGGACCTTGCCCCGCGGTCCTTTCGGCCCGGGCGGTGATCCCGAGTACGCGAAGTGCTCGACCGGCGAGCTGAGCGAGGGCGACTACTGGCGGGGCTTCCACGAACGGCTCGCCGAGCGCGGCATCGGCATCGACATCGCCGAGATGATCGACTGGAGCGACCGGCTCCGCCCCGAGGTGATGGACGCCATCGCCCGACTCGACGGCCACTATCTCCAGGCCACACTCTCCAACGACTCGAGCAAGTGGCTCGGTGACGGCTGGTGGGACGACTGGCCCTACCGGAAGTACTTCGCCTCGGTCATCGACGTGGTGACGCTCGGCATGCGCAAGCCGCATCCCGACACGTATCTCGCCTCGGCTCGGGCGCTCGGGATCGAGGCGGAGGAGTGCCTCTTCATCGACGACATGCAGGTGAACGTCGACGGCGCCGAGGCGGTGGGGATGCGCGGGTTCTTCTTCGATCACACCGACGCGGCGGGGAGCATCGCCCGGTTGCTGGCAATGCTGCTGCCCGACGAGGCCGAGGCGTCGTGAACCACCGGGCGCTGCTCCTCGACCTCGACCGCACCCTGGTCGACATCGAGAGTCACGTCGACTACTGCGCGGCGCTGGCCGATCTCCACCAGCGGTTCACGCTGCCTGCGGGCCGGGCCACTCCCGACACGACCGGGTGGGGTCGGTGCACCATCGACGTCATCCGGTTCCTGGTTGCGCTCGCCGACACGCCCGAGTATCCGGCNNGTGTGCCGCGTGCGGTCGTCACGCTGTGCGGTCCCGAGGCCACGGCGCTGGTGCTCGCCGAGCACGGCATCGCCGCCGATGCCGTCGTTCCCCGGCGTCCCGACCTCCGTCCCAAGCCCTACCCCGACCAGGCGGAGGCAGCGCTCGCCGCCCTCGGTGTCGAGCCGGACGAAGGCGTGGTCATCGGCGACAGCGCCTGGGACCTGGAGATGGCCCGCGCCGCCGGTGTCCCCTTCATCGGTGTCACCAACGGCCGCGAGACCGTCGAGTTTGGTGATGTGCCAACCGCAGCGGACCTCGTCGGGGTGCTCGAGCTGCTCGGTGTGGCGGAATGAGAGGCCGACGTCGTGCGGCGCCGAGCGCTGGTGACCGCCGCCGGGGTTCGCCTGCCCCGGTTCCCGGTACCGCTCGTCTCCGTGCCCTCGCTTGTCCTGAGCCCGCGTCGGCGCGTAGGGTCGTTTCATGGCTTCCAACGACAATCCATCGCAGAACATCGGCGCGGCGCCAGAGGTCTTCCTCTCGTATCGGCGCTCCGACACGCAGGAGTTGACGGAGTCGCTGTCGAGTCGTCTCCGTGATGACCTCGGCAGTCGGAACGTTTTCCGGGATGTCGACGATCTCATCGCCGGTCAGCAGTGGGCAGAGGTGCTCGCCACTCGTATCGACGACAGTGATGCGCTACTCGCCGTCGTAGGCCCTGCGTGGGAAGGTCGAGAACCCGACGGGAGCCGGAGGATCGATCGAGAAGACGACCCTGTCAGGGTCGAGGTGACGAAGGCACTGGCCGATGACGCTCGTGCGGTCCCGATTCCGGTGCTGGTCGACCGGAACGACCTGCCGGATCTTCCGGCCGAGCTCGCGCCGCTGCGTTCGCGCCACTTCGTGGCGGCGACCGAGGAGTCGTTGACCGACCCGGCGAGCGATGACTACCAGCAGGTACTCGTCGCGGTGTGGGAGGCACTGCGTTCTCACCACCCCGGCGCGGTGCTGATCATCGGCGACAATCGCGCCCAAGCCGATCTCGATCGCCTCGTCGACGAGCTGAAGGGCATCGACGCAGTGGACGCAACGGATCTGAGTCGGTTTGCGGCAGGTGCCTACCTCGTGACGCCGCGGAGTGCACGGAAGGCCGGGCGCCGGTGGCCGGACGTCATCGTCGTGAACGAAGACGAGTCCCCGAGCGCCGTCGTGCGGGCACGACTCCGCGCGGCGTACGAGAGCCCGACCGTCCGGAGGATCGCCGTGGTGGGAGCGGGATCGGCCGCGCTCGTCGCCTTCGCAGCGGGTTCGGCTGCCGCATCGAGCGCATCGGTCACGTCGTACGCCTCGACGGCGCAGCTCACGTCGGCCGTGTCAACGGCCGGATCGGGCCTGTCGGGGACGGTGGGTTCGGCCTGGGCGAGCGCAACCGTCGGGGTGAAGGTAGCGGTCTTCGGGGCGGTGATCGGTGTCTCGGGGTGGGCGGCGGCTTCGCTTGTCGGCGACGCGCCCGCGTCCNNGCGAGTGCGTTGACCGAAGACGAGGTCGCGAGGCTCGACGACGGCGAGTACTCGGTCGGCAGCGTGTCCGGGCCAGTGGAGTTCCCGCCCGATGTGATCGCGGTCGAGGACTTCTGCTTTCGGCGCGACGATCCGTCCGTTGTCGACGCCGGCTGGTGGCTGACCGGCGAGGACGCAACGGCGGATGTCGTCTTCGTCGTTGCGATCGAAGACGGTGCGGTGGCCGGAACGCGGATCGTCGTCTCACTCGAGGGCCGAGCGCAGATCGAGTACATCCGTGACACGGCGGGCCGCGATCTCTCGGACTGTGCCGGCGACGTCCGCAACGTGACGTGGACGTCGTGACGCCACCCGTCGTTTCGGCGGGGGTGCCTCGATGCGTGCAGGCGCCGGAGTGTGCCGGCGGCTCGCTCCGAGGCGGTCGTGATCCCCGAGAGCGCGTGGGACTCCGGGATAGCGTGCGACGCCCGCGTCCCGGCTACGGGTGTCAGCGACTGCTGCGACATGGAGTCCGCCGTGGATGCCGACGGGTTCCGACATCGCAGCGGTTGTCGAGCTGCGCGCTCCGGGAACGTGACCTTCGCCCATGGCAACCTCGCGTTGCCTGAGGGCGCGAAATCTGTGTCACGCCGATTGCCGGCTATGAGCGGACACAGGTGCGCGAGAACGCGCGACGCTTTCGGGGTTATGCGTTGTCGAGTGGTTGGAGTCGTTCGGTGAGCCAGGTGGCGACTTCCGTTTCGTCGAGGTCGCCGGCGGCGATGGCGAGCATGAAGCTCACCGCGTTGTCGGTGGGGACCTCGAGCTTGTATCCGTTGAGGGCGCAGAACATGGTCAGTGACTGCCACGCGAGTCGTTTGTTCCCGTCGGAAAGGGGATGGTTCTTGGCGATCCGCACGACCAGGACGGCGGCCTTGTCGGCGAAGTCGGGGTAGAACTCGACGGCGCCGAATCCGGCCTGGGGAGCGTGTAGCGCCGAGTCGAGCAGGTCCAGGCGCGAGGCCCGGGCCAGCACCGCAGCGGGCGTGCCGGTGACGGCTTCGGCGATAGTGAGCGCCTCGGCGAGGGTGAGGTATCTCACTCGGCGAGGCGATCGAGGATCTCTTTGTCCCGTTCGGTCAACTCGCGCAGGCGGGTCATGAACTCTTCATCGTGACGGACCCGTTCGATTTCGGCTTCGAGGGCTTCGAGCATCAGGGCGTTGACGCTGATGCCGCGGCCGCGGGCGATCACATCGGCTTTCTCCGCGAGTTCTTCGGGCATCCGGACGGTGGTAGTGCGCTTATCCATGCCGTCATGCTATCACGACGTCATGCAGGATGGGAATGCCGCAATAGACCGAGTCGGGTCTGCTTGCGAGGGAGCTTGGCGATGGTGTGTCGGGATCGAGTCAATAATGAACCACGTGGAATCTCTCCCAGCGGACCTCGACCAACGGCTACGTATCCTCGCTCGGGAGCAGCTGCGCGGGCGCCTCAGTGCCGCGCTGGCGATAGAGCTGGCCGAAGACCTCGTCGCGGCCGGGATCGACAACGATGAAGTAATCGCGGTTGCCTGCCTCTCGAAGCGGCAAGCGATCAGGTCCGATGCCGAACCGCTCGTTCGCAGCATGCTCGGCGCGTTCGGTCTGCCGTTCCTGGCAGAGGGCGATCAGCCGGCACCCGAGGTGGGGTTCCAGGACGTCGAACTCCGATTGATCGCACTTGCTGACGAAGTCGTTGATCGATCTCGCGTCGCGGCCTGGGCTCGTGACTGGATCGCGGCCGAGGTACCTCTGATCGAGCCGCACGTAAGGCAAGCTCTCACACGACTGTGCGGCGTTGACGAGCCCGCTGCAGCGGTGGAGTACCTCTACGAGCAAGCCGACTTCACGTTGTGGCTTGATGAACTCCGCCGAGCCGAGCACAACGGAAAGCCGTGACGGCCGCCCGGTTCCTCAACGCGACGTGGACAATGATCGTTGAGATCGATGCACCTCCTGAACCGATCGCCAAATATGGCGCAGTAACGCCCACAACGCTCAGTAGCGCCGAGCGGCACCTACGGCGCTCGCTGCGACGGGGCACTGGATTGGCGACTCCTGAAGCCGCTCCTGCCGGTTATGGGCGGCATTTCTGCACGGCCGGGAAGTATCTTGCCCCAATGTTCGTGTGGATGGAGTCGGAATTTGGGAGGACGTCGTGGTGAGCGACTGGACTGAGGGTGTTACCGAGATTCTCTTCGAGAGTTCGTTCATGACTCTTGCCACCGCCGACGTTGAGGGTCGACCCTGGGCGTCACCGGTGGAGTTCGTGTGCGATGAGGATCTTCGGTTCTACTGGTTATCAATGGTCGACGCTCGCCACTCGGTGAACGTCCGAGAGAACCCTTGGGTGTCCTTCTCGATCTATGACTCCACACAGGCCCCGGGCGCGAACGCCATCGTACAGGGACTGTATGGGGAGGGGCCAGTCGAAGAGCTACTTCCCTCTGCTCTGGAAACGATCCAACCGGCTATAAGCCGTTGGATCTCTTGGCGGGATGCTGCGCGGGCGACGCCCAGAGCCCAGAGTGACCAACGATTAGACGAAATCGGCTCGCCATGGCGGTTCTACCGCGTGAACCCAACGAACCTCTATGCACTGGACCCAGTCGTCTTAGCTGAAGGACGGCTGGTCGAATCTAGAGTCCCGATCGACCTCACAGAGACCTTTACACGGGCTTACCAGTCTCGAACCGGCTGAAGCACATCCGCAACGACAACGGCTCGTCTGCCATCCCGACATCTCCAACGCTCGGTTACAGAACTGCAGCGGCCCCCAGACCGGAACCGTGCACCGACCGTTGGAACTCGCCGATGCCCCTCCCGCACGGTGTGGGCCGGTTGGATCAGGCTGAAGGTAGTTCGACTCCCAAGGGTGCTAGGAATCCGGCGAGACCTGCGGTACCTCCGTACGGCTCCAACCGCACGATCTTGTCACCCTCGACCGTCCACTTCACCGTGGCATCGTCCCACACGATCTTCTCACCGCTCGCCGGAATGACACCGAGGCCCATCGCCGACATATCCAGGTCACGAGTGTGTGTTCCCTCGAAATGGCCACTCATCAGGGCTCCGTCGTCAGCCTCGCTGAGGTCGGCGACCACGAATGTGAAGTCATCATCGAAAGCTGCCCCTAGGAGCCGGGCCATGCCCATGTAGGCCTCCTTGTTCATCACCACGTTGCCGTCCTCATCGAGATTCTGAAAATCGTCCGAGAGGTATTCTTCAAGGGCCGCGAGCACGCTCGAGGGGGGATCGCTCCATGCTGCATCGAGGTAAGCGCTGACGACTTCGAGCGGGCTGGTCATTTCTTCTCCTGTCAACCTCGGGCCGTGAGGCGAGCGTTTGTGTCGCCGGATCTGGCCGCGCTAAGCGAGTGATGTGTTGGGACCCAAGGGGCCGGGGCATGATTCGTGACTCAGACCATGTGTGCCTCCGGGGATGGGTATGTGGTCATGTCGTTCATGGCCTCGTCTCGACGATCTGACCGATCGCCTGTTTCATGTCGAGCGAGGGTCCCATCGCGGCGTGGGCCGGTTCAACCCAAACGTACACGTGAATTGCGAGAGGTGCGGGTCGTCATATCCGGAACCGGCCGTCGACCGTTAGAGCTTGCCGACACTGGTCCCATTCGTCGACAGCCGGGAACGACCTGCACCACATCAACGGCGCAACGTTCTCCTCGAACCACCCTGAACCGCCCCGGGTTTCCTGGAGGCTCTCGCCGTCTCCCGACTGAAACGCTCCCCACGGCGAGCCGATCACCAAATACGGCGCACGAACACTCACGTCGCCGAGTGCGCGAGATCGGCATCACGTCGGCGCTCGCTACGGGACGTGGCTCCAGGAACATTCGTCCACCCTCGCACACCGCGCGGTGGCGCTCCACGAGGTCGCGAAATCTCTGCCGCGTCGATTGCCGGATCGGCTCGGTGCGCTAGCGTTGACCGGCGAATGCGCCCAGNNGGTAGCGCCGAGGTCTACGTGAAGTGGGAAGGCGCCAACCCCACCGGGAGCATGAAGGACCGCATGGCGCTTTCGATGATCGAGGGTGCCGAAGCACGGGGTGAGCTGCGTCCTGGATACCGGGTGGTCGAGTACACCGGGGGAAGCACCGGCAGNNTGCAGACGATGCGCGCCTTCGGTGCCCAAGTCGAGGTCATACCGAGCGTCGATCGTCGCGTCACGCCGGAGTTGATCCAGGCCATCGTCGCACGAGCACGGTCATTGGCGGCGGAGCCGGAGACGTTCTGGACGGATCAGTTCAACAATGTCGACAACCGGACCGGCTACCACGCACTCGGAGAAGAGATCCACACCGCGCTCGGAGCCACCGTGTCCGCCTTCGTCCAGGGTGTCGGCACCGGGGGCTGCTTCTCGGGTACCGCCGAAGTCTTGAAGCGCCACAACCCGGATGCGCACTGCGTAGCCGTCGAGCCGGCCAACTCACGAGCCCTGAGCGGCATCCCTCCCTACGGCGGTCATCGCCTCGAAGGCATGGGACCAGGCTTCAAGCCGAAGGTCTATCGCGAGGACCTTGCTGATGAGATCGCTGCCGTCACCGACGAGGACGCCTACCGAACGGCCCGAGAGCTCGCAGGCACCGAGGGACTCTTTGCAGGGATCAGTTCCGGCGCCAACGTCTTCGTTGCCCTCGACCAAGCCCGCCGCTTGGGTCCAGGCCACCGTGTAGTGACCATCCTGTGCGATTCCGGGCTCAAATACCTCCAAGACGACCTGTACGCCCCAACCTGAGCCCCAGCCGACCC
>DKBA01000056.1 GCA_002450985.1 Acidimicrobiia bacterium UBA6912
AGCGCTCGGCTGAGATCGAAGGGTGCGGTGGCCGCCTCGTCGACGAGGGTGCGCACGGCGGCAGCGGGATCCACGGCGCCGGAGAGGTCAACGACCTCGAGGGCGGCTGGCGCGCCGTCGAGCACACGGCGCCGCGGGATCCCCTCGTCGTCGGTGACCACGGTGCGGAACGCATCCGTCGATGTGACCAGCGCGTCGAACGCCGCGCTGAACGCGGCGACGTCGACGTTCCCGGACAGGCGAAACGCCAGCACCATGTTGTAGAGCGGAACGTCGGGGTGCAGCCGCTGCCCGGCCCAGATCAGGGACTGGGCCTGGGTGAGCGGGGCGCCGGCGGTCGGTGCGGTCACCCGGTCTCCTCCCCGGCGAGGCGCTGCTCGAGGTAGCCGACCATCGCCCGCACCGTGCCGAACTGCTCGACCGTCACCTCCGAGTCTGGCACTCGGATGCCGAACTGCTCCTTGATGAATGCCACGAGCCGCACGTAGGCGATCGAGTCGAAGCCGAGCAGGACGAGGTCGTCATCCGGCTCGAGGGCGACGTCGTCTCCCTGGTCGTGGAACTGCTGTTCGATGAACTCGGTGAGCGTGGCTTCCATGTCGTGTCCCGTCGTCGGCTGCCCGCCGGCAGCTCCTGGTGCTGGTGCGGTCATGTCCGGCTCCTCATCGCCTGCGCTGCGAGCGCCACCCGATCGGCCTTCCCCGTCGTCGTCCGCGGCACGGACTCCACGACGCGTACCTCCCGGGGCACGGCGTACTTGGGGAGCCGGGACGCGGCGAACCGTCGCAGGACGGCGCCGTCCACACCGTCCCCCGCAGCGCTCGCCAGCAGCGTCACCACCGCCTCGATCTGCTGGCTCCCGTCCCCGTCGGGCACCGCGAACACCACGGCCTGCTCGACGTCGTCGTGGGCGATCAGCGCCGTCTCGATCTCGTCGAGCTCGACGCGGTGTCCCCTGGTCTTGATCTGACGGTCCTTGCGTCCGATGAACCGGAACGTGCCGTCGCCGTTCTCCATCACCAGGTCGCCGGTGCGGTAGAAGATGGCGTCGCCGCCGTCGGGCCGGGGGCGTCTGAGCCTCGCGCGCTCGGTCAGCTCGGGCTGGCGCCAGTAGCCGAGCATGTGGGCGTCGCTGCAGATGAGCAGCTCCCCGATCTCGCCCGGGGCCACCGGTCGGTCCGCGTCGTCGATCACCATCGCCTCCATGCCGGCATAGAGACCTCCGATCGAGATGGGCTCGTTCGATCCCTCGGGCGGCTCGGGGACGATCAGGTAGGTGCAGCCGTTCACCTCGGCCGGGCCGTAGACGTTGCCGAACCGGGCCTGCGGGAGACGGCGCATCAGCGCCCGCAGATCCTTCGTCGGGTACACCTCGCCGCCGAACAGCACCCAGCGCACGGCCTCCAGGTTCCGGTCATCGAGCGCCCCGCGGTGGAGGAGCTCGACGAGGGCGAACGGTACGGCGTTGACCACCGTGACCCCCTCGTCCTCGAGCAGGCGGGCGTAGCTCGCCGGGAGCCTGGCGTGGCCCTCCGGCACGATCACGACGGTCGCCCCTGCCACCACGCCGCCGAACAGCTCGAGCGTCGACAGGTCGAAGTTGAGCGGGGCGTGATTGGTGATGCGGTCGCCCGCCTCGAACCCGAACGTGGCTGCCGCCACCTCGGCGTAGGCCAGCGCCGATCGGTGGGTGTGCATGATGCCCTTGGGCCGCCCGGTGGAGCCCGAGGTGAAGATGACGTAGGCGAGGTCGTCGCCGGTCACATCGATCTCGGGATGCGATGCCGGCGCCGCCCAGACCTCGTCCCAGCCGACGCAGGTCGTGGCCGGCACCTCACCGGCGTCGAGACCGAGGCACAGCTCGAGACCGACGGCCGCCGCCAGCTCGGCCACGACGTTGCGCTTCGACCGCCCGCTCACCAGATGGCGGATCTCGCAGTCCTCGACGATGTGGCGCACGTACGCCGGCGGGGCGTCCGGGTTGATGGGCACGTAGGCGGCGCCGGCCCGCATGACGCCGTGCATGGCGACGAGCAGCTCGATGGACTTGTGGGCGAACAGGCCGATGCGGTCGCCCCGCTGCACGCCGTGCGAGCGCAGGACGTTGGCGACGGCGTTGGCCCGCCGCTCCAGCTCTGCGTAGGAGAGCTCCGCCCCCAGCATCGAGAGCGCCGGGTGGTCGGGCGTGGCGACCGCCGCAGCGGCGACCGCCGCGGGGATCGAAGCGAAGCCGGCGAAGCGAGGCGTCTCCATCACAGTCCCAGGATCCGTGCGATGAGGAGACGCTGGATGTCCGAGGTCCCGGCGTAGAGGACGCCGCCGACGGCGTCGCGAAGGTCGCGCTCGATCTCGTTCTCCGTGAGGTAGCCGCCGCCGCCCTGGGTGCGGATGGCATCGAGGCTCGACGTGATGAACGACTCGCTGAGGTGCAGCTTGAGCAGCGCGGCGTCGAGCGTCACCGACTCGTCGTGCTCGAGGTTCCACGCCACCTTGTACAGCAGGAGGCGAGCCGTTTCCAGCGCCAGCTTCATGTCGGCGATCCGGTTGGAGACCGACTGGAACTTGCCGATGGGCTGGCCGAACTGGCGTCGGGTCTTGGCGTAGTGCACCGCCTCCTCGAGCTGGCGCTCCATCGTCCCGATCTGGCTCGCAAGGATGAAGGTGCGCTCGACGCCGAGGGCGCCGGCCGAGATGCTGGCCCCGGCACCCTCCTTGCCCACCCGGTTCTCCTCCGGAACGAAGCACCCGTCGAAGACCAGATCGCCGAGCGGGATGGTGCGCAGACCCATCTTCTCCCGCACCGGGCCCCGGGTGCAGCCGGGCGAGTCGGTCTCGACCAGGAAGGCGGTGAGCCCCCAGCGGCCCTTGGAGGGGTCGATGGTGGCGAACACCAGCGCCACGTCCGCGATCGGCCCGAACGTGATGTACCGCTTGGTGCCGGTGAGCCGGTAGCCGCCGTCGACCTTCTCGGCGACGGTCGCCAGCGCCAGGTGGTCGGAGCCGGCCTCGGGCTCGGTGACCGCATGGGCGCCGATGAGGTCGCCGGCGCACATGCCCGGCAGGTAGCGGCGCTTCTGCTCGTCCGTACCGAAGCGGTGGATCGGATGCTGCACCGTCCACATCTGCGCCGAGATCCCGAAGGCGAGACCGGTGTCGCGGCAGCCGTAGCCGAGGCCCTCCATCGCCAACACCGCGGTCAGCACGTCGGTGTCGACGCCGGTCGTGTTGTAGGCGGCCGGCACCGACATGGAGAGGAGCCCGAAGTCGGCGCAACGCTTCCACAGCTCCCGCGGGAACTCCCCGCTGCGGTCCCGGCTCACGACGTCGTCGTTGAGGTGCTCGCGGGCGAACTCGGCCACGCGGTCACGGAGCGCCAGCTGCTCGGGTGTCCATGAGAAATCCATCGCTCAGCCCCTCCCCGCCGCACGCCGGTCGGCGATCTCGTGCACTTCATCGCTCTCGCGCAGCTCCCGGTCGAAGTGATACGGGTTGAGCGGATCGTCGCCGATGTCCTCGAGCTCGATGAGCAGCCCGAGCCCGAGCTCGTTGGCGTGGTCGAGCAGCATCTGGATCCCCACCCGGTCCTCGAGCGCCCACCCGGTCGAGTCGAACACGGTGGTGCGGGCCCGGGCCTCTGCCTGGGCCGCCGTGTTGGCGACGAGCTCGGCGAGCGACGGGCCGATCTGCTCTGGCGCGAGCTGCTGGCACTCCCCTTCCTTGATCGCCTGGTCCCGGTGGTCGGGGCAGACCAGGCTCCTCTCGAGGAACGCCCGCGGCAGCTCCACCTTGCCGGGGAAGTCCGAGCCGACGGCGTTGACGTGGAGCCACGGCTTCGTGGGCAGGTCGTCGAACAACGGCCCTTCGCCGATCCCGACGGACGTCGACGTGCAGACGATGTCCGCCGTCTGCATGAGCAGGTCGAGCGGCGCCTCCCTCACCTCGACCTCCGCAGGCAAGACCGACGCCGCCCGGGCGGCGAAGCTCGCCGTGTTCTCCGGGTCGATGTCGTGGATGAGGATCTGCTCGATCGGGAAGCTGCGCAGCATGGCGTGCATCTGGGTGACGGCCTGTGCGCCGCACCCGACGAGCCCGAGGATGCGGCTGTCGGGGCGAGCGAGGATGCGGCTCGCCACCGCCGAGGCGGCGCCGGTGCGGAGGGCGGTGAGGAAGGTGCCGTCGACGAGCCCGGCGAGGTGGCCGGTCTCGGTCTCGTAGGCGCTCACCGTCGAGAGGATCGTGGGCAGGTTGCGCTGCGCCGGATTGGACGGGTGGTAGCCGACGACCTTGATCGTCGTCATCTCGGCCGTGTGCATCACCGGCATCCATTCGAGGAGGCCGACGTCTGGCTCGGTGTAGTGGAAGCCGTCGCGAGGACGCACGAGGGTGCGGGCACCGTCGTACTCCCGGACCGCGGTGGTGATCCGGTCGATCATCTCGTCCATCAGTGCATCGAGCCCGACCTCGGCCACGATGCGCGCCACGTGGTGCCTCGCCAGGATCCTCGTCTTCATCGTGGTCCCCCTCGTCGTCCCTGCCCCACCGGCAGGATCTCGCGTCGGTGCGGTGACCGGAGCCCCCGCGTCTGTCCCCGCCCGCAGCCGGCGCGACCCGGGGCGCGCAACGCCCAGGCGATGCCGGCGACGTGCGGGATGGTCGTCATGTGGCCGCCGCTCCGGCAAATCGAGCGTCGATCCAGGCATCGATGTGCCTGAGCAGCGTCTCCCGATGTCCCGGCAAGGTGAAGGTGTGGTCGGCCTCGGGATAGAAGTGCACGACGGCGGCGCGGTCGAGATCGATGCTGGGAAAGGCGTCGTGGAGCTGCCGGCGGTAGGTGAAGCGCAGCGGCCCGAGGCCGGTGTAGATGAGGAGCAGGTGGGCGCCGCGGTCGACGAGGCTCGCCAGCTCGGCGGCGAAACGCTCCTTGGGCACCTGCTCGTTCTCGAACACCACGAGATCGCCCTGCACTGCGCCCTCGGTCTCCGGCGTCTGGCCGAGCCTCCTGGCGACGTATCGCTTCCACCGCTCGAGATCGAGCACCCTGGCGCGGTAGTGCTCGAACTGCGAACGTGCGGTCGGGTACGAGTAGCCGTCCATCAGGACACAGCCGGCGACTCGGTCGTCCACGAGCGCGGCGCGAAACGCGTTGTAGGCGCCGGTACACAGCCCCATGACCACGAATCGGCCGGCGCCGATCAGCTCCTGGAGGGTGTCCATCGACTCGACGACGTCCTGGCGGGAGCGCTCGATGTAGAGCACGCCACCCTCGCCAAGCTCACTGTCGCCGACACCGGCCATGTCGAAGCGGAAGCTCGGGTAGCCCCGGTCGGCGAGGCGCCGTGCGATGTCGACGGAGAGCCGGTTGGGTCCGACCCGGTGGAGCAGCCCGGCGTTGAGCAGGATCACCGCCGGGGCTCCCGGCCGCGGCTCGACAGGGAGCGTGAGCACGCCGAGCAGATTGCGCTCCGGGCCGAAGTAGACCACTCGCTCGTTCATGCGTCGCCTCCGAAGCGCGCGGCGATGTGCGCGGGAATCCGCTGCGGCAGCAAGGAGGAGTACGAGGACGCCACCTCGTCCCATCCCCCGACGTCCTCGACCACCTCGTACGACAGCGCACCGGTCGCACCGGCAGTCAGCGTCCGGTACTCGGGATGGTCCTGGGACGCCACCAGGTGGGCGCCCGCCGGCCACGGGACGGACCCGAGGTCGAGGGCGGCCAGTCGACGGCGGAGCGAATCGGGGTAGGGGAAACCGAGCAGCTCGTCGCCGAGCACGTCGCCCGTGGGAGGCCCGCCGCGGCGTGTTGCCAGCATCTCGGCCTGCATCGCATCGAGCGCCGCCAGGTAGCCGGTGCCGGACACGACGGGGTCCCACATGATCAGCCGGTCGAGCTCGAGTCCGGCCGCAACCGCAAGTGCGGCGAAGGTCGCTCCGTGCCGGATGCCGACGGCGGAGATGGCGGGAACGCCGGCGACGGCGCGCAGCTCCTCGGCTGCGGTCGCCACGTCGTCGATCCACCGCTCGACCGAGCCGTCTCTCGTGCTCCCCGCCGAGTCGCCGGTGCCGAAGTAGTCGAACCGCAGCACGTGATAGCCCTCCCGTACCAGGAGCCGGGCCAGCTTGCGCACCGCCCAGTGGGTGCGCATGTACTCCCAGCCGATCGGGGGGCAGACGACGACGGCGGTGGGACGGGGCGCCCCACCCGAGGGGGCGGAGTGGATACCGAACAGTGGCTCGGCGGATGGCCCGAAGAAGAACGCACTGGTGCCAACCGTTCGCGCCGGTTCGACGGCGTCGCCCGCCGGCGCCGGCTCGATCTCCACGGCCGCTCCGGGGAGTTGCGCCGCGGTCTGCTCGAGCGTGTTGAGCAGGATGACGCGTGGGCTCAGCCGCGTCCCCGTCTCGGCGTGGATGCGGGCAATGAGCTGCATGGCGAGGACCGAGTGGCCGCCGAGGTCGAAGAAATTGTCGCGCATGCTCACCCGATCCACTCCGAGGAGCTCGGCGCTCAGCTCGGCCACCAGGCGCTCGGCGTCGGAACGCGGCTCGACGAACGTGTGGCTGCGGGTCACCTCGCCGATGGTGTCGGGCAGCGCGCCGCGGTCGAGTTTCCCGTTGCCCGTCAAGGGGAGGGCGTCGACCCGCACCAGGTGCTGCGGGACCATGTGATCGGGCAGCCGCTCCCGCAAGAAGTCGCGCAGGACGGTGACGTTCGGTGCGGCATCGGCGGCGGCCACGTAGTAGCCGACGAGCCGCAGATCGCCCGGGTGCGGCTCCCGCACCGCAACGGCGGCACCGTCCACGGTCGGGTGGGCGCCCAGCACCGCCTCGATCTCCCCCGGCTCGATGCGATAACCGCGCACCTTCACCTGGTCGTCGGTGCGCCCCAGATACTCGACAACGCCGGAAGGGCGCCACCGGGCAAGGTCGCCGGTGCGGTACATCCGAGTGCCGGGCACGAACGGGTGGGGGACGAAGGCGGCCTCGGTGAGCTCGGGGGCGCCGAGGTAGCCCCGGCCCACCCCGTCCCCCGCCACGTAGATCTCACCGGTCACTCCGGGCGGCACCGGGGCGAGGGTGCGGTCGAGGATGTGGATCTGGGTGTTGGCGGCGGGCGTCCCGATGGGCACGCCGACCCCGGTGTCGGACTCGGGGTCGAAGCGGTAGATCATGCAGCCCACGGTCGCCTCGGTGGGGCCGTACTCGTTGAACAGGGTGAGCCTTCCGCCGGACGCCTCCACGGTGGAGCGGGCGAGATCGGTCTTCAGCTCCTCTCCCCCGAGGATGAGGGAGCGGATGCGCGACGTCGCAAGATGGCGCGGCTCGAGCACGGCCAGGTGCGACGGCGTCAGCTTCACTACGTCGACCATGTCGTCTTCGAAGACGTCGACGATGCTGAGGTCCCGCACCTCGGTGTCGGGGTACACGACGACGGTGCCGCCCGACACGAGCGGGACGAACATCGACGTCACCGTGAGGTCGAAGGCGACGGACGAGTAGAGCGGGAAGCTCGCCGGCCCGCCGTCGCCGTACTGCTCCTGGGCCCACAGGATGTAGTTGGCGAGGTTGCCGTGGGTGATGACGACGCCCTTCGGCCGTCCCGTCGACCCGGAGGTGTAGATGACGTACGCGGCGTCGTCCGGACGGATCGGTCGGCGAGCGGACGGGACGAGCTGCGGTGCGGCGGCGAGCGGCAGCGTCAGCACGGCGGCTCGGCCGGCCGGGAGTGTGGTCGCCAGCGTCTCGTCGGTGACGACGACCTCGGCGCTGCTGTCCTCCACGAGCAACGCCACCCGTTCCACCGGGTAGTGGCGGTCGATGGGGACGTAGGCGGCGCCCGCCTTGAGCGCACCCAGCACGGCCACCATCAGATCGATGGAGCGGGGCAGGTACACCGCGACCCGTGGTTCATCTGCAGCGCACAGCGTGCGGATGTGCGCCGCCAGCTCGTCGCTGCGGCGGTCGAGCTCGATGTACGACATGGTGTCGTCCCCGCAGGAGACGGCAACGGCGTCCGGCCGGGCGGCGACCTGCGCCGCAAACGCACCGACCACGGTCGGGTGCGGCCGCTCGGCGGCAGTGGCGTTGACCTCATGCAGCGCCGCCAGCTCGTCGCCGGTGAGCACCTCGATGGCGCCGACGAGCGCCTCGGGAGCGGCGACCATCGCCCTGAGCGCAGTCGCCAAGTGGGTGATGAGCCGGTCCCCGGTTGCCTCGTCGAGATCGGCGGCGTCGAAGTCGAGCTCGACGCGCAGCTCGTCTCCGGCCTCGATGGTGAACGAGACGGGGAAGCTCGTCCGGCCGTAGCCGGCGATGGTGCGGTAGCGCAGGCTGCGCCCTGCCGACGTGTCCTCCCCGCCGAAGCCCCAGTACGCGAAGAGGGTGTCCGTCAGCGTCGTGCCCCGGCCGAGCTCGCTCCATTCCTGGATCGCCGTGAGCGGGGCGTGCTCGTGCTCGAGCATCGCCGCCTGCTGCGCCTGCACCCGGGGTAGCCAGTCGAGGAGGGGGAGATCCTCGTCGATCTCGACTCGCAGCAGGAGCGTGTTGATGAACATACCGACCATCGCCTCGACCCCGGCGAGCGAGTAGGGCCTCCCAGAGGAGACGACGCCGAAGGCGACGTCGGAACGACCGACGTAGCGGCCGAGCACGATGGCCATGGCGCCGGAGAGGACCGTGTTGAGGGTCAGCCGGTGCTCTCTGGCGAAGGTGCGGACCGCGGCGCTCAGCTCGTGCCCGAGCGACCGGGACAGCCGCACGTAGCGTCGTTCCGTTCCGTTGCCCGCGCTGTCGACGAGCCGTGTCGGCGCGGCGAAGCCCTCGAGCTGCTTGCGCCAGAAGCTCTCGGTCTCGACGGGATCCCGGGCCGTGAGCCAGCGGATGTAGTCGCCGAAGGGCCGGACGGGCGGAAGCTCGATGTCCCGTCCTGCGGTGAGCGCCTCGTAGGTGTCGAACACCTCACGCAGGACGTTGGTGGCAGACCACCCGTCCTCGAGCAGGTGGTGCTGGCTCCACAGCAGCTCGTGGCGATCGGGCCCGAGCCGGAAGAGCACGAGGCGCATCACCGGCGGGGTGTCGAGGGCGAAGCGGTGCCGCCGGTCGGCTTCGATCCGCGCCGCGATCACCGACTCGGGTTCGGCGGCACCGACGAGATCGACGAGCTCGATCGGGACGTCGACATGTCGGCACACCACCTGGGCGGGTCTGCCGTGGTGCTCCCAGGCGAAGACCGTGCGCAGCGCGGCGTGCCGGGCGATGATGCGCGACCAGGCCTCCTGGAACACGGCCAGGTCGAGCGGGCCGTCGAGGACGAGGCGCTGCTGGAGAACGTACAGGTCCTCGGCCTCCGAGGCGATGGCGTGGAAGAACATCGCCTCCTGGAGGGGTGACATCGGGTAGACGTCCTCGATGAGATCGGGGTCACCGTTCTGGCCTGTCAGGCGCGCCGCAAACGCCTCCAGATCTCCCTCGGCGAGCGGGGAGAGGGGGAAGTCGTGTCGTGGCGGCGACACCCGGTCCGTCTCCTCGGTCCATCTACGTCCGTGTACGAGGAGACGTGTGTGTCACGAACCCCCTTGGTACTCCATCGTACGCGGCCCCATCCGGCTACCGGATAGGACTCCTGACCCATATGTGCCCCATCCGCCGCGACGCAGCCGCCGTGCGAGTGATCCCCCGCAGGAGCTGCCGACACACCCAAGCCCCATCCGAGCCACACTCGATGTTCCCCCACCCGGGGGAGCACTGCACGGCTCGCCGCCGCTTGCGATGCCCTCGGCGTTTCGGGTGACCATCCGCCCGGCGCGTGCCAAGCTGAGCCATCGTGAGCGACATCGGCTTCTCCCCCGCCTTGCCCGAGCACGTGGCGTTCGTGGCGCTCGGGCCTGAGGCGGAGCCCGATCCACTGTACCCGGAGGAGGAGGCCCTGCTCCACCCCCGGGCCGTCGAAGCCCGCTACCGGAACTTCCGCCTGGGACGCACCGCGGCTCGACGGGCCCTCGCCACCCTGGGAATCGCGCCTACGCCAATCCTGCGCGGCCCCGACCGGGAACCGTTGTGGCCAGACGACATCGTCGGCTCGATCACCCATGCGGGGGGCTACGCGATGGCTGCCGTCGCCCGCCGAGCCGACTGTGGCGGGATCGGCGTCGACCTCGAGCATCGCGACCGCTACTTCGCCGGCCTCGAGAAGTACGTGGCCTTCGATGACGAGCTGTACTGGCTGGCCGGCCTGTCCGGTGAACACCATCCGAAGGCGGTGCTCGAGGTCTTCTCGGTGAAGGAGAGCGTCTACAAGGCGTTCTTCCCCCGGGTGCAGCGCTTCTTCGGCTTCGAGGCGGCGCGCGTGGCACCTCCGTCTGCAGCCGGGACACGGGAGGCGTGGCTGGTCCACGCCCTGGACGAGACCTACCCGCCCGGCCGCCGGTTCGCGGTCGGCGCGGTGTGGCAGCGGGAGATGGTGCTCACATCCATCGTGCTGGACGCAGAACACAGATAGGCGCCGAGATTGGAGCCGTCGGGACCGCCTGCGGATGACCGGAGTCCTCCCGGCTCCACCTCGTCGTGCCGTGGCGGTCAGCCCGCCAGGAGTCTCGCCTTCGCCGCGGCGAACTCCGCATCGTCGATCAGGCCCTGCGCTCTCAGATCGGCGAGCTGTTGCAGCTGCGCGGTCAGGTCACCGCCACCGGATGCCGCGGGCGCCGGTGCGGCAGGGGCCGGCGCCTGCGCCTGCTGAGCCTGCATCTCGGCGAGTTGCGCCTGCATCTCGGCGACCTGGGCCTGAGATTCGAACGCCGCCTGCTGCGCCGCCTGCTCCTGATACTGGGCGTCCGCCTTCGCCTGCTGGCGCCGCTGCGAGCTCCCAACCACCGCACTGGCGGTTCCGGCGACAACGGCGGTACGTGCCATCGTCCCCACGAGTCCTGGCCGTCCTCTTCTTCTTGGCATGTGCGTCTCCTTGTCTGTTCGTTTCGGGCCGGCGGGATCCGAGGTTCAGCTCACCTCGAGGCCTTCCAGCACCTCGTCGACGACGAACCCGGGTATGCGGAGGTTGCCGATCAGCAGCCCGCCGGAGTTGACGATGGCGTCTCGGAGCGGTTTCGCCCATGTGTGCTCGAACACCAAGATCGCCGCCGAGCTGTTCGGCTCCAGAGATGCGGTGAGCTCGGCGACATCGTCGTCCGACAAGAGCCCGAGCGCCTCGTCGAGGTACGCCGACAACGCCGCCGCATCACTGGCGGCGTCGATCTGCTCGAATTCGAGGAAATCGACCTCGCCATCGGCGTCCTTGGTCGCGAACAGACCGTCGACAACCGTGATCGTGTCGTTGCCGACGAGCCTGTCGAGCTCGGGGAGGATCTCCCCGGTGAAGCGATTGCCCGGGAAGGCGACGACGAGAACTTCAATGGGGCCAAGGGCCATCAGTACCTCCGAAGTTGCGCCCGCAGCGCGGGCGGGGGTTCGAGGCATGAGCCTAGTGCTCGCTGCCCAGACACACGCACCGAGAAGCGCTCAGCTCGACGCCGCACGCAGCACGTGGTGGCTCACGCCGAGGTCGCGGCTGCGGTGGCCGAAGAACTCGGAGCACGCCATGAAGAACATGCGCCAGCGCCGTACCCACACGTCGAGGTCGGTCCCGTAAACCGGCGTCAGCACCTCGCGCACCTCGACGATCCGGCTGTCCAGGAGCGTCAGCCACGCGTCCAGAGTGCGCCGGTAATGCTCGCCCTCGATCCACCACGACTGCTCGGCCGTGAAGGACGACG
>DKBA01000237.1 GCA_002450985.1 Acidimicrobiia bacterium UBA6912
ATCGACGATCGCGCCAAGCTGCCTGCGGCACGTCACGTCCACGAGGTGGTCGCCGAGCAGTCCGGATTCGTGGCTGCGTGCGATGCCCTCGACCTCGGGCTCGCCTCCGTGCGGCTCGGCGGAGGGCGCGCCAAGAAGGAGGACGACGTCGATCCGGCCGTCGGCATCACCCTCGAGCGCAAGATCGGTGATGAGGTGGCCGCAGGTGACGTTCTCGCCCAGATCGCTTACAACGACGCCCACCGTCTCGAGTCCGCCCTTCCTCTCATCACCCGGGCATGGCAGATTGACGAAGCGCGCCGAGAGGCCCCCTCGCTCGTCCTCGGCCAGGTCGGCGGATAGCAGAGCCGGGAGGCGGCTGCTTCTGCTGGAAGCGGGGACCTAATTCCCTAGCCGGCGCACCGGCGTGTCTGGCCAAATGGCGGTAACAGCTCGATCTGCGCACGCGTCGTTGCGGTGTGGGCCGGGCACTGCGGCGGTGCCGCAAGCCTGGGAGGAGGACGAGATGCGCAAGATCCCACTCATCCTGCTGGCGTTGCTGTGCCTCGTGGCACTGGCGACACCCGCAGCAGCAGGTGGCAGCGACCAGTTCCCGTCGGAGATCGACCTTCCCGATGGCTTCTTCCCTGAAGGCATCGCCATCGGTCGCGGTACGACCTTCTACGTCGGTTCCCTGGCCGATGGCTCGATCTACAAGGGAGATCTCCGCACCGGAGAGGGCGCCGTCCTCACCGATCCGACTGGCCTGTTCACGACCGTTGGGCTCGACGTCGACAGCAAGAACCGCGTCTGGGCGGCGGGTGGAGCAAGTGGCACGGGTCGCGTCTACGACGGCACGACAGGTGCGCTGCTCGCCGTCTATCAGTTCACAGGCCCCCTCGACTCGTTGATCAACGACGTCATCGTCACCCCCGACGCCGCGTTCTTCACCGACTCCGGAACCCAGAACTGTGACCCCGGCATACCCGAGCTGTGCTTCGCAGGAACGACAACGATCTTCGAGGTCGCACTCGAGCCGGGTGGCGGTCTTCCCGATCCCGGCCCGAGCGCCTTCCGGCCGATCGATGTCGCCGTCCCGGACATCTACTTCTCCAACCTCAACGGGATCGAGACAATGCCGGGGAACGCCGAGCTCATCGTGATCCACAACGAGCTCGGTTCGCTCTACCGGGTGGACCCGGCATCGGGTGAAGCCACCCTGACGTACGGGCCCCCGAACGATCAGCCGCTCCAAGGACCAGACGGCATGTCGAGGCTGGGATCCACGTTGTACGTGGTCGAGAACGCTGCTGCGCAGATCTCGGTGATCCACATCGACCCGGCGACGGGGATGGGAACGTTCGTGGAGGTATTGCCCGTCCTGGGCGCAGATACGCCGACGACGTCGGCTCTGTTCGGTTCGGCGGTCTACACCGTCGACGCCCGGCTCAACGAGCCGTTCGTCGGACCCTACAGGATCTTCCGAATCGAGCGCTGAGCACCGCAGACGCAGCGATCCCGCAATGAAGGAGTGACGCCGGCGCCGGCCGGTGGTGTGCGATGTCGACCTCGCGTGGTCGCTCGCGGTTGGTGTCCGATTTGAGCGGCTGCATCGGACCCGTAACATCTTGGCGTCACGTCCGAGAGGAGCTTTCGACTCATGAAGATCGCCGTCTGCGCCAAGCAGATCCCCGACCCGGCGACGCCCTACCAGCTCGACCCGACGACACACTACGTCGTGCGTCCCAACGACCAGGTGCTCGACGACACCGATCGGTACGGGATCGAGGTGGGCCTCCAGCTGGCCGCCGCCGCCGGAGATGCCAGCGTCACCGTGTTCTCCATGTCGCCCTCCGGATCGCTGCAAGGCATCCGGCAAGCACTGGCGATGGGCGCCGACAAGGCCGTCATCGTCGACGATGCCGGCCTCCGAGGCGCCGATGCCCTCACCACGGCGCGCATCCTCGCCGCGGCCATCGAACGCGAGGGCTTCGATGTCGTCATCGCCGGCACCGAGTCCACCGACGGCTACACCGGAGTGGTCCCGCAGCAGATCGCCGAGCTGCTCGGCGTGCCCTCGCTCACGTTTGCGAGGAAGATCGATCGCCACGGCGACGGCATTCGCATCGAGCGGCAGACATCGAACGGCTACGACGTCGTCGATGCGAACCCACCTCTGTTGATCTCCGTGACCTCCGGCGCAGTGGAGCCTCGCTACCCGACCTTCAAGGGCATCATGCAGGCGAAGTCGAAGCCGGTGGAGACGGTGACGGCCGCCGACCTCGGCGTCGAGGTCGCAGCCGGGCAGTCGATCGCGGCGGTGGAGCCGGTTCCCGCCCGGCAGGCGGGCGAGATCGTCACCGACGAGGGCGATGCCTTCGAGCGGATCGTCGCCCTCCTCGAGCAAGTGAAGGTGATCTGAGATGGCGTACCTCGTATTCGCGGACGGAACCGGCGACTCGCTGCCCTCCTCGGCCCTCGAGCTCCTCACCAAAGCCCGCGGTCTCGGCGGTGACGTGGCTGCCTTCTACGTCGGTGCGGGATCGGACGGCGACTTCGCCGCCCTCGGCGCCCACGGCGCCACGACGGTTCATCACCTCGCCACCGACAGCGCCCTCCCTTCGGCAGAGGCGGCGGCGGCGCTCGCCGAGGTCGCAGCCGGTTTCGACGCCGTGCTGTTCGGCATGGGCTACCTCGATCGTGACGTGGCCGGTCGGCTCAGCGCACGACTCGGCAGCCCTGTGCTCGCCAACGCCGTCGACGTGGCGGCGGATGGTGGCTCGGTGGCCGTCACCAACGAGATCCTCGGCGGCACCCAGCGGGTCATCACCAGAGCAGCGAGCACGCCTGCCATCGTCATCGCCCGGCCCAAGGCCTTCCCGGCCGAGCCGAGCGGCGGCGGGGCGCCCCAGGTCGTCGCCGTCGGCTCCCCCGACGTGGGGCACGCCGGAGCGGTCACCGTCGTGGAGCGGCACGTCGAGCAGAGCGAGGGACCAGATCTCGAGGAGGCGGAGGTCATCGTCTCCGGAGGACGTGGCCTCGGCGATGCCTCGAAGTTCACGATGATGGAGGAGCTCGCCGGGCTGCTCAAGGGCGCCGTCGGCGCCACCCGTGCGGTCGTGGACGCCGGCTGGGTTCCCTATGCCATGCAGGTCGGCCAGACCGGCAAGACCGTCAAGCCCGCCGTCTACATCGCCTGCGGCATCTCGGGCTCGGTCCAGCACCGCGCCGGGATGACCGAATCAGGGAAGATCATCGCCATCAACACCGACCCAGACGCCCCCATCTTCAAGGTCGCCCACTACGGCATCGTCGGCGACCTCCACG
>DKBA01000253.1 GCA_002450985.1 Acidimicrobiia bacterium UBA6912
GAGAAGGCGCACCCCGACGTGTTCAACGTCCTGCTGCAGGTGCTGGATGACGGGCGCATCACCGACAGCCAGGGCCGGACGGTGGATTTCAAGAATACCGTCATCATCATGACCTCGAACCTCGGCACGGCCGAGCTGCGCAAGAAGTCGCTCGGTTTCGTCCCCGAGAGCGCAGAGCTCTCGTACATGCAGATCAAGGACAAGGTCATGGAGGCGCTCAAGGGGCACTTCCGGGTCGAGTTCCTGAACCGCATCGACGAGGTCATCGTCTTCCACGAGCTGACGATGGACGAGGTCAAGGAGATCGTCGACCTGCTGCTGCGCCGGGTGCGGAACCAGCTCGAGTCGCAAGCGCTCGACATGGTGCTCACGGAGAAGGCGAAGGAGCTGCTCGCCACCAAGGGCTACGACCCCCAGCTCGGGGCGCGGCCGTTGCGGCGGGCGATCCAGCGTCTGCTCGAGGACCCGCTGTCGGAGAAGGTGCTCCACAAGGACTTCGTTGCCGGCTCCACCGTGCTCGTCGACGTGGATCCGGAGGAGGTCGACCGGCTGTCGTTCAACGCCGTCGAGACCCCCGACCAGCCCCCCGTGGAGATGGCCGACCAGGGCTAGGGGTTCGCTCGAAGCAGGCTTCGAGCGAACTGCGCCTTGCACCTTCGGTGCTCGGCTTCGTCCTGCACGTTGCGGCCTCTCGGCCGCGCTCTCTGTTCAGCTCGGGTCGGCGGAGCCGCCCGAGCTGGGACGAGGGGGGTCGCGGAGCATCGCCCCTCGTGCTCCCCCCTCTGGGTTTCGCTCGAAGCGGGCTTCGAGCGAGCTGCGCCTCGCGTTCGAATCCACGGAGCCTCGTGCTCCCCGCCCGGTGGCGTGATCTGAATGGCTCCCCCATCGGGGGAGTTGGCGGGCCCGAAGGGCCCGCCTGAGCCGTGTTCGATGGCTCCCCCTTCGGGGGAGCTGGCGGGCCCGCTGGGCCCGCCTGAGGGGGCTCCTTCGACGCAACCGTCCCTCACCGAACCCTTCGCCGCTGCGTGCGGCGTCGCCGCCGTCAGGCAGCGCCGAGCGTGACGCTGGTTCCGACTGCGTTGGGGATGAACGCGTCGGGGAGCACGGCGGCGAGCCGGTGCTGGGCGCGCCAGCCCGTGCAGTGCGCCGGGACGACGACGTCGGGGGCGAGCTCGGCGAACGCAGCCATGGTCGGCTCGATGATGGGCTCGAAGCCGGGACCGGTGAGGTGGAGCCCCCCGACGATGGCGGCGAGCCGGCCCGCGCGTGTCAGCCGGAGCGCATGGCGGCAGATGTTCACCGCCCCGGCGTGGCCGCATCCCGTGAGCACCACCAGGCCGCGGCCGCGGACGTGCACGACGAGCGCCTGGTCGTCGATGATGAGTGGGTCGGGCTCCCAGCCGTCGGAGAACCACGCCTCGTGGAAGCGCATGCCGGTCTCGAATTCCGTCGTGCGGTCGACCTCCCCGGTCATGAGGACGCTCCCGTCCAATAGCAGCGACGGCTGTCGGCGCTCGATGACCTCGAAGCCTTCGGACTCGAGACTGTGACGGCTGAGCGCCGGCAGCTCCCACTCCGGCAGCCCGGGGAAGACGGCGCGCCGCCGTGTCCACACGAGGGGATGGAGGATGAGCGGCAGGCCACCCGACCGCAGCCGGGCCAGCCCGGGGAAGCCGCCGGCGTGGTCGAAGTGACCGTGGCTCAACACGACCGCCTCGATGTCTCCGGCGTCGAGGCCGAGGCGCCCGATGTTGTCGGCCAGCCCGTTCGGCGACACGCCGGTATCGAAGAGCAGCGTATGGGTGGTGTTGCCGCGTTTCGTGGTGACCAATGCTGAGAACCCGTGTTCCGCCACCATCCCGGGCACCGTCTCGCCCTGGGCGAACTGGGGGGCCGCGACGCGCGGTGTCCGGCCCATCGCCGTCCGCTTGGCCGGACCCATGTCGACCATGAGCCCGTCGTAGCTGTTGTCGACGAGGGTCGTGATCGTCACCTGGTCGACGGGTTCGAGGTCGATCGGATCGACGGCGGCGCCTGCGACGGGCCGCGGGAGCGTCGTCAGCGCCGCATCGCGACTGATGAGCGTGTCGTCACACATCGGCGGATCATCGCACGGACGTCGCCGGTGCGGAAGGGAGCACGTGTTCCCGGTGGGCATGGGCCGAGATTCGGCCCTGCTAGCGGCTGACGGTGCCGAAGAAGCGCACTTCGGCGAGGGCGAGCTCGATGAAGCTCGGCTGATCGCCGACGGGCTCGCCGGGATAGGTGTCGAGGACGGTGAGCGTGAGCCGCCGCGTCTCCAGCGTCTTGAGCGGGACCCGGAACGGCTCGTTGCTGTCCGGCATCGTGTAGGGGAGCTCGATGGCGAGGTCGTCGACGGTCACCTGGAAGTCCTTGATGCGGAAGTTCCGACGGAAAGGCCCGTCCTCGGTGATGTTCTGCAGCTCCATCTCGCCGATCGCCACCGGCTGGGCGAACGTGAACGTCAGCGTCGCCCCGACACCGCGCTGGGAGTCGTCGTTCCAGTACGTGGTGGGGTCGCCGTCGATGAGTTGGTCGGCCTCGAAGCTGGGGAGCGATGAGCTGGCCTCGACCGACGCCGCCTGGAGCTCGGTCTGGATGACGGTGGGCACGGTGGACGAGGTCGCCAGCGTCGTGGTGGGGGCGGCGGTGGTGTCCTCCCCGCCTCCGCGGAAGATGTTCAGGAAGAGGGCGAACAGCGCAACGATCATCACCACGCCGAAGAGGATGCCGAGCGCCCGCCCTCCTGGGGTGGACCGAATCATCGGCGGGGGCGCCACCGGCAGCGGGCTCTGCGACAGGCGGGCGCCGCATTCCTCGCAGTGCCGGTTGTGGGCCGGGTTGAGGACGCCGCACGAGGGGCACCTCACCGTCGGTGTCGCCTCCTGGAGCACCGGGGCGGCGGGCTCGAGCGGTACCAGCTCGCCGCCCGGCTCGGCGTCGGTCGGATACTCCTCGAGCTCGAACGGCTCGAACAGGTCCTCGAATCCTCCTTGGTTTCTGTCGTTCGGCACGCGGTTCGGTCCCTGTCTCCAGTGACGTGGGGCTCCGGGTCCCAGCCCGGACCATGGCTATTGTGCCACGGATGCATGTGATTGCGGCGGTACGTGAGGCAGAGCGGTGGACGGGAGGGGACATCGTCGGCGGCATCGTGCTGCTCGTCGTCACGATCGCAGCCGTCGCATGGGCCGTTCGGCGCTATCTCCGAACCTGAACCGCACCCCCGAAGAACTGTCACACCCCGGTCGTACGGTGGCGTCAACGCCGTCTTCAGAGGTGACACATGGGACATCGCTGCCGCACGTGCGGCTACACGACCGCCAAGTGGATGGGCTTCTGCCCCCAGTGCAGGACGCCGGGGGCGCTCGCCGAGGTGAGGCCGGGCAACGGATCGGTGCGGGCGATCCCGATTCGTGACGCTGCCGCGGCAGGGGCCGCCTCACGGTGCACGCTGGGTGTCGGGGAGGTCGATCGTGTCCTCGGCGGTGGCCTCGTCGACGGCAGCGTCACCCTCGTGGGCGGCGAGCCCGGTGTGGGCAAGTCGACGCTCCTCCTCCAACTCGCAGCCGCGAGAGCGGCCGACGATCACGTGCTCTATGTATCGGGCGAGGAGAGCGCCCGCCAGGTCGCCCTCCGCGCCTCGCGGATCGGCGCCGACCCCGAACGTCTGCTGGTGCTCGCCGAAACCGACGTGGACCTCGTGGCCGCCGCCGCCGAGGCACTGCGGCCGGCACTCGTGGTCGTCGACTCGATCCAGACCGCGCGGTGCGGCGATGCGGACGGCGCCCCCGGAGGTGTCACCCAGGTCCGTGAGGCGGGGGCGCGGCTGTCGGCGCTCGCCCGGCGGACCGGGGTCCCGGTGATCCTCGTCGGGCATGTCACGAAGGACGGTGTGCTCGCCGGGCCGCGGGTGCTCGAGCACATGGTCGATGCCGTGCTCTACCTCGAAGGGGATCCGGAACGCGGGCTGCGGTACCTGCGCAGCATCAAGAACCGGCACGGTGCCGTCGACCAGGTCGGGGTGTTCGAGATGACCGACGGGGGCATGGTCGAGGTGGCCGATCCCACCGGCCTGTTCGTCGACGGATGGGCGGGGAGCGTGCCGGGCACGGTGGTGTTCCCGGCGCTCTACGGCCGGCGATCGCTGCTCGTGGAGGTTCAGGCGCTGGTGGCGCCCACCGCGACTCCGCAGCCGCGGCGCAGCGTCAAGGGCGTTGAAGCGGCGCGGGTCCACCAGATCCTGGCCGTGCTCGAGCGTCACGCCGGCGTTCCGTGCGCCGATCGCGACGTCTACGTGAACGTCGTCGGAGGGCTGACCCTCCGGGACCCGGCGGCCGACCTCGCCGTGGCGCTCGCCGTGGCCTCCTCGCGGCATGAGATTCCGCTCGGGTCGCTTGCGGCGTGGGGGGAGATCGGTCTGGCGGGTGAGGTGCGCGTTGCCTCGCACGCCGCTCGGAGAGGTGCCGAGGCGAGCCGTTTCGGCATCGAGCGCACCGTCAGCGGTCAGACGACCGACCGTCTGGCGACGGCCGTTGTCGCCGCAGGCATCGTCGGTGGGGGCAAAGTGCGGCTCGCCGCAGGGGCGTGAGTGCGCGGCGCTCGCACCGTGCCTCGGGGAGCGGGCGTTCCGCGCAATCGCTGCCCGTTGCGGTAGCCTGCGGCTGCGATGACGCCAGCCCAGGCCGTGGACCCACTGGAGATCCTCCGCCGCTTTGCCCCAGGGACCCCTCTGCGCAACGCGGTCGAGCTCATTCTCCGCCAGCGCACCGGTGCCCTCATCCTCCTCGCACCGGAGGACCGGCTCGATGACGTGTGCAGCGGCGGGTTCCGGTTGCAGGACGCCAGGTTCAGCGCACAGCGGATCGCCGAGCTGGCGAAGATGGATGCCGGGATCGTGATCAGCCGTGATGCATCGGAGATCCTGCGCGCCAACGTCCAGTTCATCCCGCGGTCGTCGCTGCCGACCTCGGAGACGGGGACCCGCTTCCGCACCGCCGAACGGCTCGCCCGTCAGACCGGTGCGCCGGTGCTCGCCGTGAGTGAGGAGGGCCGGGCAGTCGCCGTCGTGTTCGCCGGCGATGCCCGGTACGAGCTGCGGAGCCCCGCCACCCTTCATGCGGAAGGCAACCAGAACCTGCTGTCGCTCGAACGGCTCCGCCGTCGCCTGCAGGACGCCGAGGACCGACTCACCCGGCTCGAGGTGGACGATGTGGTGACCGTGCGTGACGTGGTGCTGCTCCTCCAGCGCGCTGCGCTGGTGAGTCGGCTCGGCGGCCAGGTGGAGCGGATCGTGATCGAGCTGGGTGGCGCCGGACATCTGATCTCGGTACAGGCGGCCGACCTCCTCGACGGGGTCGAGGAGCTCGCCCAGCTGGTGTTCGTCGACTACGCCAGGCGACACAGGGATCAGTCGGTGTTCGCCCGCCTCGATCAGGTGCCGATGAGCGAGCTGCACGACACCCAGACGGTCAGCGATGCCGTTGGCTTCGGTTCGATCGACGCCGCGGCACGGCCCCGCGGCGCCCGAGCGCTCGCACGCGTCCCTGGACTCCCCGAGCCGGTGAAGGAGGCGCTGACCGCCCACTTCAAGACCTTCCCCCGGCTCCTCAAGGCCACCGTGACCGATCTCGCCGAGGTCGAGGGCGTGGGAAGGACGCGGGCTCAGCACCTGCGCAGCTACCTCGACCGGCTCCAACAGCACGGAACGCCCTTCGCGATCGCCGACTGACCCGGCGCAGCGAGTCGCCTACAATGCGGTTTCCTTTCACATCCCCCGGGTGATCAGTGGCTGAGAACAAGAGCACGTCCAAGTCGTCGCGCACGACGAAGAAGCAGTCGACCGGCGCGAAGCCGGCGGGCTCGAAGGCGGCGGCATCCAAGAAGGCTGCGGCGCCCGCAGAGAAGCCGGCGGCGCCGAGCGGCGGCGGCAAGGCTCCTTTCTCGGTGGGTGACAAGGTGGTCTACCCGCACCACGGAGCAGCCACCATCATCGAGACCGAGAAGATCGAGTTCGACGGCGAGACCCACGAGTATTACGTGCTGGAGGTCGCCACCGATCAACTCACGGTCCGGGTTCCGGTGACGAAGGCGCTCGATCTCGGTGTGCGGCCCGTGATCTCGACCTCGGTGGCGAAGAAGGTGTTCGCCACGTTCCGTGACGATCCGCAGGAAGCCGGCTCGAACTGGTCCCGCTGGTACAAGCTCCTCACGGAGAAGATCAACAGTGGCGACATCTTCCAGGTGGCAGAGGTCGTGCGTGATCTCACGTACGCCCAGCAGGTGAAGGGGATCTCGCCGGCCCTCAAGCGTATGCTCGCCAAGGCCCGGCTCATCATCGTCAGCGAGCTGCGTTTTGCGCTCCAGCTCGACGAGGAGGAGGCGGTCCGCCGCCTCGACAAGTCGCTGCCCAAGGTCGACCAACCCATCGAGTCCTGAGCGGTCCGATGCGCGTCGGCAACGGATTCGACGCTCACCAGTTCTCGTCAACAGGTTCCGTCATCTTGGGCGGGGTCGTCGTGGACGACACGCGTGGGGTGGAGGCGACCTCCGACGGCGACGTTGTCGCCCACGCCGTCGCCGACGCCCTGCTCGGGGCTGCCGCCGTCGGTGACCTCGGCGACCTGTTTCCATCGTCCGATCCCGCGTGGGTGGACGCCCACTCCATGACCCTGCTGAGCACGGTGGTACGCCGGCTCGGCGGGCTGGGGTATCGGGTGACGTCGGTGGACGTGACGGTGATCGCCGAGACCGTGCGGGTCTCGCCTCATCGTGCGGCGATCCGGGCCAATCTGGCCACCGCCCTCGAGCTGTCCGGCGACGCCGTCTCGGTCAAAGCCACCACGACCGACGGCCTGGGCTTCATTGGACGAGACGAGGGCATCGCGGCACTGGCGACGGCATGTATGGAGCGGTCGGGCTGAGGGCCCTCAGGTCAACGCAGCCACCGCCGCCGCAGGGTCGTTCACCACGATGGCNNCGATCGGCGGGCAGGGCCCACGCGTGGCCCGCATCGGCCACGGCAGAGAGCGCCTCGTCTGGCGGCCCCCCCGTCGTGGCGAGGAGCTGGCCGGTCGTGATCCGCGGGTCGTGCTCCCTGACCCGGGCGGTGGTTCCCCAGTCGAACGACGAGACGATGACCCGGTGGTGCAGGTCGCGGGCGGCGACCCAATCGGCAACGGCATCGGCGACGGTGTGCGCCGGGTCGTAGTCGGGCTCACCGGGCGCGTTCTTGATCTCGACGTCGATCAAGAGATCACCGGCCACGTCGAGCATCTCGTCGAGCGTGGGGATGCTCGGAGCCACGTCGCGTAGGGCAGCGAGCGTGACACCGACGATCGCGCCCAACCCGGGGACCACCGGTTCGTGGTGCAGCACGAGGTGGCCATCGGAAGTGCGTCGCACGTCGAGCTCGATGCCATCCGCATCCTGGGCGACGGCGAGCGCGTACGCCGCCAGCGTGTTCTCCGGGGCGGAGGCCGACGCCCCGCGGTGAGCGACGATCAAGGGGTGGGCAGTGGGCGGCATCCGGGCAACCTACCAGCCCGGCCGTGGCCGGGACGCCTGCCGGTACCATCCTCCCCATGCAGGTCTTCAACACTCTCGGACGCCGGCTCCAGACGTTCGAGCCCCGGGATGAGGGCAAGGTCGGGATGTACGTCTGCGGGCCGACCGTCCAGGCGCGTCCCCACCTCGGNNTCACCGACGTCGAGGACAAGATCATCGCCGCGGCGGCCGATGCGGCGGTGTCGCCCGCCGAGCTCGCCGATCGCTTCGCAGATGCGTTCGCCACGGCGTACCGCAGGCTCGGTGTGCAGCCTCCCGACGTCGAACCTCGAGCCACCGAGCACATTCCCGAGATGATCGAGATGATCGAGGAGCTGATCGCTCGCGGTCATGCCTATGCCTCGGGCGGCGACGTCTACTTCGCCGTGCGCAGCTTCGACGGCTACGGGGCGCTGTCCGGCCGCGATATCGACGAGCTGCTCGCCGGCGCCAGGGTCGATCCGACCGAGCACAAGCGCGATCCGCTCGACTTCGCGGTGTGGAAGGCTGCGAAGCCGGGGGAGCCACAGTGGGAGTCGCCGTGGGGCCCCGGGCGGCCGGGATGGCACATCGAGTGCTCGGCNNAGTACCTCGGAGCGAACTTCGACATCCACGCCGGTGGCGCCGATCTGATCTTCCCGCACCACGAGAACGAGATCGCACAGGCCGAAGGCGCCCTCGACGCTCCGTTCTGCAGGTACTGGCTCCACAACGGCCTGGTCAATCTCAAGGGCGAGAAGATGGCGAAGTCGACGGGCCACGTCATCGACCTCATCGATGCGCTCGACCGCTACCCGTTCCAGGCCGTGCGGCTCTTCTACCTGCGCACCCACTACCGCAAGCCGCTCGACTTCACTGACGAGGCCATCGCGGATGCCATCGCCTCTCTCGAGCGCTTGTGGGCGTTCCGCCGCCGGGTCGAGGACCCTGAGCTCGGTGACGCCGATGCGGCGACGCTGGATGCTTTCGCTCAGGCGATGGACACCGACTTCGACACGGCGGGCGGTCTCGCTGCGCTCTTCGAGGCGGTCCGCGAGGGCAACCGGCGGCTCGATGCAGGTGAGGATGCTACGCCGCTCGTCGCAGCCTTCGACGAGATCGTGGGCGTGTTCGGCCTGGCGGAGGAAGCCGTGGCGCTCGACGATCTCGCCGGCGCGCTCGGGGACCTCGCATCAGAGTTCGGAGTGGCCGAGGCCGACCCCGCAACGATCGTCGATGCCCTGGTTGCCCGCCGTACCGCTGCCCGGGCGGCGCGAGAGTGGGCGACGGCCGATTCCATCCGTGATGCCCTCGCCGGCGTCGACATCGTCATCGAAGACGTGCGCGATGGCAGCCGCTGGCATCGGCGATAGGGTCGAGGGCCTCCACGCCGTCGTTGCCGCCCACGAGGCGGGCCGGGTGCGGCGGCTGACGATCGAGCGGCAGCGTCTCCGCCACGACGCCTATGCGGCACTGGCGGCCGCCGTCGAGGAGGCTGGTGCCGGTGTCACCGTCGTCGACGACGTGCGTGAGGTTGCGCACACCGACGCCCCGCAAGGCGTGGTGGCGGAGTGCGTGCCGCTGCCTCTGCGCACGATGGGCGAGGTGATCGGGCTCGCCGACCCGCCGGCGCTGCTGGTGCTCGATCGGCTCAACGATCCCCG
>DKBA01000185.1 GCA_002450985.1 Acidimicrobiia bacterium UBA6912
GCGGCGAGGCCGACGCCGATGAGTACGGCGAGGTCGACCCGCGGTGACAGCGCCAGGGTGGCGCCGAACGTCACCCAGGCGATCACCGACTGGCCCCACGTCACCCGAACGAGGCGGATCATCTCCGGGATCCGGACCATCCGGCCGACGCCCAGGATGACGATGGCTCCGAGCACCGCCCTCGGCAGGTCGCTCAGCATCCCGGCGAACGGNNCGGTCCTGGGCGGCGAGCGTGCGAGCGACCGCCGTCGGCTCGGCGAAACCCACCGTGGCGATGATGATCCCCGGGATGAGGAGCTCGTGAAGGTCGGTCCATGGGAGGTTCAGCGAGATCGGCGGCAGCCCGGCCGTGATCTCGCCGACGAGGGCGGCGTCATAGCTCGTGAGCGCACCGACGGCGAGGCCCGCGAGCAGGGCGATGAGCACACCGGGCACCAAGGGATGAATGCGGCGAGCGATCAGGACGATGGCGACGACGGCGCCGCTCATCACCATCGCCTGCCAGTTCCACGAGCCGGGATCGGTGGCCACGGCCCACAGCCGGGCAAGGAGGCCGTCGGGAGCGTCCTCGACGCCGAAGACGACGGCGGTCTGGGAGGCGATGATCAGGATCACCGCCCCGTTCGTGAAGCCCAGCACCACGGGATGGGACATGTAGTACGAGATGAGGCCGCCGTGAGCGAGCCCGAGCCCCAGCCGCACCACCCCGACGATCACGGCGAGGAGCAGCGCAAGCCGCACGTACTCGGGGCTCTGCGGAGTTGCCAGGCCCGACAGCGCACCGAAGGTGAGCAGCGACGTCATCGCCACCGGACCGGTCTGGAGGTACCGAGACGAGGCGAAGAAGGCCGCCAGCAGCGACGGGAGCGCGGCGGCGTAGAGGCCGACGTACGAAGGCAGGCCCGCCAGGTCGGCGTAGGCCAGTCCCTGCGGCACCACGATGAAGGCCACGCTGACGCCGGCGATGACATCGCCCCACCCCACGTGGCGCTGCAGGGGGCGCCTGCTCAGGGGAGGGACACCGGCGCTCATCGCGTCGCCGGACGCACCATCACTTGGAGAGGGCGCACTCGTTGCGACCCACCTCCAGTTCGACCGCCTCGTCGCGGCTCGGCATGTGCCAGCCGAGGTTCACCTTGCGAATGGTGGCATAGATCTTCGGGGCTTCGCCCAGGTGGGAGACCACGTACTCCACGAACTCGTCCTCGTCGCCCATGGACACGACGGGATCGTTCTCCAGCAGGTCGCCGAGCAAACGACGGATGGTGCCGTCGCCTCGTGCCTCGACCCTCGCCGTGTAGTGCGCCGGGCACACCTCGAGCTCGGGGGAGAGCGGGGCGAGCTTCTCGTGGATCGTGCGAAACAGATCGCGGGCCCACGGCTCGGTCTCACCGCCGAGGTCGGGGCGGCCCACGCCGGACACGAACACGGCATCGCCGGTCATCAGGAACTTGCCGTCCACCTCGAGCGACGTCGAGCCCGGGGTGTGCCCCGGCGTCGCCACCGAGCGCACGATCACGTTCATCTCGCCGAACGTGAACTCGTCGCCGTCGCGCAGTGCCTCGTAGTGGAACGACGCGCCTTCGGCGTCGCCCGGCGAGATGTGATAGGCCGCCCCCATCTCGGCGGCCATCGCCACCCCGAGGGAGATGTGGTCGGCGTGGAGGTGCGTGTCGAACACGTCCGTGATCTTGGCGTTCATCTGCACTGCGATCTTCTCATAGGCGGAGGCGTCTGCGGCCGGGTCGATGATCGCCATGGTGGCACCTCGCGAGCCGACCGCATACGACAGGCAGGCCTTGGCGATGCGGTCGAGCTGGAGCACGAACTTCACGCCGTCGTCGTAGAGCACATGCGGCACGAGCGTCGTCGCCCAGGCGTCCATCCCGCCGGCGAGGTTGTGGAGGTTCGGCATCCCGACCGTGTCGACCACGAGATCGGACGAGTCGCCGTGAGCGCAGATGACCACGACATCCCGGTCTGCCGGTACGGCGTTTCGCACCGCGTCCTCCTCGACGATGGCCGTCCAGTACGGGATGTTGATCGTGCCGAGCTCGGCTCTGCCCTCGACACGCCAGCGCTCGAACTGGTCGGGGGCGCGTACGTCGAGGATGAAGGGCGCCGACTCGGGGTCGTCGACCCGCCGCGCCAGCTCCTCGGCGGTGATCGCTCCGCTCATGTTCGGCTCCTCCCAGATGCATTCACGGAATCGCATGCAAGCGTACCCGGGTACGGCCCGCGGCGACAAGGGGCAGCCCCCGCGGGTACCCGAAACCGGGCCGGGAATCGAGCCCTCCGACCCTTGTCGGCGCCGACGGCGGCGCCAACCATCGAGTCGTTGGAGTCTCGTCGGAGGAGCAGCCGATGCGTACCCGACCCGTCCCCGCCCTTGCCGGATGTCTCCTCCTCGTGGGCTCGATCCTCGGCGGCTGCGGGCAGAGCGAGCCTGCGGGCGGTACCACGCTTCCGCCGCCTTCAGCGACGGCCGCTCCACCGGCAACATCGAGCGCCCCGACGCCTTCGACGACCGCAGCCATCATCACGAGCACGACGAGCACCACGACGACCGAGCCGGCGTCTGAGGCCGCTCCCCAGATCCTGGTCGCCGGGCCAGATGGCGTCTACCTGGTGGGGCCAGGCGCCGAGCCGGTGCAGCTCATCTCGGGCAGGGCGGCGACGGCGGTCGACGACGGACTCGGCGGCCTGCTCTACCAGGTCGACGCCGGCCGGGCTTGGGACCAGACCGGCGAGCCTCGGACGACGATCGTGTGGTGGGTGCCCGCAGGATCTGAGCGACCGCTCGATCTGCTCGTCCCCGCAACCGGCCAGAGCCTGACCCTCGAGGACGCCATCGTCGATGGGGACGATCTCTCCGTCTTCTACCGCCGGTCCGAGGGAGCACCGTCCTTCGAGATGGTCGACAGCCTGCGCCGCTACGACCAGGCCACCGGCACGGTGACCGAGCTCATACGCCACAGTGCGTGGGAAGCCGCCCTCACCATCGGCTCCGTCGGCGGCGGGATCATCGCGGGCACGTCATACGGGCAGCTCGATGCGTCGTGCCTCTTCCTCGGCTTCGACGGCACCACGGTGCACGTCCCGGCGGACCCGTCCGTGCCGGGATGTGAGGAACCGTACTGCCCGCACGACTGTGTCATCTCCCTGGATGGATCGCAGGTAGCCCACCTCGAGACCCGCTTCGACGATGCGACCAACACGACACTCGCAGACGTCGTGGTCGTCGCCGTGCGCGACACGGGAGTGGAGATGGTCCGTATCGACATCCCACACGCCCGCGCCGGCACCGCCCGGCTCGACGGCGTGGCCAGCGTCGATCTCGCAGGGAGCTGGATCCTGGTGAACCGCACCAACGGCGGCGAGGCGGCCCAGGCGTGGCTCGTACCGGTGGACGGTTCCGAGGTCCCGGCTTGGGAGGTGCCGATGGCGGGGGTGGCTCGTTTCGTCACCGCCCCCGTCACCGTCCGTCCGGCGCAGCTCTCCTTGCGAGGCGACGGCCTCGGGATCGTCGCGCTCGGTCAGCCGGAGGCCTCGGCACTGCCCCTGCTCGTGGCGCGCTTCGGAGAGCCGTCCGACGAGTGGCGCTACGACCCGGCGGACTGTCCCCCCGGCGACGCCGGGCGCTGCTGCTTCGCGCAGACCGGCTACGGCTGCGAGTCGCACTACCGCGGCGTCGGATGGGAAGAGGCGGCGCTCTCGGTGATCTTCGCCGATGGTCACACCTACCGCGATGACGGCATCCCCCACCTCACCTACTGGTCGACCGGGAAAGCGACGGACCGGGGGCTTGCGACGGAAGACGGCATCGCTGTAGGCGCCACTGTCGACGAGCTGCGGGCCGCGTACGGCGACCGGCTCGTACGCACGAGCATCGGGTGTGGCGACGATCTCCCCGCATATCGACTCGACGGGGAGATGCCCATGACCTTCCGGCTGTCGGGTCCACACGACGACGCCGCCACCACCATCACCGGCATCTGGGCGGGCAATCCCGGCTCCTGCTGAGTAGCCCCCTCAGCGGCCAGCCGGCTCCATGACCTGCTCGGCCATGACCTCGCGCAAGAGATCCATCGCCTCGATGATCTTGGGCGTGGTGACCGAGTAGTAGGCGAACTGGCCCTCTTTGCGGGCGTGCACCAGGCCCTTGTCGCGAAGCACGGCGAGGTGTTGGGACACGTTGGCCTGAGGAACGGCGAGCTCCTCGACCAGCTCCGTCACGGTGCGCTCGCCGTCACGCAGCGCATTGATGATGAGGAGGCGCTTGGGGTCGGCGAGGCCCTTGCAGACGCTTGCGTGCAGCTGGTTCAACTCGTCGTGGATGGCACTCATGGGGGCCAACTATGGCACAGCCCTTGTCCAAGGCAAGCGCGCACCGCGAACTGTTTGACATCGGCAATCGCTGCGGACTTAGATTCGCGGTCACGCATATGTCCGATGTGCGGCGAAGGGAGCGCCATGACCGTCCACGAGCTCGACACCGGGACATCCGAAGACCCGGAGCCCACAGCCGACGCCACCCCCGAGAAGGAGAAGATGGTCCTCATCGCCGCATCGGGCGACCTCGACAAAGCCTGGCCCGTGATGATCCTCGCCACCACCGGCGCCGCCTACGGCATGGACGTGACGGTCTTCTTCACGTTCTGGGGTCTGAGCATCCTGAAGCGCAAGGACTCCGGAATCACGGGCGAGGACTGGCGCCAGAAGATGCTCTCGGTCTTCCACCCGGGAAGCCCGAACAAGCTCGGCCTGTCCAAACTGCACTTCGCCGGCATGGGGCCGAAGATGATGAAGGGTCTCGCCGAGGACCACAACGTCGCCTCGGTCCAGGAACTGCTCGAGCTCGCCCAGGACATGGGCGTCAAGCTGTGGCCGTGCCAGATGACGATGGACCTCATGGGCATCACCCTCGACGACATGATTCCCGGCCTCGACAAACCCGCCGGCGCCGGCTCCGCCATCAGCCTGATGAAGGAGGCGTCGATCTCGCTGTTCATCTGAGAGAAGAGAGACCTCAGACGTCAGACGTCAGACGCCAGAAAGGGATCTGACGTCTGACGTCTGGAAGCGAGGCGCAGCCGAGCGATCTGACGTCCGCCCAGCCGAACGAACACCTTGAACCACCAACGGAGGAGACTCAACGAATGGCCGATATCACCGTCGATGCACGGGGGTTGCAGTGCCCCATGCCCGTCATCAAGACCGCCCAGGCAATCGCCAAGATCGACTCCGGTCAGACCCTCGAGGTCATCGCCACCGATCGTGGGGCCCTGTCCGACATCCCCGCCTGGAGCAAGGACATGGGTCACTCGCTCAAGGAGGAGTTCGAGGCGGACAGCGAGTACCACTTCATCATCCAGAAGAGCTGATACTTNNCGGTTGAGCGCTCGGGCGCTCGAGCACTATTGTCCGTACAAATTACAGGAGGGCATCCACCGGTGCGATATGGGTTCGTCATAGACCAGACGAGATGCATCGGCTGCCATGCCTGCACCGTCGCCTGCAAGACCGAGCATCAGGTGCCGCTCGGCGTCAACCGCACCTGGGTGAAGTACGTCGAGAAGGGCGCCTGGCCCGACACCAAGCGGTTCTTCTCGGTGATGCGGTGTAACCACTGCACCGACGCCCCGTGCGTCACCATCTGCCCCACCACCGCGCTCTTCAAGCGTGAGGACGGCATCGTCGACTTCGACACCGACCGCTGCATCGGCTGCAAGTCATGCATGCAGGCGTGCCCGTACGACGCGCTCTACGTCGACCCCCAACAGCACACCGCGCAGAAGTGCAACTACTGCGTACACAGGGTCGAGGTGGGCATCGAGCCCGCCTGTGTGGTGGTGTGCCCCGAGCAGGCGATCATCGCAGGCGATCTCGACGACCCCTCCACGAAGATCGCTCAGATGGTGGCCACCGACCAGCTCTTCCAACGTGCCCCCGAGCAAGGGACGAGCCCGAACCTCTGGTACAAGGGAGTCGAGGAGGCGAACATCGACCCCCTCGGCGCCGTCGACCCTGGCGACGGCGGCGTATGGCGCGACCCCGCCTCGTCGTGGCTCGCCGTCGATCTCACGCCGCCGAGCGTCACCAACGGCTCGGCATCCGTCACGCCCGAGGCGCCGGTCCGCATCGTCCACGACGCCCGCAATGCCCCGCCCCGAGTCGTCTACAACACGGACCACCCGATGCCATGGGGATGGCGGGTGTCGAGCTACTTCCTCACCAAGGGCATCGCCGCCGGCATCGCCCTCGCCCTCGTGCTCGCCATGCTGGCCGGCAGCGGCACGGAATCGTCGTGGGCGCAGTGGGGCGCCCCGCTCGTCGCCGGGCTGTTCCTCGCCGGCACCGGCGTGCTGCTCGTGTGGGACCTCAAGCGCCCCGACCGCTTCTACTACCTGTTGACCAAGGGCAATCCGGGATCGTGGCTCGTACGCGGGGCATGGATCCTCAGCGCCTTCGCCGCGGTCGTGGGCTTGTGGTTCCTCGCCGGGGTCTTCGGCTACGACGGCGCCATCCCGGCGCTCGCCTGGCTCGCCGCCGTGCTCGGGCTCGGCCTGGCCGGCTACACGGCGTTCCTGTTCGGACAGGCCGAAGCTCGCGACCTCTGGCAGAGCCCGACTCTGCTGTGGCACATGCTCGCCGGAGCATTCGCCGCAGGTGGAGGGTTCGGGCTCGTTGCCGGGCTCGTGTTCGAGCTCGGCGAGACCACCGAGCGCGCCTTTGCCTGGGCGATGATCGGCGGTGCGGCCGCCCTCGGGCTCATCGCCATGGCCGAGCTGACATCCCGGCACCCGACGCGCAACATCGCCGAGGCCGTCCACCACATGACTCGGGGCCGGTTCGCCCGGGAGTGGTGGCTCGGTGGCCAGCTCGTCGGTGTCGTCGCACCCATCGCGCTCGGCGCCGTGTTCCTCGGTGGCGCCGGCCTGTGGATCGGCGCCATCGGCGGAATCGCGGCGATGGCCGGCATCTGGTTCGCCGACGACGCCTTCGTGAAGGCCGGGCAGAGCGTTCCCCTCTCGTGACCGACAAGGAGACAGCGCAGCGATGACGACGCAACGGGACGCCGACCGGATCCCCCGTCTCCTCCCAGGGAGCGAGCTCACCAACTTCCCGCCTCCGGAGCGGTGGGACGACTGGGAGGAGTACGACGCCCAGGCGTGGCCGAAGCGGGTGAAGCACGAGTACCGGCTGGTGCCGACGACGTGCTTCAACTGCGAGTCGGCCTGCGGGCTGCTCGCCTACGTCGACAAGGCGACCGGACAGGTCCGCAAGTTCGAGGGCAACCCGGCCCACCCCGGCTCGCGCGGCCGCAACTGCGCCAAGGGCCCGGCCACGATCAACCAGATGTACGACCCGGAGCGCATCCTCCACCCGCTACGCCGCACGGGCGAGCGGGGCTCGGGGCAGTGGGAGCAGGTCACCTGGGAGCAGGCGCTCGACGACATCGCCGGGCGGATGCGCACCGCGATCCAGGAAGGCCGCAACGACGAGATCATGTACCACGTCGGCCGCCCCGGCGAGGACGGGTTCATGGACCGCACCCTCAAGGCGTGGGGCGTCGACGGCCACAACAGCCACACCAACATCTGCNNCACTACTTCAACCCGCACGCCCAGCGCATCATGGAGGGCAAGCAGGCGGGGGCGAAGCTGGCGACGATCGATCCTCGACTCTCCAACACGGCATCGATGTCGGACTACTGGCTGTCGCCGTGGCCCGGCACCGAGGCGGCGATCCTGCTCGCGATCGCCCGGCTGCTGCTCGAGTGGGACGCCGTCGACCATGACTTCATGCGCCGCTGGGTCGACTGGGGCGGCGCCCTCGACGCCATGGCTCCCGGCGAGCCGCGCACGTATGCGAGCTTCGTCCGCCTGCTGAAGGACACCTACGCCGGCTACACGCTCGAGTTCGCCGCAGAGGAGTCCGGCGTCGACGCCGCCCGTATCGAGGCCGTCGCCAGGGGCATCGCCGAGGCCGGGCACCGCTTCGCCTCGCACACCTGGCGTTCGGCGGGATCCGGCAACGAGGGCGGCTGGCAGGTCGCCCGCTGCCTGTGGTTCCTCCACGTCCTCACCGGTGCGGTGGGCACGAAGGGTGGCACCTCGCCGAGCGCCTGGGACAAGTTCAAGCCGCAGCACTGGAACATGCCACCGGCGCACAGCCGGTGGAACGAGCTGCTGTGGCCCATCGAGTACCCGTTCGCCCACCACGAGCTGTCGATCCTGCTCCCCCACTTCCTCAAGGAGGGACGGGGCAGGGTCGAGGTGTACTTCTCCCGGGTGTACAACCCGATCTGGACCAACCCCGACGGCTTCTCCTGGCTGGAGGCGCTCACCGACGAGTCGAAGGTCGGGCTCCACGTGGCGCTCACCCCGACCTGGTCGGAGACGGCGTGGTTCGCCGACTACGTCCTGCCGATGGGCGTCGCCTCCGAACGTCACGACACCCACTCGTACGAGACCCACGCCGGCCGCTGGCTCGGCTTCCGCCAGCCGGTGCTGCGGGTCGCCGGCGAACGGGACGGCACGCACTTCGACCGCACGTACGAGGCCAACCCCGGCGAGGTGTGGGAGGAGACCGAGTTCTGGATCGACCTGTCGTGGCGCGTCGACCCCGACGGCTCCCTCGGCATCAAGCAGTGGTTCCAGTCGCCGAACGACCCCGCGCGCCCGGTGTCCGTAGACGAGTACTACGGCTGGATGTTCGACAACAGCGTGCCGGGTCTTCCCGACAAGGCGGCCGCCGAGGGGCTCACCCCCCTCCAGTACATGCGCAAGTACGGCGCCGTCGAGGTGGAGAAGGACGTCTACCGGGTCCATGAGCGGCCCGCCGCCGCCAACGCACCCTCTGTCGACATCGACGGCGAGCGCAAGACCGGCTTCAACTCGCCGAGCCGCAAGCTCGAGTGGTACTCGACGACGATGGCGGACTGGGGATGGGACGAGGTGGCGGTCCCGACCTACATGAAGACCCACGTGTACTGGCGCGACATGGACATCGCCGGCAACGAGCGGGTGCTGCTGCCGATCTTCCGGTTGCCGACGCTCATCCACACCCGGTCGGGCAACGCCAAGTACCTCTACGAGATCAGCCACGGCCACCCGCTGTGGATGAACCCCAGAGACGCCGACGCCCTCGACTTTGCCACCGGGCAGATGATCCGCATCAACACGGACATCGGCTACTTCGTGATGCGGGTGTGGCGCACCGAGGGTATCCGCCCCGGGGTCGTGGCCGCCTCCCACCACATGGGAAGGTGGCGGCTCCAGGACGACATGGGCAACGAGCGGTGGTCGTCCGCCCTCGTCGACATCTCCCGCAAGGATGGGGGGTGGATGCTGCGCCAGCAGAAGGGCATCGGCCCCTTCCCGTCTGACGACCCCGACAGTGAGCGCATCTGGTGGCAGGACGCAGGCGTCAACCAGAACCTCGCGTTCCCGGTTCACCCCGACCCGATCTCGGGTATGCACGCCTGGCACCAGCGGGTGCGGCTGACCCCGGCCGAGGCGGGCGATCGCTACGGCGACGTGTTCGTCGACACTGCGAAGTCCCACGAGGTCTACAGGGAGTGGCTCGCCAAGACGAAGCCCGGCCCGGGGCCGGGGAATCTGCGACGCCCCATGTGGCTCGACCGGCCGGTGAAGCCGACGCCCGAGGCGTATCGGTATTGAGACGACAGACGTCAGAC
>DKBA01000133.1 GCA_002450985.1 Acidimicrobiia bacterium UBA6912
GTTCTTGTACACGCGGTGCCCGAAACCCATCAGCCGGAACGTGTCGTCCTTGTCCTTCGCCCTGGCGACCGCGGTGTCCACCGTCATCGCCGGGTCGTCGTGGATGGCCTGGAGCATCTCGACCACGGCCTGGTTGGCGCCGCCGTGGAGTGGGCCCCAGAGCGCGTTCATGCCCGCTGCCACGGAGGCGAAGAGGTTGGCTTGGCTGGAACCGCAGAAACGGACGGTGGCGGTCGAGCAGTTCTGCTCGTGGTCGGCGTGCAGGATCAGCAGCACGTTGAGCGCACGGGCCACCACCGGGTCGACCTCGTACTCCTCGACGGGGAGGCCGAACATCATGTGGAGGAAGTTCTCGACGTAGGTGAGGTCGTTGCGCGGATACATGTACGGCTGGCCGATCGACTTCTTGTAGGCCCACGCCGCGATGGTCGGCATCTTGGCGAGGAGCCGAGTGGCGCTCTCCACGACCGAAGCCGGGTCCTTCGGGTCGTAGTACGACTCGTAGAAGGTCGAGATGGCGTTGGTCGCCGAGGACAGGATCGCCATCGGGTGGGCGCTACGCGGGAAGGCGTCGAAGAAGCGCTTCATCTCCTCGCTGAGCAAGGTGTGCCTGCGTACGGACGTCTGCCACCTGTCGAGCTCGGTCTCGGTGGGCAGATCCCCGAAGAGGAGCAGATAGGCCACCTCGAGGAACGTGCATTGCTGGGCCAGGTCCTCGATCGGGTAGCCCCGATGGCGAAGCACGCCCTCACCGCCGTTGATGTAGGTGATCGCACTCCGCGTTCCCGCAGTGTTGGCGAAGCCCGGGTCGTAGGTGACGAACCCCGTATCGGCGCGCATGCGACTGATGTCGATGCCNNGAGATTCAGCTTTGCGGAGTCGTCACTCATCGACGAGTAAGCCCCTTTCGGTGCGTAGGCGATGCCGCGATCGGACGGCGGTAGGCGAGTGTAGCTGCCGGGTGGGCGTGGTCCCTCCGTGCTAACTTCTCGGTCCTGGTCCGCACCGAGAAGTGCCTTCGGGCGGCGATCCGTGACTAGCGTGGGTGGTGCCAACGCGGCACCGCTCCAAGGAGGAGCCCCCAGTGCTCGACCTGAGAGGCCGGAGCCGACTCGCCCCGATCCTCGATCCCATCGCCACCGGTCTCTCGAAGGCCCGGTTGTCGCCGACGGCGGTCACCATCGCAGGACTGCTGGTGACCATGGCGGGGGCGTGGCTCATCGCCGTCGGCTCGTATGCGTGGGGAGCCTCCATCGCCGGGCTCGGTTCGGTGCTCGACGCCCTCGACGGCCCGCTTGCACGTCTCCAAGGCAAGGCGTCCATCAGGGGTGCGTTCATCGACACGATGTCAGATCGTCTCGGTGAGCTGGCGATCTTCGCCGGGCTCGCCTTCAGCCTTCGCGACGACGAGACGGCCCTCATGCTCTGCTTGTTCGGTCTCGCCTTCTCGCTGCTCACGCCCTACGTGCGGGCCAAAGCGGAGAGCTGGGGGGCGGAAGGCCGCGGCGGCTGGATGGGTCGCGCCGAGCGGATGTTGCTGATCCTCGTCGGCGTCGGTGTGTCCGGCCTCGTCGGGGGCAACAAGGTCCTCTTCCCGGTGCTGTGGCTGTTCGTGTTGCTGTCCGGGTTCACGGTGGCGCAACGTATCCGGCGCACCTGGCAGCAGCTCGAAGCGTGAAGGGCCTCGCCGGGTACCTGGGTTTCCGGGTGGCGTCCATGGTGATGGGCCTGCTCCCCGAGGCCGTCATGCGCCGGGCGGGTGAGGGGGCCGGCTGGGTGGCGTCGTTCCTGGCGCCCGCCAAGCTCGCACTGGTGCGTCGCAACCTGGCCAGGGTGGTGGGGGACGAGGCGGCGACCACCCGTCGCGCTCGCCGCATGTTCCAGAGCTATGGACGGTACTGGGCCGAGGTGTTCTGGGTGCGCCCGCGTCGGGTCGCCGCCATCCTCGAACATTCCGTCGTCGACGGTGAGGAGCACATCGAGGCGGCTCGAGCTGCGGGCAAGGGCGTCATCGTCGCGCTGCCCCATCTCGGGAACTGGGAGGCGGCGGGTCCCCAGGCCGAACGCCTCGGCGTTCCCATGCTGGCCGCCGCCGAGGCGCTGCCGAATCCGCGCATCGTCAAGTGGTTCATCGAGACCCGGGGAGAACTCGGCATCGACGTCGTCATCGTCGGCCGGGATCGCAGGGCCACCCAGCAGCTCATCGAGCGGCTGCGGGATGGAGGAGCCATCGCCCTGCTCTCCGATCGCGACCTGTCCGGACGGGGGATCCCCGTCGACTTCTTCGGCGAGACGACGACGCTCCCGGCCGGGCCGGTTGCGCTTTCCGACCGCACCGGGGCGGCGCTGCTCCCGGTCGGCTGCTACTTCAACGAGCGGCGCGGCCACCACTTCGTGGTCGAGCCTCCGATCCAGGTCCCGTCCCTCCCGGACAAGGACGCCCGCATCGCCGAGGGAACCCAGCGTTATGCGGCCGCCCTGGAGGCGCTCATCCGCCGTGCTCCGGAGCAGTGGCACCTCTTCCAGCCCAACTGGCCGAGCGACCGGACGGCGACGTGAAGATCGCGCTCGTCTGCCCCTACGACCTCGGGAGTTTCGGAGGCGTGCAGGACCTGGTGACGGGTCTGGCGCGGTGGCTGCGGGACGCAGGTCACGAGGCGTGGGTGGTCGGACCCGGCGAGAGCGGCGAGGGCACCGTGAGCGTGGGACGATCACTCGTGGTTCCGATCAACGGGTCGGCGGCGCCCATCGCGGTCGGTCCCGGGGTGGGCAGGCGGGTGCGGGNNTGCGGGCCGCGCTCGAGGGCGCCGACGTGGTGCACGTACACGAGCCGTTCGTGCCCGCCGTCGCGACGGCGGCTCGCCGGGTGGCGGATGCCGCACTCGTCGCCACCTTCCATGCCGATCCATCTCGTGCCGTGCGCCGGGCCTATGGGCTGGCGGGACCTGCGCTGCGGCGGGCGCTCCGTCGCTACGACGTGGTGACCGCCGTCAGCCCGGTGGCGTCATCGGCCCTGACGCCGCTGGTCCAGGCACGGCTCGTCCCGAACGGCATCGACACCGGCGAGTTCGATCCGAGCGCCGGGATGCCGCATCGGGTGGCCTTTCTCGGCAGGGACGACCCTCGCAAGGGGCTCGACGTGCTGCTCGCCGCCTGGCCGATGGTGCGGCGGCGGGTGCCCGATGCCGAGCTCGTCGTTGCCGGCGGGCGGACCGGGGACATCGAGGGCGTACGTTTCCTCGGTGGCGTAGGTGCTGCAGGGCGTCGGGAGCTGCTCGCCGGAGCCGCGGTGTACTGCGCCCCCAACCTCGGTGGCGAGAGCTTCGGAATCGTGCTCGTGCAGGCGATGGCGTCGCGCTGCGCCGTCGTCGCGTCGGCGCTCCCGGCGTTCACCCACGTCCTCGGCGACGCCGGCGTCCTCGTCAAACCCGGTGATGCCGACGGCCTCGCCTCGTCGCTCGTCGCCGTCCTCACCGACGACGCGAGACGAGCGCAACTGCAGGCCGCCGCCACCGCCAGGGTCGTTCGCTTCGACCGCGAGGCGGTCGTCGCCGGGTACCTGGAGGCGTATCGGGACGCACGCGACCGATTCGCGGTCCGTACCGGCTGAGATCGCGTCCGGCGCCGCGGCGAACCCTCTCGGTACACTCCCCGCATCGCCGAGACCACGGGGAACCCATGACCTACGCCACCATCGTCGTCGAGGCGGACCCGCCCGTCGGCCGCCTCGTCCTCAACCGTCCCGAGCGTCGCAACGCCCTCAGCCACGACGCCATGCGCGAGATCACCGCAGGGCTGCACGAGCTGGCGGCGTCCTCCGGCGTCCAGGTCATCGTCATCGAGGGGCGGGGGCCGGCCTTCTCGGCCGGTCACGACATCGCCGAGATGCGCCACCGCGACAGTGACTTCTACGACGCCCTCTTTGCAGAGTGCACGTCCATGATGAGAACGATCCATGAGATCCCCCAGCCGGTGATCGCCAAGGTGCATGGCATCGCCACCGCTGCCGGGTGCCAGCTGGTTGCGTCGTGCGACCTCGTCGTCGCAGACGAGGGCGCCTCCTTTGCGACTCCCGGTGTCCGGATCGGGCTCTTCTGCACCACGCCCATGGTGCCGATCATCAGGGCCGTCGGACAGAAACGGGCGATGGAGATGCTGCTCACCGGAGAACCGATCTCGGCGGAGATGGCCCGCGCCTGGGGGCTCGTCAATCGTATCGCCGCCTCGGGGGAGCTCGACGCCGCCGTCGCCGAGTTGGTCGACCAGATCGTCCGCTGGAGCCCGGCCGTCATCGGTACCGGGAAGGATGCCTTCTACCTGCAGGCCGGGCTCCCCGAGGACGAGGCGTACGTGGTGGCACAGCCGATCATGGCGGCGAGCGCCNNCTCACTCCGCTCGCGTTCCTGGAGCGGGCCTCCATCGTCTTCCCGGACAAGATCGGCGTGGTCCACGGCGACCGCCGCATGACGTATGCGAGCATGGCGACCGAGGCGACCCGGATGGCGCGTGCCCTCCAGGCAGCGGGGATACGTCCCGGAGATCGCGTCGCCTACCTGTGTCCCAACGTCCCCGAGATGCTCGTCGCCCATTTCGCCGTCCCCTTGGCGGGAGCGGTGCTCGTCGCCATCAACACCCGGCTGTCCGGCCCGGAGATCGAGTACATCCTGCGCCACTCGGCTGCCAGGGTCCTCGTCGTCGACACCGAGCTGCACCCCGTGGTCGCCCCGCACCTCGGTGCGGTGGAGTCCCTCGAGCGGGTGGTTGCCGTCGACGATGCCGGAGTCGGCGTCCCGGCCGGCGCCGTCTCCTATGAGGACTTCACCGCACAGGGCAGCACCGACGCCCTGCCGTGGGCGGTCGACGACGAGAACGCACCCATCTCCATCAACTACACCTCGGGGACGACCGGCCGGCCGAAAGGTGTCGTGTACACACACCGGGGGGCGTACCTCAATGCTCTGGGGGAGCTCATCCATTCACGGCACACTCCGCAGAGCGTGTACCTGTGGACGCTCCCGATGTTCCACTGCAATGGCTGGTGCACGACATGGGCCGTCACGGCGATCGGAGGGCGCCACGTGTGCCTGCGGGCGGTGCGACCGGACGAGGTGTGGCGCTTGATCCGCGAGGAGGGGGTCACCCACCTCAACGCAGCGCCGACGGTCCTCATCTCGCTGGTGAACGACCCGGCGGCGGCGCCGTTCCCCGGCCCCCTCGTCGCAACGACCGCAGGCGCCCCGCCCAGCCCGACGATCATCGCCCAGATGGAGGCGCTGGGCGCCACCATCGTGCACGTCTACGGGTTGACCGAGACGTACGGGCCGCACACCGTGTGCGAGATCCAGGAGGCGTGGGCCGATGCGCCGCCGGAGGAGAAGGCACGCAAGATGGCACGCCAGGGTGTCTCGTACATCATCGCCGATCCCATTCGCATCGTCGACGACGAGCTGAACGACGTTCCGCGCGACGCAGAGGCGATTGGCGAGGTGGTGATGCGCGGCAACAACGTCATGGCGGGCTACTACCGGGACCCGGAGGCGACGGCCGAGGCCTTCCGTGGCGACTGGTTCCACTCGGGCGACGTCGGGGTGGTGCATCCCGACGGCTACATCGAGCTGCGCGACCGCAAGAAGGACATCATCATCTCGGG
>DKBA01000058.1 GCA_002450985.1 Acidimicrobiia bacterium UBA6912
GGTCTTCCACTATCCGGGCCCGGGCCCACTCCACGGCGACCATCGCGGCCGTGACGGCATCATCCGCTTTTGGGCAGAGCAGGACCGGTTGACGAGCGGTGGCTTCCGTCCGGAGTTCCTCGGTCTTGCTGCCGACGACCACCGGGTGTACCTGCTGGTGCGATTTGAGGCGGCAGACGCCGCGATCTCGTTTCACCGGGCTGCCGTTTATGACGTGGAGGACGGAGCGTTCGCCTCGGCTCGGTTCTTCGAGGACGACCCTGAGGCTGCCGTGGCGTTCTTCTCGCGCGCCGGTGGGCCGTCGTCGTGATGTTGGGTTGCAGATGATGCTTGAACCGGAGTCACGCTTCGAGGTCGCCGCACCCGACGGAACGCCGATCGCGATCTTCTCCGGGGGTCAGGGTCCGCCGATCGTGCTCGTGCACGGAGCGATGAGCGACCACCGCAATGATGCCCCGTTCTTCGCCGAGTTGGCCCGGCCGTTCACGGTGTTTGCGATGGATCGCCGGGGCCGGGGCGCCAGCGGCGACGGCGGCGAGTATTCGATCGAGCGCGAGTTCGAGGACATCGCCGCGGTCGTCGATGAGGTCGCCGATCGCATGACCGGGACGGTCGCGCTCTGGGGCCATTCCTACGGCGCTGAATGTGCCATGGGGGCGGCCGCGCTGACACCCAACGTCCATCGTCTCGTTCTCTACGAGCCGGGTCTGGGCATGCCCTATCCGGAGGGTGCGGTGGAGGCGGTGGAGGCGGCGCTGGCAGTAGGGGACAATGAGGCGGCGGCGGTGGCGCTCATGGCCCGGGTCGTCGAAATGACCGACGAGGAGGTCGACTACGTCCGGTCGCTGCCGACGTGGACCGACCGACTCGAGATCGTGCCGTCGGTGCCGCGGGAGCTGAAAGCGGAAAGCTCCTGGGTCTACCTCCCGGGTTGGCTCGACGGGGTCACAGCGCAAGCGCTACTTCTGGCGGGCGGTGACAGCCCCCCGTCACAGACCGCAGCGACCCACCGAGCCGCGGCGGCGCTGCCACACTCCGACATCGTCGTGCTCGAAGGGCACGGCCACATCGCCCATCGCACCGACCCGGTGATGGTCGCCGCCATCGTCGAGCGCTTTGTATCCACAGGAGCGGCAGCAATGTGAGACGGACGTGAGCGTTTCGGCGCCGCGGAAACGCCAAGATGGCCCCGTTGGCCGCCGGTACCAGAATGCGCTACTCGTGCACACGCCGCCATCCGCCTGACTGACCACGCCGATCACCAGATCCGGACCGAGAACGCTCGCATCGCCAGCAGCGCCGAGCGGCACGTACGAGCGCTACTCCGGCGGGAACGGCTGCGACGCTCCTACTGCTCCCAAGCGCAGTCCGCCTCCCGTCGACGCCATGACGTTTGCCGCCGGAGGCTGCGGGAGACACTGGTTTCATCCGATCCAGTGGCGGTCGCAAAGACGGAACTCAACCACAATCGTCAACAAGTGTTGACGATTGTGGTTGGTGGCGATATCGTGGTCCGGTGGACATCGAGGCGAGCGCTCGCAAGCACGGTGTCCCCGATGAGGACATGCTGCACGCACTACGACATCACTGGCGGGCGTTCGAGACGGACGATCCTGCTGTGACGATGTTCGTTGGGCCGTCGAGAACCGGTGTGCCTTTGGAGGTGGGGGTGGTCACGGACGACGAGGGAACGGCCGTCATCCACGCCATGGTGGCCCGAGAGAAGTTCCTGAAGGGCTGGTGGATCAAGTGAGCAAGACACGAGCCGAGCGTGCTGCGGAGCTGGAGGAGTGGGCGGAGCGAGTCGCTGCCGATGAGTTGAAGGTTGCCGACACCGAGGCGCTGCGAGTGATCGCGGAGTTAGTGGAGCGGCGAAACGAGGTCGATGAGGAGCTCACGGCTGCGGTGCGTGCTGCGCGGCGGGCACGGAGAAGCTGGTCGGAGATCGGAGCGATGCTCGGCGTCACCAAGCAGGCGGCTCAGCGGAAGTACTCCTCGAAGACATCCGCGTAACGGAAGCTCCTCGCGCGACCTGGCCTCGAGCAGCCTGGGCAGTCCGCGGAAAGTCCGCGCGACACTGCGAAAACGTGCACATTGACGCGAAGTGCCGCGAACCCAAAACCGTTGCGGCGCAAGGGATTTGGCGATTCCAAAGGACTAACGAATTCGCCCGATCTTGCATGGCATGCAAGAGGTCACGGGTTCAATTCCCGTCAGCTCCACCCACGAAACCCGTTGCGCCGCAACGGGTTTCGGCGTTTCACGTGTGGAGCTCGACGACCCCCGACCCACCGAGTCCGCAAGCGAACGCGTGGGCGGCGTCGAGAGCGTGTGCGGCTTCCCGATCCCGTCCCTCGAAGAGGTGCCCCTACACGTCGTCGGTGGTGCGGATGGAGGCGCGGTGACCACCGTGTGCGTCGGCGTCGTCACGCCAGCGTGCCGGGCGTGCGACGTTACGCCGGCGCTGGCGGGCTCGGCTCGGAGGGCTCCCTTGTGGGCGGCTCGCATTGGCGACCGAGAGCCGCACCGAGAACCGCACCGGCCACGAGTCCAGCGACGCCGACCAGGATGGCAAAGGCCCCAACCGTCAACTTCCACTCGCCCCCGGGGGTCACGTCCAGGATCACGAAGGCCACAGACGACGGAAGCGCCAAAGTTGCTGCCCCAATGACGCCCAGCGCGAGGGGCATCGGCGTGCGGCGCGACAAGAGGGCCATGGCGGTGAGGATCACCGCCACCCCGGCCGCGGCCACCCAGAAGCCGATGGGGAGCGGAGATGCCGGCGCCGGCTGGGCCGCCACCCATGCCTCGGCTTCGGTCTCGGTGCCTTCGAAGAGAAGCTCCGCTCGGCCCCAGTACCAACCCTCGGCATGGTCGCCGCGGTACACCTCGACGCGCACCTCGCGACCCTCGTCGAGCAGGTATACGACTTCAGAGGTTGCATCGACCGGCTCGAAGTCGTAGCCGAAGACGACCTCGTCGGTGCCGACGCGCGGAAGGGACTCTGCGCTTGCCGGCGTTCCACGCATCACCTCGACCCGCACGTCGAGCGCTTCGTCGACGGCGTAGACCGCGGTCGTCGAGGCATCGATAGAGATATGCTCATACCTCTGGTAGTCCGGCCAGGTCTCGACATCTCCGTAGAGCGCCACCGACCCGTCGGCGCGGTGGTGCCACTGCTCATCGTC